>NZ_OZ245771.1:3672474-4034961 GCF_965227715.1 Aestuariivirga sp. | reverse complement strand
GGCCTCGAATCGCAGGAATTCGCCTGGGGCAGCGAACTGGTGCCGGGCGGCCAGCATATGGCCAACACCTGGCAGGGCCATTTCCCCTATCAGAACCTCGCCGAGGATGGTTACACGCGCACCTCACCCGTGGGGAGTTATCCGGCCAATCCGTATGGCCTGTTCGACATGATCGGCAATGTCTGGGAATGGACGGTGGACTGGTATGCCCCCCAGCATGAGCAGGCGCAGAAGAGCTGCTGCATCCCCTCGAACCCGCGCGGCGGCAGCGAGCAGGCGAGCTATGATCCGCAGCAGCCGCAGTTCAGGATTCCGCGCAAGGTGGTGAAGGGCGGGTCACATCTTTGCGCGCCAAATTACTGCCGGCGCTACCGCCCCGCCGCCCGCCACGCCCAGCCGGTCGATACCTCGATGAGCCATGTGGGCTTCCGCTGCATCATCCGCAGTGGGGGGCCCTGAGCTTGGCACGCACAGCCACCCGAAATCAGGTCCTGCTGGCGCGGCTGGCGATCGTCCTCATCATCGGCTTCGCAGTCGCAGGCCTTGTCTGGCATGGGTTCAACGCCAGTGTCAGGGCACGCCTCCTGCAAAGCATCCTGGACAGGCCGGGCGGTCCCATGACGTTCCGCTTCATCCTGCAGCCGGTCATGGCCTCGATCCTCGCCGCCATCGATGGCTACAAGGATGCGAAGGCGGGTGCGGCCCCTTACTTCTGGTCGCTCGCGCGTGATCCGGCCCACAGCGGTGATGGGCTTTACGATGGGGTGATCGCCACGGCGCGCGTCCTCCTTCTGGGCCTGGCGATGGACGTCGCCTATCAGCTGATCGAGTTCAACAGCTTCTACCCTGGCGAGGCGGCTATCGTGGCGGTGCTGCTCGCCTTCCTTCCCTACCTGCTGCTGCGCGGCCCCTTTGCGCGGCTGGCGGAGCGGTGGCGCCGCCACTCCCAAGGGCACACCGGATGAGTGACGATCAGGAAACCGGCGAAACCGGGCGCTTCACCGTCCGTACCGTGGCGGAAACGCATTTTGCATGGATCCGCACCAGGCTGGCGGTGGAGCGCACCATCATGGCCTGGGTGCGCACCGCGGTCTCCCTCATCGCCTTCGGCTTCACCATCGTCCAGTTCTTCGACCGGCTGCAGCAGATGCCGGGAACCGCGCCGCCGCAATTCCCCTCAGCACCCCGCTATTTGGGCTTGTCGCTCATCTTCTGCGGTGTCGCGTCGCTCGTCATCGCGCTGTGGGAATACCGCTGGACCATCAATTATTTGTGGAGTGCGGACTACGCCAAGATCGCCGGCATGAAGAAGGAGGGCCGCAGCTCGCCCATCATCGCCGTCATTCTGGTCCTCATGCTCGTGGGAATATTTGCCTTCTTCACCGTTCTGCTGCGCCTGATCTGAACCACCAAACGAAAAACTGAAACCATTGGGAGACGACTGACATGACCAAGCCAAAGAGGCCGAACATCCTCGTGCTGTGGGGAGACGATATCGGCTGGTGGAACATCAGCTACAACAGCCGCGGCCAGATGGGCTACCGCACGCCCAATATTGACCGTGTCGCCAATGAGGGTGTGGCCTTCACCGATTACTATGGCCAGCAGAGCTGCACGGCGGGCCGCGCGGCCTTCCTCACCGGCCAGAACCCGATCCGCACCGGCCTCACCAAGGTCGGCATGCCGGGTGCCGATGTGGGCCTGCAGCCCGAAGACCCGACCATCGCAGAACTGCTGAAGCCGCTTGGCTACCGCACCGGCCAGTTCGGCAAGAACCATCTGGGTGACAAGGACAAGTTCCTGCCCACGGTGCACGGCTTTGATGAGTTCTTCGGCAATCTCTATCACCTCAACGCCGAGGAAGAGCCCGAGGATCCGGACTATCCGAAGAACCCCGAGTTCAAGAAGAATTTCGGCCCCCGCGGCGTTCTCCATTGCTGGGCGGACGGCAAGGGCGGCCAGAAGATCGAGGATACGGGCCCCCTCACCAAGAAGCGCATGGAAACCATTGACGATGAAGTGACCGAGCATGCGCTGCGCTTCATAAACGATGCGCACAAGGCCGATGAGCCCTTCTTCGTCTGGTACAACACCACCTCCATGCATTTCCGCACCCATTGCGCGGAAAAGCACAAGGGCAAGAGCGGCCAGGGTGACTACAATGACGTGATGGTGGCGCACGATGAAAACATCGGCCGCATGCTGGACCAGCTGGACGCGCTCGGCATCGCCGAAGACACGATCGTGATGTATTCAACCGACAACGGCGTTCACTACAACACCTGGCCGGATGCCGGCATCACGCCGTTCCGCTCCGAGAAGAACACCAATTGGGAAGGCGGCTGGCGTGTGCCAACCTTCATCCGCTGGCCCGCGCGCATCAAGGCGGGAACCGTGGTGAACGGCATCGTCTCCCATCAGGACTGCCTGACCACCTTCTTGGCCGCCGCCGGCGAGCCTGACATCAAGGAGAAGCTGCTCGCAGGCCACAAGATCGGGAACATGACCTACAAGGTCCATCTCGATGGCTTCAACATGCTCCCCTACCTCACGGGTGAAGTGAAGGAGAGCCCGCGCGAGAACTTCTTCTACATCAGCGATGACGGAGACATTCTCGCAATCCGCATGCAGGACTGGAAAGTGGTGCTGATGGAGCAGCGCGCCAAGACACTGCAATGCTGGTTCGAACCCTTCATCCATCTGCGCGCGCCCAAGATGTTCCACCTGAGGCGGGATCCATTCGAACGCGCCGACGAGAACTCGAACACCTATTGGGACTGGGTCATCAGCCACGCCTATATCGTCTATGCGATGCAGGCCGCCGTCTCCCAGCAGATTGCGAACTTCCAGAAGTTCCCGCCCCGCCAGAAGCCTGCCTCCTTCAATCTGGATGCCGTGCTCCGCACCCTGCAGGATGCAGGCGGCGGCGCCAATCACTAGAGCGGCGCGCGTTCAAGTGAGATCACCTCTCAACTCGCTCCGTCATGCCAGCGAAGGCTGGCATCCCGCTTTCTTTGTCGTAAATGCTGATACAAAGCGGGACCCTAGCCTTCGCTGGGGTGACGGAACGAATGAAGCATAGATCTTACGGTGATCTCAACTGACCGCTCGATGCTCTACGGCCCTCGCGCGGGAGAGCCATGATCTCTTGCGATTGGCGCATCACCGCGCTGGGCCTCCAGATTCCGCCGGTCTCCTCCTCTCCCCCAAGAAATTGAGGGAGAGGTCCGTTCCACGCGATATTGGTCTCGCGTAAAGCCCTTGCTGGGTTACGCCTTGACGCCGAAGAACCAGCCTACGCCAGCTGTAATTGCCATGGCTGCAGCGCCCCAGAAGAGAACACGCAGCGTTGCCGGCAAGATCTTTGCACCGCCTGCGTAGGCACCCAGCGCCCCCAGCCCCGCGAGAACGGCAAGTGTCACGGCAACCACAACAGCGATAATGTGCGCTTGAGGCGCCAGGACGGCCGCCGCGAGCGGAACGGCAGCCGCAATCGTGAATGTGAGGCCTGACGCAAATGCGGCCTGCAGCGGCTTCGCGGCATGCGCTTGGGACAGCCCCAGCTCCTCCCTCACATGCGCCTGAAGTGCGTCGTTGCCAGTCATTTCCCGGGCGACGAGGGCTGCCGTTTCAGGGGTCAATCCCCGGGAGACGAAGATTGACGTGAGTTCCCGCATTTCGGCGTCGGGCGTATCCTGCAGGGCCTGCCGTTCGCGCGCGATGTCAGCCGTCTCGATATCGGACTGTGAGCTGACCGAAACGTATTCGCCCGCCGCCATGGACATTGCGCCTGCCGCAAGTCCGGCAAATCCGGCAATGAGAATGGCTCCCGGCGAGGGATCGGCGGCAGCCACGCCAACGATCAGCGAAGACACCGAAACGACCCCGTCATTGGCGCCCAGAACAGCCGCACGCAGCCAACCGGACCGGTTGATGAAGTGCAGTTCCTTGTGGGCGGATTCGTATTTCAATTCCATTGGCTGGAGCCTTTGTCTTTCAGTGTTGCTGGTCAAGAGCGGCCCGGCATGGGGCTGAGGGATCACTCATCGCCTGTTTCGTGATGCCGAGAATGTTTCCCAGACTGTGAGGAAAGTTGCGGCAATCACCGGGCCCAGCACAAGGCCGTTGAGACCGAATAGCTGGAGTCCGCTGATCGTCGAGATCAACACGAGATAGCCGGGCATCTTCGTGTCCTTGCCGACGAGGATGGGCCGCGCCACATTGTCCACCAGGCCGATCACGAAGGTGCCGAAAGCAATCAGCAACAGCCCCTGCCAAATGTTTCCCGCCGCAAGAAGATAGATGGCGACAGGCAGCCAGACGATGGCAGCGCCAATGGCGGGCAGCAGGGACATGAAGGCCATCAGCACAGCCCAGAGAACCGGCGCATGTATCCCGAGAAACCAGAATATCACACCCCCCAGCCCCCCCTGCAGAATGGCGACGAGAATGTCTCCCTTCACCGTTGCGCGGACGACCGCTGCAAACTTGTCGATCAGGGCAAGCTGAAGGTCCGGCTGCAGCGGCACCGTCTTCTTGATCCGCCCGAACAGCCTTTCGCCATCGCGCAGCAGGAAGAAAAGAAGATACATCATGACGCCGAGATTGACGAAGAACTGCACCGTCCATTGGCCGATGCCGAGCACCTGGACGGCCAGGAACTGGCTTCCCTCCCGCAACCCGGTTGCGAGCCGTTGCTGAACCGCAGTGAGGCTTTCCACGTCGAAGCGGGTCATCAGATCCCGCATCCAGTGTGGCAACGCGTCCGCGACCTGCTGGAAATAGAGCCCGAAATCGAGCGTCCCCGCCTGCAGCGTTTCATAAAGGCCTGCCGCTTCACGCAAGAGGGCTGCAGCGACGATCCCCAGCGGAATCACCACAATGAAGACGATGATCAGCATGGTGGCGAGAGCCGCGGCGCCGTCGCTCTGCCAAAGCCGTGCCACCAGATAACGCTGTAGGGGAGCGAAGACGATTGCGAGCACGACACCCCACAAGATCGCCCCGCTGAGCGGCCAAAGAAGCCACGCGAAGGCAATCGATGCCAGCGCAACGAGAAGCAGGAAGGATCTGTCTTCAAGGGTGTTCAAACGGGTGACCTTCGCGCAGGGCAACGACACGCCGGAGCAAACCACATGATGGGGCCTGCCGCTTGGAAAGTTTCGGGCGTCCAGCACAAACAGGCGCATTGCGCTACTGCAAGTAGACGTCAAATGGAGTAAATTTTCATCCTCCAGACGCTAAATGGAAGAGAAGAGAGAATGAAGCCGATTGTTCGAAACGCACTGCTCATGCTGCTGCTGATCGCCGCCGGGTGGCTGCCCACCAGTGAATCCGCCGAGGCGCATTCCGGCCGGAACTGGACTGCGGGGGAGCGCAGCCGCTATTGCTCCGCCCAGGCCCAGCGCTATGCCAATCGCCATGCCCGCCGCACCACGGCGGCAGGCGCTCTTACCGGTGCCGCCATCGGCAATGTGGCCAGCGGCAACCGCAACCGTGGCCGCAACACCGGCCGTGGCGCGCTCATTGGCGGCAGCGCGGGGCTCATCACCTCGAACAGCCGCTGGAACAGCTACTACAACCGCTATTACCGGAACTGCGTCCGCTGGTAAGGGCTACTTGGCAAGCCTGATCCGCAATCCGCTCAGGTCGATTGAGGCCATCAGCCCGATCTGCTTGCCGGAAACTTCAAGCTCAACGCCGCGGGAATTGCGCAGCCTTGCCACGCTGCCACCGCCCGCGGCGGCAAGGCCTGCGCCAACCGCAGTGTAATTCCCCTGAATATCCCGCGCCTGGCGCAGGTTGCGCGCGCGGCCCACGAATTCCGCCGAAGCCGCGCCAATCGTGGCGCCGAAGCTCACGCCGCCGATGCTCAGCCGGTAACGCTGCCCCTGAAAAAACAGCGAGCCGCTGCCACCGCCCACACCGAAGATGAAGCCCGCCCGGGTGATGCGGAATTCGATCCGCCCGGACGCTGCTTCCGCCGGTGTCGCGAGCATGCCAAGCCCCGCTGCAGGCGCCACCAGTGCGGCCGCCATGCCGGTCAACAGCCGCCGGCGCTCAAGCTTGAAAGATGGACGATCGTTCTGAGCCATGGTTCTACCCCCTTGAGTCTGGTGCCAGATTGCAGATGGTTGAAGTCTGCACGTAGGGGAAGCTCTGATCAAGCAGAATTGGCGCGCCCTACGGGAGTCGAACCCGTCTTTACAACGTGAAAGGCTGTCGTCCTAACCGATAGACGAAGGGCGCCTCAATCTGAGTGGCCGCTCTATAAGGGGCTTCGAAGGGCTTGGCAAGCCTCACGAAACGCGTGCGGCATCCTCGATGTGGAGGGAGGGAACCCGCGCGCCGGACCAGTCGTCAACCGTCAGCCGCCCCACGATGTGAAGCGGCATCTGGCGCTCGGAGAGGAGCAATTCGCCAAGCTCCGTCCCCATGGACCGGAAGGCGATGGCCTTCAGCCTCTTGCCATCGGCCGAGGCCACTGTGCAGCGGATATGGTCGCTTCCCGCTGCATCGGCATAAAGCACCCGGTGCGCTGGAAACGCGAAGACGGGGGATGGGTGCCCCGTGCCATAGGGGCCCGCCTGCTCCAGAAGCTCGATCAGCTCCAGGCTCGCCGCACCCGCCGTCAGCGCCGCATCGATGGACAGCGCCCGGTCCTGGGCCGCCTCCACTTGCGCGCCAAGCCTTTCCTCCATGAAGGCGCGGAGGTCCCCCAGCCGCTCCTTCATGATCGTCAGGCCCGCCGCCATGGCATGCCCGCCGCCCTTGACGATCAGCCCCGATTCGAACGCCTCGCGCACCGCACTCCCCAGATCGACGCCGGGGATCGACCGGCCGGAGCCCGAGGCAAGCCGCCCCTGCCCGTCCTCCGCCAGCACGAAGCTCGGCAGATGGAACCGCTCCTTAAGCCGCGCCGCCGCAAGCCCGACGACACCCGGGTGCCAGCCCTTGCCCGAAACCACGAGAACCGTGCCGCGCCGCGCCTCCCCCAGCATGTTATCCGCCTGGATCATGGCCTGGTCGACGACGGCCAGCTCGATCTCCTGCCGCTCGCGGTTCAGCCGCTCGAGTTCCTGCGCAATCTGCGCCGCCTCGCCCCGGTCCTTTGTGGTCAGCAGCGTCAGCGCCAGCGCCGCATTGCCGATGCGCCCCGCGGCATTGATGCGCGGTCCCAGCAGATAGCCCAGCGCATGGGTATCGGGCTTCCGCTTCAGGCGGGAGACATCGGCCAGCGCCGCAACCCCTAAGTTCTCGCGCCTGGCCATGATCTTGAGCCCTTGCGTGACATAGGCCCGGTTCAGGCCCTTGAGCGGCACCACGTCACACACCGTGCCCAGGCTCACGAGCTCCAGCCATTGCAGCATGTTGGGCTCAGGCCGTTCCGCGCCATACCAGCCCCGCTGGCGCAGCAGCCGGTTCACCGCCGCGATGAAGATCATGGTGACGCCTGCCGCGCAGAGATAGCCCAGGCCCGACACATCGTCCTGTCGGTTCGGATTGATCACCGCATGGGCCTCGGGCAGCACTTCGCCCGCCTGGTGGTGATCGACGATGATGGTGGTAAGCCCCAGCTCCGCCGCGCGCGCCAGCGGGTCATGCGCCATCACCCCGCAATCGAGCGTCACCAGGATTTCTGCCCCTTGCGCCTTCAGCTGCTCCACAGCGCGTTCGGACGGGCCATAGCCTTCCGTCAGCCGGTCCGGAATATGCACGGCGCAGGAGGATCCAACAGCGCGCAGAAACAGCGTGAGGATCGCGGCGGAGGTCACGCCATCGACGTCATAATCCGCAATCACCCCAATCTTCTCGGACGCCATCACCGCATCCGCGAGCCGTGCGGAGCCCTTCTCCATGTCCTTGAGGGCGGAGGGCTGCGGCATCAGCGTGCGGATCGTCGGGTTGAGGAAGGCTTCCGCTTCATCAACGCCAACGCCGCGCGCCGCCAGCACGCGGCCCACGATTTCCGGCAATTCGTGGCGCTGCGAAATCGCCTCCGCGATGCGCGGGTCTTCAAGCCTCGCCTTCCAGCGCCGCCCGGTGGCCGAGCGCTCGACGTTCAGGAAGGCGCGCGGTTTAGTCTCGATGATCAAAGCCTCTCGATCCGGATCATGCGTGGGCGGCCCGCCACATGGCCGTCGGTTTCGATGCGGTCGAGGGCCGCGCGCATCGCACTTTCCACCGTATCATGGGTGATGAGGATGAAGGGTGCGGTGGCCCGCGCCTCGTCCTTCCCCGCCTTGCCGCGCTGGAAAATGCTTTCAAGCGAGATCTTCTCATCCGCCAGGATCTTCGCCACGGCGGCCACGGCACCGGGCTTGTCATGCAGCGTCAGCGCCACATAGAATCCGCCCTCATGCGCCTTGGGCGGTGCGGGCGTGTAAGGCCTGAGGTCACGCGCCGGAATGCCGAAAGCCGGCCGGAAATTGCCGCGCGCAATATCAACCACATCGGAGAGCACCGCGGAGGCCGTCGGGTGCGCGCCAGCACCCCGGCCCTCCAGCATCAGGTCGCCCACGAAATCGCCCTTCACCACCACCGCGTTGAACACCCCATCCGTATCCGCCGCGGGCGAACCCTTGGGGATGAGTGTGGGGTGCACGCGCTGCTCGATCCCCTGTTCGGAGGATATGGCAACACCGAGCAGCTTGATCTTGTAGCCCATGTCACTGGCCTGGGCGATGTCCTCCAGCGTGATCTGCTCGATCCCCTCGATGTCGATCGCCTTGAGGTTCGCCTCCACGCCGAAGGCGAGCGAGGTGAGCACGGCAAGCTTATGCGCCGTATCGAAGCCCCCCACGTCAAAGGTGGGGTCCGCCTCCGCATAGCCCAGGCCTTGCGCTTCTTTCAGCACATCGCCGAAGCTCCGGCCTTCATTGGCCATCTTGGTGAGGATGTAATTGCAGGTGCCGTTCATGATGCCGAACAGCTTGCCGACGCGGTTTCCCGCCAGCCCCTCGCGAATCGTCTTGACGATGGGAATGCCGCCCGCGACGGAGGCCTCGAAATTGAGGGCAACGCCCTTGTCTTCCGCCAGCCGCGCCAGCGCCGGGCCATGATGCGCCAGCAGCGCCTTATTGGCGGTAATCACATGCTTCCCCGCCCTGAGCGCCGCCTCAACGGCCCCCTTGGCCGGGTTTCCCTCGCCGCCGATCAGCTCCACGAACACATCGACGCCGGGGTCCACCGCCAGCGCGGCGGGATCATCATGCCAGGCGATCTTCGAGAGATCATGCCCCCGGTCCCTGGCCCTGTTCCGCGCCGAAACCGCCACCACCTCAACAGGCCGCCCGGCCCGCGCCGCAACCAGGCTCCCATGGCGGGCAAGAATGTCCAGCACCCCGCCGCCCACAGTCCCCAGCCCCGCAATCCCCAGCCGCAACGCCTGTGTCATGGTCCCGAACCCATCTCCCTCAACTGCCGCGTCTTATGGCGGCAGACGGGCGGGATGGCAAGGAAGGCGGGAGCACCTCCCCCAAAGCCGAATCCGAACCCCTGGCACCCCCACCCCTGCCCCTCCCCACAAGCGGGAGGGGCAGGGGTGGGGGGCCACGTCGCACATACCGCTGCCAACATCCCGAAGTCTCACCTCCCCCGGGCTTGACCCGGGGGCCCTTTTCCCGTCACCAGAAAGGATGCGCGGATCAAGTCCGCGCAAGGTGAGAAGGGAGTGTCACTACAAGTCCCTCACCCCAACCCTCTCCCCCACATGCGTGGGGACGAGGGGGAAAAGGAGTTGACGCCATTGGCCATTCCCTTCTCCCGTTGCAAAGCAATGGGAGAAGGTGCCCGAAGGGCGGATGAGGGCCTCTCTCCACGAGTCCCGATGCCGGAAACGGCCCTCATCGCGCGCCACCTTCTCCCATTTACTATTGAGTGTGAGTGTTTTCAGCCCTTGAAGATGTTCTCTCTGTGAAACTTCAAAAACTGAGGGTGAGGCCGTAACCGAAAGTCCTCGGGCACGAGCAGGTGGCCGGAAGGATGAAGCAAACGAGCAACTTCGTCCGGCACCGCACCCTTTGCCTTAAGAATCTTGAAGTCGTCATCGATCGAGAGCAGCCCACGATCGAACATCCAGTGCACTGTGGACGATAATGCGACACCGTTTCTCGGTGAGTCCGGCCCATCCTTGGCGACAGGCCTGATGTGGGCCGCTTGTGCTTCGGCTCTTCCTCCACCGTTGATGATGCGTAGGCCCGTCATCGCGCAACGCTTGTCATAAGCTTCCTGAATCTGCCTCGCGAAGATGGCATCGCGGAAAGGCCTCATGACCGTCAATTCGACGATAGGACGCGCTTGGGACACTGGAGGTTCGGAAAATCCACTCCCCACCTCTGCACCAGGAGTCACTATGGGCAGTTCGGCAGCAAATCCGGCTCTCAGTATTAGATTGAATTCTTCGTCAGGCATATTCCGGACGGCCCGTTGTGCTGACCCGGCATTTGTGCGTCCGTCCAACCCCTTCATTGCGGTTTCGTAGAACATCGGCCCCTCGCGAAAGGGAACCGCTCTATCGAACGGCAGATAGCTATCCACATAGGCATAGAAGTGGTCGGACCGCAGCGGATCAACCTGCACATTGGTTACCCTTGCGACCGCAAAGTAAGACAGTCTCCCACCGCGGCTCAAAACATCCGCTGTTGAGCGCCTGGGTTCATAATAAACAATCCAGTCACCCACAGTCTTTTGGACTTGGTTCAAGTACATTCGAGGGAAGTGGTATCGGCTCTCAGGAAGGTCGTCGTAACCGGGGGTCACCTTCGTCTGAAAGACACCTTTCAAGGCCCACTCCCGTCAACTTGAAATTCATGCCGGCAAATCTGACTTTCGCATCGACAGGCTATGATTGAAGTATGATTGTGTTGGCGTACCCCCTTCGTCAAGGGGCTGTTAGTTGTAAAAACTTCGACTAGGCCATTCCCTTCTCCCGTTGCGGAACGCAATGGGAGAAGGTGCCCGAAGGGCGGATGAGGGCCTCTCTCCACGAGTCCCGATGCCGAAAGCAGCCCTCATCCGTCGCTGCGCGCCACCTTCTCCCATCGGCTGCGCCGACGGGAGAAGGGAAGACACCAGAAATTTTACTTGACTTTATTCCTACCCTATGCTAACCACCTCCCACTCCCCCCAATCGGGGTCCTGCTCATGACGGTGAGCTCGGGCGGGGTGGAGGGCAGGCCTGCGGGTGGGGCGTAACGTGTGCCACACTCCCGGGGGCTGAAGGAGGGACCCGGAGGCATTAAGACCTCCGCGCCGAGAGGCACGCCGGGCCGTCCGAGGGACTGCCGGGTAAGCTTCCTCCCCAAAGCCTAAAAACCTGCCGGATCGCGGGCGCTGCCCAGCGCTCCTACCGCTGGTCCTTCACCGGATCAGCACACCGCGCCGGGCAGCGCCCGCGCCTCCCATTCATCCGCGAGGGGCAAATGGCCACCCTCACAAAGGAGAACGCATGTGCACAAATCTCTACGGCATTGCAGCATCATGACCCCCTCCCCCTCCGCATTACCAATTTGCCTTTCCGCCAGCGCGCTTTACAGTTCCGCCATATTCGCCCTTCATTGAGCAGGCCATGTCAGAGAAGCCGCAGGTTCCATCCCAATATACCCTCGCTGACCCTGTGCAGTTTGCGCAGAACATGGCGAAGGTGTTCGAGCAGGCGGCGGCAATCGCCCGCATGGTGGCGGAGCGGCCGCAGCCCGCACTGCAGGAGGCCGAAACCCAGCTCACCCCCGTGGAGCAGGTGTCAAAGACGCTGGGGGCCGTGGCGCAGGCCTATGCCAATGATCCGCAGAAGCTGATGGATGCCCAGATGCAGCTGTGGAATTCCTATGGGCAGCTCTGGCAGAATGCCTGGGCAAAGGTGCTGGGCCAGCAAACGGCACCCGTGGCCGAGCCCGCCCGCAACGACAAGCGCTTCCGGGACAAGGACTGGCAGGAAAACTCGATCTTCGATTTCCTCAAGCAGTTCTACTTGATCTCCGCCAACTGGGCGCAGGAGATGGTGAAGAACGCCGATGGGGTGGACGAGCATACCAAGCGCAAGGCGCGCTTCTATGTGGAGCAGATAGCCAACGCCGTCTCGCCCACCAATTTCGCCGTCACCAATCCGGAAGTGCTGCGCACCACCTTGGCCAGCAATGGCGCCAATCTGATCGAGGGCCTGAAGCACCTGCAGGAAGACATGCAGACGCCGGACGGCCGCCTCCGCATCAAGCAGACGGACATGACGGCCTTCGAAATCGGCCGCAACATTGCGATGACACCGGGCAAGGTCGTCTTCCGGAACGAGACCTTCGAGCTCATCCAATATGCCCCCACCCAAGCCGAGACCTACGCCTATCCGCTGGTGATCTTTCCGCCCTGGATCAACAAGTTCTACATCCTCGATCTCAACGCCAAGAAGAGCTTCGTCAAATGGGCGGTGGACCAGGGGCTCACCGTCTTCATCGTCTCCTGGGTCAATGCGGATGAGGCCCAGGCGCGGAAAAGCTTCTCGGACTATATGCGCGAAGGCTTCCTTGAGGCGGTACAGGCCGCACTCGATGCCACGGGGGCGGAGAAGGTCAATGTCATCGGCTACTGCATCGGCGGAACGCTCACCGCCGCCTCGCTCGGCTGGATGGCGGCGCAAAATGATAAGCGCGTCAATGCCGCCACCTTTTTCACCACCCAGGTCGATTTCGAAAAGGCGGGAGACCTGCTCGTCTATGTGGACGAAGAGCAGGTGAAGTGGATCGAAGGCCGCATGAAGGACAAGGGCTATCTTCCCGGCACCCGCATGGCGGATGCCTTCAACCTGCTGCGCTCCAATGATCTGATCTGGTCCTACGTCGTCAACAACTACATGCTCGGCAAGGAGCCGATGCCGTTTGACCTGCTCTACTGGAACGCCGATTCCACCCGCATGCCGGCCGGTGTGCATTCCTTCTACCTGCGCGAATGCTACATGGCCAACAAGCTGGCCCAGGGCAAGATGGTGCTGGACAATGTCCGGATCGATCTGAAGAAGGTGAAGATGCCGGTCTACAATCTGGCCGCGCGGGAAGATCACATCGCGCCCCTGGCCTCGGTCTTCCGGGTCGGGCGCTATTTCGGCGGCCCCACCCGGCTCGTGGTGTCAGGGTCTGGCCACATCGCAGGCGTCGTCAACCCGCCCGAGGCCAACAAATATCAGTACTGGACCAATGAGAAAGGTGCACCCACGCTCGAGGCCTGGCTCGAGACCGCCACCGAGCATCAGGGCTCCTGGTGGCCGGATTGGGCCCGCTGGATGTCGGACAAGTCCGGCCCCAAGGTGAAGGCCCCCGTGCCTGGCAGCGGCAGGCTCGCGATCATCGAAGACGCCCCCGGCTCCTATGTGCGCGTCAAGGCGGAGTAATGGTTTGACCATGGTCAAGGCAGTTCGCGGAGAAGTCGCTAAGCTCGGATCCATGCGAATCATCACCGCCCTGGCCCTCCTCCTCCTCACCGCCCTTCCCGCCGCTGCTGCGGATGATCTGGCCGCCAGCATTGCCGAAGGCAAGCGTCTGGCCACCATCAACTGCGCGCGCTGCCACAATCTTGAAGCCGCGGGCGAAAGCCCGTTGACCGATGCGCCCCCCTTCCGGGACGTCGCCAAGGATTATGACCGCGAGGAACTGATCGACAGCTTCATGGAGGGCCTCGCCGTCCGCCACCCGCTGATGCCGGACTGGGACGTGACGGAGCCTCAGGCCACCGCCCTCACGGATTTCGTGCTGAGCCTCGGCAACGGCCAGGCCAAGACGGCTGATGATGCCGTCTCCCAGGGAATCGAGCTGCTCCGCGCCAATTGCGCGCGCTGCCATGCGATCGATGCCACCAGCCTCTCGCCCGAGCCCAAGGCGCCGCCCTTCCGGGACGTCGTCAAGAAATACGATCCCGATGCGCTGGAGGAAGCCCTCGCCGAGGGGATCGTCACCGGCCACAACAACATGCCCGAATTCGCCTTCGACCCGGACCAGGTGACGGCGATCATCGCCTATCTCGATACGCTCAAAGCCCAATAAAAAAAGGGCTGCATCGCTGCAGCCCTTCAAAAAAGCAGAATGAATTCTGCCGGTACTTAGCGCTTCGAGAACTGGAAGCTGCGGCGGGCCTTCGGGTGGCCGTACTTCTTGCGCTCGACCATGCGGGGGTCACGCGTGAGGAAGCCGGCCTTCTTGAGGGCGCCCCGAAGCTCGGGCTCGAAATAGGTGAGCGCGCGGGCAAGACCATGGCGAACCGCACCGGCCTGGCCCGAGAGGCCACCACCGGACACGGTGCAGATGATGTCGAACTCGGTGGCGCGGTTGGCGGTCACCAGCGGCTGCTGCACGAGCATGCGCAGAACCGAACGGGCGAAATAGGTCTCGATCGGCTTGCCGTTGACCGTGATCTGGCCTTTGCCGCGCTTGATCCACACACGCGAGGTGGCGTTCTTGCGGCGGCCCGTGGCGTAAGCACGGCCGAGGGCATCGATCTTCGGCTTGGCAGGTGCGGCCGGGGCCGTGCTGCCCGGAGCAGCAGCGAGCCCCATGGCCTGGCCGAGGTCTGCGAGGGATTTACGTTCAGCCATGATCAGCCTCTCACCGCATTCTTGGGGTTCATTGCCTTGATGTCCAGCGGCGCCGGGTTCTGAGCATCATGCGGATGCGTGGAACCGGAATAGATCTTGAGATGCGTCATCTGCTGGCGCTTCAGGGGGCCGCCCGGCATCATGCGCTTGACGGCGAGTTCGAGCACGCGCTCGGGGAACTTGCCTTCAAGGATCTTGCCGGCATTGCGCTCCTTGATGCCACCCGGATAGCCCGTGTGGTGGAAGTAGCTCTTCTGCTCTTTCTTCTTGCCGGTGAAGTGAATCTTCTCGGCATTGATCACGACAACATGGTCGCCGCAATCCATATGGGGAGTGAAGGTTGGCTTATGCTTGCCGCGCAGACGGTTGGCGATGATAGCGGCAACGCGCCCGACGACGAGGCCTTCGGCGTCAATCAGCACCCAGTCCTTCACGATGTCCTTGGCTTTCGCCGAATAGGTTGTCATCCGATTGTCTCTGGTGTTACGGGGTCAAAGATAAAGGGCGCGCAACGATCAAGCCCGCACCCCGCTCAATGCCGGGCTCATTACGTGCCAGATGTCTGGATGTCAACAAAAACCCCTACAGAACAGCCACAAAACGTGTGCGGTACCATAATACCTCACTCAGGACCTTCGCAACGAAATCGTCCTTTCCCCTGAGCCTGCCATGGCCTAGAGTCCAGTGATCAGGGAAGCAGAGATGACAGCTCGTATCTTCGTGACACTCGTGGCGGCCGCCCTTACGGGCTCCGTTCCCGCATTTTCGTCAGTGGCGGAGACGGGGTCGCGCCTGTTCCTGGCGCAGGCGGCCACACCGCTGACCATTCCCAGCGACCCGGCCACACCCGGCACAGCGGCCCCCGCCCCGGCCACACCAGCGGCGCCTGCAACTGAGGCCCCTGCAACGCCACCGGCAACGACCGGGATGGATGGCGGCGCGGCAGACCAAGCCACCCCCGCGCCCGTCCAACCCGATACGGGGGCCGGCGCAGGCGAAGATGACGGCGACACGCCGGACAATGAGGAACTGAGCCTGGGCGAGATTCCCACAATCGAGACGATGGAACTGACGCCCGATATCGCCAAGCGTGCGCTCGACAGCTACATCGACGCCAAGGTCAAATACGCGGATACCGACCTCGATCAATATGAGAATCTTCAGGACTTCGTGGACGCCACGGACGACGGCAAGAAGTTCGAGGCAGACGTCAAGGCCGCGGGCTTTGCCAATGTCACGGACTGGAACCTTGCCGTGACTACGCTGGGCCTCACCTATAGCTCGATCACCGATGACCAGACGGCCGACCTGCAGGAGCAGATCAAGGAAGTCGATGAGGACACCGAGCTCGCCCAGGACATGAAGGACAAGATGGTGAAGGCACTGAAGGCGCTGATCCCTTCAGACAACAACAAGAAAGTCATCCAGGACTTGATGAATGATGCGGTCTACGGCCCTAAATTCAAGCAGCTCGACATCGAGGAAGAATGAACGGCCACGTGCTTTCCTCCTGTGAGGCGGGCATCCTCCGCCTCACGCTTGACGACGAGGATACGCGGAACAGCCTCTCCGAAACAATGATGGCGAAGCTGACCGCCGCGCTCAAAGCAGGAGCGCAGGATGCCTGCGTTCGCGTCATTGTGATTGCCGCGAAGGGTCCTGCCTTCTCCTCCGGCCACAATCTAAAGGAAATCACAGCTCACCGTGGCGACGCTGACAAGGGCGCGGCGTACTTCGCCGCACTCTTTCAATCCTGCACGGAACTTATGCTGGCTGTCGTGCAGAACCCGAAGCCGGTGATTGCCGAAGTCGCGGGGCTCGCCAGCGCCGCGGGCTGCCAGCTGGTGGCAAGCTGTGATCTTGCAATTGCAGCAGAGACGGCGCGATTTTGCACGCCTGGCGTCAATATTGGTTTGTTCTGCTCCACGCCTATGGTGCCGCTGTCCCGCAATGTGGCGCAGAAGCACGCCATGGAAATGCTGCTGACGGGTGACGTATTCGACGCTGCGGAAGCGCTGCGCATGGGCCTCGTCAACCGCGTCGTGCCCGCCAGTGCACTTTCCCAGACAGTGACGGAGCTTGCTACGAAGATCGCATCCAAATCCATGGTAACGATCCGGATCGGGAAGCAGGCATTCTACCGCCAGCGCGAGCTGCCGCTGGAAGACGCCTACGCCTATACGGCCCAGGTAATGGCCGAGAACCTCCTCACCCGCGATGCCGAGGAAGGGATTTCCGCCTTTATCGGCAGGCGCCCTCCGCAGTGGAGTGACGAAACGTGAGGCCGCGCATCACGCTCATCACACTCGGCGTCAAGGACGTGCCCGCCTCCCGCGCCTTCTATCAACGGCTGGGATTCAGCGCATCCTCCGCCGGGAATGACAGCGTTGCCTTCTTCGACGCCAATGGCGTGGTGCTCGGAATTTTCGGGCATGACGCTCTGGCGGAAGATGCGCATCTCCCCGCTCATGCAGCACCTTCATTCCGCGGTGTGAGTCTCGCCTGGAATGCCGCGAGCGAAGCCGATGTCGATGCGATCATCGCTCATGCCATTGCCTGCGGCGCAAGCCTGGTCAAACCGCCGGAGAAAGTCTTCTGGGGTGGATACTCCGGCTATTTCGCCGATCCCGACAGCCATTTGTGGGAAGTGGCCTTCAACCCATTCTTTCCTCTGTCCGCAGAAGGCCGCGTCATCTTGCCATGAACCACGATTCTTATTCGCCGGATTACATTCGGGGCATTCTGCAATCGGTAAAGACGATTGCCCTGGTCGGCGCATCCAATAACCCGGTGCGGCCGTCCTACTTCGTCATGAAATATTTGCTCGATAAGGGCTATGAATTGATCCCGGTCAACCCGGGCCTCGCCGGGCAGGATATCCTCGGCCAAAGGGTTTATGCCGCCCTCAAGGACATTCCTAAACCGGTGGACATGGTGGACATCTTCCGCAACTCAGAAGCCGCAGGGCCGATCACCGACGAGGCGCTGGCGATGACGCCAATGCCGAAGGTGATCTGGATGCAGCTATCCGTCAGGAATGACGAGGCAGCCGCAAAGGCTGAGGCTCAGGGCCTTCAGGTGGTGATGAACCGCTGCCCGAAGATGGAATATGGCAAGCTCTCGGGCGAATGGGCGTGGGTGGGAGGTGATTCCGGAATCATTTCCTCGCGCCGGCAGAGCCTCCACGAAAGCGGCAAGATGCAGAGCCTGGGGCTCGGGGTCCGCAAGGGTTACTGATCGAGTAGGCATACGGCAGGAAGGAGTCCATTCGATGGGCGAGACCAAACGCAGCAGCTATGATGCCGTCGCCATGATCATCCACTGGGTGACGGCGGTACTCATGATCTTCATGGTCTTCTGGGGCGAGGACCTGATGAAGGATGGAGAGCACATGGCAAAGTCTGGCGATGCCGCCAATGCCACCTTCGAACCTTCGATTCATGCCTCGATCGGCATCACCATCCTGGCGCTCACCCTGCTGCGAATTCTGTGGCGGGTGACCCACACGGCCCCCGCCTATCCCGCCACCATGAAGCACTATGAGGTTGTGGCTTCCAAGGCTGTTCATGGCCTTTTCTATTTATTGCTCATTGGCATTCCGCTTACTGGCTGGTTCACGTTCGGCGGCTTTTCGGAAGAGGTTCCGGCGATGGCAGGAATCCAGATTTTCGGCGCATTTCCCCTGCCGCAGCCCCCCTTTACCGGTGAGATATTCAAGGAGATGCATGAACTGGGCAGCAATCTCGCCATGGTGCTGATTGGTATTCACGTACTCGCCGCCCTCAAGCACCAGTTCTACGACAAGGACAATATCCTGAAGCGCATGCTGCCCTATTGAGGGCCCGCTTCCAGTCGATGCATGGCAGTCGATTGTGGTTTCCGCCGGAGCGCGATAGTGTCCCGCTCCGCATTCATCATGGGAGACGACAATGGCTGAGAGAAAACCAGGGTTCGACACGCTGGCGCTGCATGCCGGCACCGCACCGGACCCGGCAACGGGCGCCCGCATCACGCCGATCTACCAGACCACGGCTTACGTCTTCAACGACGTGCAGCATGCCTCTGACCTGTTTGCGCTGAGGGCGTTTGGCAACATCTATACGCGCATCATGAACCCCACCCAGGGGGCACTCGAAGGCAAGGTGACCGCACTTGAAGGTGGCACGGCATCCCTTGCCGTGGCCTCCGGCCATGCGGCACAGCTCCTCGCCTTCCACACCATCATGCAGCCAGGTGATGAGTTCGTGGCGGCCCGCCAGCTTTACGGCGGTTCGATCAACCAGTTCAGCCATTCCTTCAAATCCTTCGGCTGGCACGTGGTGTGGGCAGACGGCGATGATCTGTCGAGCTTCGAAGCGGCGATCTCACCCAAGACCAAGGCGATTTTCATCGAATCGATCTCGAACCCGGGCGGCCGCGTCACCGATATTGCCGCCATAGCCAAGATCGCACAGCGCGCCGGAATTCCACTGATTGTCGACAACACGCTGGCGACGCCCTATCTCTGCAGGCCCCTCGAATATGGCGCCAACATCGTCATCCACTCGCTTACCAAATTCATGGGCGGGCATGGCAATTCCATGGGTGGCGTGATTGTCGACGGCGGCAATTTCGACTGGTCGAAGTCCGGCCGCTATCCGCTGCTGTCGGAGCCCAACGAGTCCTATCATGGCCTCAAGCTGCATGAGACCTTCGGCAATATCGCCTTCGCCATCGCCGCGCGCGTGCTGGGCCTTCGTGACCTTGGCCCCTCCATTGCCCCGCTCAATGCTTTCCTCATTCTGACTGGAATGGAAACGCTGGGGCTCCGCATGCAGCGCCATTGCGACAATGCGCTGAAAGTAGCCGAGTGGCTGTCCACGCACCCCAATGTTTCCTGGGTGAACTATGCGGGCCTCCCGGATGACAAGTATCATGCACTCGCGGAGAGATACTGCCCCAATGGTGCAGGCGCGGTCTTCACCTTCGGTCTCAAGGGTGGTTATGACGCAGGCGTCAAGGCCGTGTCATCCGTCAAGATGCTGTCGCATCTCGCCAATATCGGAGATACGCGTTCGCTCATCATCCACCCTGCCTCAACCACCCACAGCCAGCTGACCGCTGACCAGCTGAAACTCGCCGGCGCCACGCCGGACGTGGTCCGCCTGTCGATCGGGCTCGAGGATGTGCAAGACATTATCGCCGATCTGGATCAGGCGATCTCTTGAGGGCGGACTGACCGCCCGCCGGAAACAGGAAATGAAGCTGACCCTCTCCCCTGGCTGCGCGGTGGGAGAGGGTCAGCGCCTTTCCACCGGGCTGAGTGTCCGGTGTAGATTCCAGATTGCGGCGGCGAAAACGAGCAGTGCACCGCCCTGGTGAGCCAGGCCCAGCCACAGCGGCACGACCGTCAAAAGCGTCCAGATTCCGAGGACGATCTGCAGCAGCACGGCGGCAACCAGCATGCGGCTTGCGGGTGTCCGCACCACGTAGGCTTGAGCTACGGCCACAACGGCAATCAGGTAAGCGAGCATGCGGTGGTTGAACTGCACCGTCAGCGCATTCTCGAACATGTTTCGCCACCAGGGCGTAGCCGTGAACAGGCCAGTTGGAACCAGTGCGCCATCAATCCCTGGCCACGTGTTGTAGCCAAAGCCTGCATCGAGACCGGCGACGAATCCACCCGCGGCGATCTGCAGAAGCACCAGTGTGGTGATCAGCAGAGCACACCACTCCCTGGCGCCCTGCGGAGCGTGGCGGCTGCGGCCGAGACCGAAGGCAACCCACAGAATCGCGCCGTAGATGAAGGTGGCCA
The DNA here is from genome assembly GCF_965227715.1 of Aestuariivirga sp. GTDB lineage: Bacteria > Pseudomonadota > Alphaproteobacteria > Rhizobiales > Aestuariivirgaceae > Aestuariivirga. Next base: position 4,014,592 of record NZ_OZ245771.1, on the reverse strand, counting down.
GCGAAAGATGGGCCGCCAGGCGGTACTGGCTCACGTCGACACGGTCGACCAGGCCTGAGGCCACCATGTACCAGCCAAGCGCCCCCTGAAGGCCGCCCAGCACGAACAGCACACCGCACTGCACGGCGGTTTTCCGGCTCAGCGCGCCAGTCACGGCGAAATAGGCAAAGGGCAGGAAGAAGGCGAGGCCGATCACGCGCCCCAGAAACCGGTGCGACCATTCCCACCAATAGATGAATTTGAAATCGCTGAGCGACATTCCCTTGTTGAGGAGCTGATATTCAGGGATCTGCTGATATTTCTGGAAGGCCTCAAGCCAGTGAGCCTCGCTCAGTGGCGGAATGGCGCCAAGAAGCGGCTTCCATTCGGTGATCGAGAGGCCGCTGTCCGTGAGGCGGGTCGCACCCCCCACGATAACCATGCAGAAGATGAGCGCCGCCACGCCGAGGAGCCACGCCCTCACATAGGGCAGAGCGGCGGCTTGGCGGGCGTTGAGGGAGTGAGCTGTCATGACAGGCGCATTACGGTGCCCCGGCCTGCCGGTTCAAGTGATGAAGCGCCGCAGCGGCGGGACCTTGCGTCACACCGGGTCAGACCCTATCCAGCGGGCATGACCATCCGTACCCGTAAGGCCGTTGGCACGGCCGCCGTCGTCATTTTCATGATCGTCTATGCACTCGTCATGATGGCGGTGGGCGGAGAACTTGCCGTGGGGCGCGGCATGGCGATCGAACTCGGCTTCTATGCCGTCGCCGGAATTCTGTGGCTTCCCGTGGTCATGGCCATCATCCGCTGGATGCTGAAGCCGGACTGATCGCCAGTTCGACTTGCAACTCAGGCCAGCATCTCGCCCAGAACCTCCAGGCAGCGCCCTGAAGCCAGAGGCTTCCCAAGATTTTCAACACCCTGGAAGGCATCTTCGCCTTCGCTGCGCAGGTGGTTATAGGCGGTCGAAAGCACGAAAGGCACGCCCAACTCGCGCAGGCGGCGGGCAACCGGTGTCACCAGTTCACCACGGAGGTTGAGGTCCAGGATCGCCGCATCCGGTGTGGTGGATTTGATCAGGTCCAGCGCGCTCGCCACCGAAGACGCCGGCACCAGCATGCCAGCCGCCGTCAGTGTCTGTTCCAGGTCCCAGGCGACGAGCAATTCGTCTTCAACCAATAGCACGGTGCGGCCCAGCACATGGCTGGGCACTTTCAGAATGGGTGTGGCCACAAATACCTCTGTTCCCCGGACCCCTGCCGCGCCCGCACGCTCAGGCTTTTCGCAGCAGAAAGTGACGAGGGTGAGGAATGCCGGTTTACGTCCTGGCGCTTTCTCACTTCAGCGCAGGCGCTTCTTCCTCGAAGCCATAGCGCAGCAGGTGGCCGCCGCTGTTGTCATTGGCGGGAAGCGGATGGGACGCACTGCCCGGCGGCTTCGGCCATTCGAAGACGAGCCCTGCGATGCTCAGGCTGTTCAGCCCATCTTTCCAGGGGCGATTGCTCTGGGAGCGCTCTTCAGCACCCGCGTCCCGCGCGCCTGCAACCAATTGCAAGAGCTTCAGTCCGCTGGCCCGGTTGAGGGTTACTGAAACCCCTCCATCCATGCCAATGTCGCGCAGGGTATCGGTGAAACCGAACACGCCTTGCAGAAAACTGACCAGACGTGGATCAACTCCGCTTGTCATGCTGTACGCGTCCTTCTGCAGGTTTTCGGTAGTTTTACCTAGCTAAACACTCGAAAGCACGTGGAATCTTGGGCCTCCATGCGCCAGATTCGCGTCATGGTAAGCAGATGCCACCAATTTTAGCAGAAAATCGCAAAGGTTTTCAACAGCTGTCTTGCCCCCAGGTGAGGGTGAATGAAGTCTTGCCGGAAAGCGAGAAATTGCTGCCTGCCTGTTTCCGCCCTGCAGAGGAATTATCGCTACAACCGTTTTCATGAACTTGCACAGAGTATCGCGATGACTGGGCCAACCCGGCTTCCGGACCATGAGGATGGCGGATATGCGGTGGGCTATGCCGTCATCGCCGCCGCCATGGCGCTTGTGCTGCTTCTCACCATTCCCCTTGCCGCCGAACCACTGACACGGGCCGTAGGCCTTCTCGTGCTCGCCCTGACGGGGAATTGAAGGGCCCTTAAGAAAACGGGGCCCGAGATTGCTCTCAGGCCCCTGAATTCAATGGTCGGAGCGACTGGATTCGAACCAGCGACCCCTATCCCCCCAGAATAGTGCGCTACCGGGCTGCGCTACGCTCCGACACGGTGGCAGGCTCTAGCACTGTTCTCCCACAAGCGGAAGAGCAATTCAGCGCCCCTTAGCGCGGCGCGCCAGGATCGAGGATGCGCCTGGCATCGCCTAAGTCACGAAGCGCCGAACGCAGCATGTCTGCGTGGTTTTCGGAGAGGCGGTTCACCACCACTTTCACTTCGCCAAGCGGCAGCAGCGGTTGTGCCGAGGAGGCCGGCGCCTGAGGCGTGGCAGGCGTTTCGCCAGGGCCCGCCTTGCCCACACGCGGTGCGGCCTTGGCCATTCCGGGGGGTGGCGCGGAGGCCATTTCACCTTCGCGCTTGCGGGGCTCAACCTCGCCACGGCCCACGCCTGCCACATAGGCCGCGCCATCCTCTTTCAGGATCTTCTGCACGCCGCGAATGGTGTAGCCTTCCTTGTAGAGAAGACTGCGGATGCCATTCAGCAACTCCACATCAGCGGGGCGGTAATAGCGGCGGCCACCCGCGCGCTTCATCGGCTTTATCTGGGAAAAGCGAGTCTCCCAGAAGCGCAGCACGTGTTGCGGCACATCCAGTTCTTCGGCGGCCTCGCTGATGGTGCGAAAGGCGTCAGGGGATTTTTCGACCATGCTGCACCCCTCCTCCGGATGCGGCGATCACGCCACGTCAGTCCTCGTCGGACCCGCGCTCCAGGCCATTGATGACGTTCTTCATCACCTGGCTCGGGCGGAACACCAGCACACGGCGCGGTGTGATCGGCACTTCCTCACCCGTCTTCGGGTTGCGGCCCACGCGGCCATTCTTGCTTCTCACCATGAATGTCCCGAATGACGAGAGCTTGACCGTCTCACCCTCAACCAGGTGATCGGACATCATGTCGAGCATGCTCTTTACGAGATCGGCCGATTCGCTGCGCGACAGACCAATCTGCCGGTGGACAGCCTCACTGAGATCGGCGCGGGTCAGCGTCTTGCCAGCCATACGGAAGCCCCCTGCAACGATTATGAAACTACGGTGGAGCCAGCCGATGGTCAACAGGAAATATCGGGTAACTCAAGGGGTTACAGCAGAAGCTTCAATAGCGCGCGAGGACCGCGCCCCAGGTGAAGCCGCCGCCCATCGCCTCGAACAGCACCAGATCGCCCTTGGCGATACGTCCGTCCTTCACAGCCACGTCGAAGGCCAGCGGAATTGACGCCGCCGAGGTGTTCCCATGGCGGTCCAGCGTCATGACGATGCTCTCCTCGCGGATGCCGAGTTTCCGGACCGTGCCTTCCAGAATGCGGCGGTTGGCCTGGTGCGGCACGAACCAGTTCACGTCGGCTGGCGCGACATGTGCCTCTTTCATCACTTCATCCATCACGCCGGAAATGTTGGTCACGGCATGCTTGAACACCTCACGGCCTTCCATGCGCAAATGGCCTACGGTTTTGGTGGTCGAGGGTCCGCCATCGACATAGAGCTTATCGTGAAAGCGCCCATCGGAGTGGATTCGCGTCACGAGGATGCCGGGGCTCTGCTGCGAATCAGGGTGGGTTTCCGCCTTCAGCACCACGGCCCCTGCCCCATCGCCGAACAGCACGCAGGTGGTGCGGTCCGTCCAGTCCAGGATACGGGAAAAGGTTTCAGAGCCAATGACCAGCACGCAACTTGCCTGGCCTGTCTTCATCATCGCATCCGCCACGGTCAGCGCATAGACGAAGCCTGAGCACACGGCTTGGACATCAAAGGCGGCACCGCGGGTGATGCCGAGATCGGCTTGGATCAAAGTTGCGGTTGCAGGAAAGGTCTGGTCGGGAGTGGACGTGGCAACGATGATGAGATCGACATCGCCAGCCTCGAGGCCTGCATGGGCCAGCGCTTTGCGGGCGGCATCGACGCCCAGCGTGCGCGTTGTCTCGCTGTCATCGGCGATGTGACGCGCCTTGATGCCGGTGCGCTCGACGATCCATTCATCCGTGGTATCGACAATCTTGCTGATGTCGGCATTGGTCATGATGCGTTGCGGAAGTGCCGACCCGCATCCGGCGATGACGGACCGGATAACGCCCGTTGACTTGTCACTCATAGGCTAGGTTCCGATTGCTTGTCCTGCATGATGTCCGGCTGCTTGAGAAGCCCGGTCATGATCTCGACATCAGCCTTGATCTTGCTCACCAGATCATTGCGCAGAATTTCGAGGGTGATGTCGATCGCGGTGGCATAACCCAGCGCATCCGTGCCGCCATGGCTTTTCACAACCACGCCATTGAGCCCCAGGAACACGCCGCCATTGTGTTTGCGCGGGTCCATCCTGTCACGCAGTGCCTCGAACGCGCCAGCAGCGAAAACCGCGCCCAGTTTGGACATCAACGTGCGGGATAGGCACAGGCGGAGATAGCTCGACAGCTGCTTCGCGGTTCCTTCCGCCGTCTTCAGCGCAATGTTGCCGGTGAAGCCTTCGGTCACCACCACGTCAACCGTGCCCTTGCCGATGTCATCGCCTTCGACGAAGCCCGCATATTCCATCGGCAGCTTGGAGCCGCGCAGGATGCGGCCCGCTTCCTTGACCTGCTCGGCACCTTTGATTTCTTCGACACCAACATTGAGCAAACCGACAGTTGGTTTTTCGAGCCCCAGAAGACAGCGCGCCATGGCTTCTCCCATGACGGCGAATTCAACGAGCTGTGCGGCATCGGCGCCAATCGTGGCGCCAACGTCAAGCACCACGCTTTCGCTGCGAAGTGTTGGCCACAAGGCGGCGATGGCGGGGCGCGAGATGCCGGGCAGCGTCTTCAAAATGAAGCGTGCCATGGCCATGAGTGCGCCAGTATTGCCGGCCGACACCGCGGCGTCGGCGCGGCCGGTTCGCACGGCATCGATTGCCATCCACATGCTGCTTTTGCCGCGGCCCTGCCGGAGCGCCTGGCTGGGCTTCGCATCCATGGTGACGAAGACATCCGTATGCACGATTTCAGAGCGGTCCTTGAGCTTTGTGTGGCGCTCCAGGAGAGGCGCAATCCGGCCGCGGTCACCCACCAGCAGAAAGCGGAGCTCGGGATGGCGCTGAACCGACAGGGCGGCACCCGGAATCACCACATCGGGTCCGTGATCGCCACCCATCGCATCCAGTGCGATGGTCAAATGTTTGTGTGTGGTCAAGGTGTTGCCGATAAAATCCCCTCACGCCCGGCCGACCGGCCCAAGCGTGACCAGATGCAATAGGAGATTGCCCCGGGAAAGTCATTCCAAAAAGGCGATGCCGAAGTGACCTGCAGGTCAGTCTCCCTTTCGGCGCGCCAATACGGCAAAGGGTGATTCCGGCTTTGGCTCCGCTTCGATCTCCACATGCTCCTCGAAGGCCTCACCGGGCTTCCGGGGATAGGGATCGAGATCAAGCGCCAGGATTTCGGCGACGACTTCGCCGAGGTCGACCCAGCCATTGGAGATGGGGTCTGCGTCGTCCTCCTGGTCATTGTCGTTGACGGCCCCCGCCGGCAGAAAATACCGCGACACCGGAAGGGAGACGGTCTCCCGGAAGGCTTCAAGGCTGATGACGGACACCTGCTCGATATCGGCCGTCAGGTGGCCTTCGACCTTCAGGCCGCCGCCGCGCCAGGGCGTGGCCCTGAGTTCGGCGGAAAGGGCGTGGAGTGCGGGAAGCTTCATGCGCTTGGCCAGAGCCTTCAGTTCCTTCGGCTCGGCGGAAAGCTTTTCGACCGAACCCAGCCGCGGCACCCGGTCCACCTGCAGGGGGCGGGAAAACTCAAGCTGCGACGTTTGATGCTTCATGGGGCGAGCTCCTTGAATCGAAGGTGACCGCGGGCAATGGCGTCAGCCTCCTGCCCTGCGAGGTAGGCACGTTGCTCCCTCATATAGGTTGCCAGATGGGCCGCGCCCATGGCCTCTGGTTGATCCGCAAAGACATTGCGCGCAATCACCTGCATCAGCGTGTCATCGGGGCCCGTCATGGCCTTGTCATAGGCAGCGATGCGGCCATAGAGCACTTCCGCCATCTTCCGCACCCTTTTTCCAACACCCAGATCGCCCACCCCCATCTCCCGCAACGAGCGGTCCATGTCTCTGAAGAATTCGTCGACCAGCGCCTGGCGGAAGGCCTCTGCCTTGCCCTTCAGCCGGTCGAGGACCAAAAACATGTGCAGCGTGATCATGTCGAATCGGCCGTCCAGCGTGTCCGGAACATTCCATTGGGCGTAGAACGCGGGGTGCCGCGCGGCAGCCACAATTGCCTCGTAACTGCTGCGTTCCGGGGCAGGAGAACGCTGGAAAAGTCGTTTCAAGATCATCGTATTGCGGCTAACGGAATATGGGTTGATCGGTTTCTACTACGCTCATGCCGATGAGGGGATTCAAGATTGCGGCCTATGCTGAATTTGAACAGACGTTTCGCCTCCACATGTTTGGCCGCAGCGGGCATCGCCCTGTTTGTCGCCGGCTGCTCACCGGAAGTTGATCACCGTGGTTATGTCGCCAAACCTGGCGCCTTCAACCAGATATCCAACGGCATGACGAAAATGGAGGTTGAAGGAATACTCGGCTCGCCCTCAACCACGGCCTCCGTTCAGTACAAGGGCGACAGCTATTACTACATAACCTCTACCATGACGAGCAAGGCCTTCCTCACCTCCGAAACCGACCGCCAGGTGATTGCCATCCGCTTTGACGAGGGCGGACAGGTGAAGAGCTTCGCTCAATATGGGCTGCAGGACGGACGCGTGATCGAGGTGAACGGCGATCGCACGCCCGTTTATGGCGAAGATACATCCATTATCTCTGCACTTCTGCGTAGCTCGAAGGGCACCCAGACCGGACCGATGCTTGGCCGCAAGATGTGATGCGCGCAATATCAGGTCATGGACCTGATTCTTCGTGGTGGCCGCGTCATCGATCCGTTCCAAGGTCTTGATGCGGTTTGTGATGTGGGCTTTGCCGGCGGCAAGGTTGCCGCCATTGGCCAGAACCTTGATTCTGCCGGCGCTGATATCCGCAATGTGGCGGGGCGTATCGTTTCACCGGGGCTGATTGATCTTCACACGCATGTCTACTGGGGCGGTACTTCGCTTGGCATTGATGCGGAAGAATTCTGCCGCACCTCTGGCGTCACCACAGCAGTCGATACGGGCTCAGCGGGCCCCGGCAATTTCATGGGTTTCCGGCGCCATGTGATTGAGCGCTCGGCCGTTCGCATCCTCGCCTATCTGCATGTGAGCCATGCCGGCATCTATGGCTTCTCCAACACGGTGATGGTGGGCGAGAGCGAGGACATCCGCCTTATGGACCCGGTCACCGCCGCCCAGGTTGCGGATGAGAACCGGGATGTCATCGTGGGCATCAAGGTGCGCGTGGGGCGGCATGCATCGGGAGACCAGGGCGTGGCCCCCCTCGGCATCGCCATGCAGGTGGCGGAAGAAACGGGTCTTCCGCTGATGGCGCATATTGACGATCCGCCACCCTCCTATGAAGAGGTGATCGAGCGCTTGAGGCCGGGGGACGTGCTGACCCATGCCTTCCGCCCTTTCCCCAATTCGCCCGCAACAGCGCAGGGCACGGTGAAGCCCGCCGTGCTCGCTGCAAGAAAGCGCGGCGTCTTGTTCGACATCGGCCACGGCATGGGCTCCTTCGCCTTCAAGACGGCGCGCGCCATGCTGGCCAACGGTTTTCAGCCGGATACCATCTCATCTGACGTGCATGCGCTGTGCATCAATGGCCCGGCCTTCGACCAGGTAACCACCATGTCAAAGTTCCTGTGCCTGGGCATGAGCCTGCCCGACGTCATCAAGGCCTCGACCGAAACAGCAGCTTTCGCGCTGAAACGGCCGGAGCTCGGAAGCCTGAAGCCCGGCAGCGTGGGCGACGCGACAATCCTCTCGGTCGATGAAGGGATCTACGACTATGTGGATGTTGTTGGCGAGCACCTTGAGGGCCGCCAGCGCATCAATTCGCGCGGCGTGGTGATTGCCGGCAAGTGGTGGCACGGTTCCGCGTAGCCGCCCGCCTCAGCCGCTCACGATCCTCTCGATTTCCGCATAGGCAGCAGGCGTCGCCGCGATCAGACTGTTGCCCTTGAACAGACCGTCATGGCTGAGAAAGTCGCTCACCTTGGCCCCTGCCCCTTCGCACACGGCAATCGCACCCATCGCATCCCATGATTTGATGAGCGGTTCGAAGAAGCCAACCAGGCGGCCCGCCGCGACATAGCAGAGACCCAGCGCGCCCGAGCCATCGCGGAAGAACATGCCGCCCGATTCGAGCAGCCGCGTGAAGCCGGGCAGAAAATCCTGTGGGCCGCTCTTGGGCGAATAGCCCGCATAGGTCAGACCGTTCTTGACCGAAGTGGCTGACGTGACCCGGATGGGCTTTCCGTTGAGGGTTGAGGCAATGTTGCGGCCACCCGCAAACATCTCGTCCCGTGCCGGCGCATAGACCATCCCGAACTGAATGACGCCGCCCTGCATGAAGCCGATCGAGACGCACCAGCTTGACATTCCGAGAATGAAGGGCTGCGTGCCGTCGATCGGATCGACGACCCAAATTCCCTGCCCGTCCCTGTATGTGGTGGGTGCGGTTTCTTCGCCGAGGAACGCATCCTCGGGATAGGCCTTGGCCAGGCGTTCGCGGATGAGGAGCTCGGTGTTGAGGTCTGCCTCGCTGGCGAGATCCTGCGGGCCCTTGTTCTGGATCGTGAGCTGATCGCGCGCGTTGAAATAGCCGAGTGCCTTCTCGCCCGCCTCGCGCACGAGCGCGAGTCCAAATTCAAATCGTCCGTCGACAGACATATCAATCCTTCCAGAGCCAGGCTGCACCGCGAACACCGCTCGCGTCGCCATGTCTGTTGCGCAAAATAGGTGTGTGGAACACCGTGGAGAAGGTGCGTGCCGCGAGGGCCGGGGGCAGATCTTCATAAAGCTCATCGACATTGGACATGCCGCCGCCCATCACCAGCACATCCGGGTCCAGCGCGTTGACGACGGTGGCGAGCCCCCGCGCCACCCGGTCAACGTAGCGCCGCCAGAGAAGATTGGCGAGGTGATCGCCGCCGCGTTTCAACTCCATGATCTGGGCCGCCTTCAGCTCAACGCCTTTATGCTCCGCATACTGAGCTTCGAAGGCGCGGCCGGAGCACCATGTCTCGATGCAGCCGACCCGGCCGCAGTAGCAGGGCTTGCCGGGAATTTCAGTCATGTCCGGGAAGGGCAGCGGATTGTGGCCCCATTCGCCGCCTGAATTATTGGGCCCATGATGGGCGCGGCCGTTGACAGCAATGCCAGCCCCCACGCCTGAACCCAAAATCACCGCGAAGACGACGTTGTGGCCGGCCCCGGCGCCATCCACCGCTTCGGAGGCCGCGAAACAATCCGCATCATTCTCCACCCGGATATCGCGTTCCAGCGCCTTCTGCAGGTCGGCCTCCACGGGCTTCCCTAGAATCCAGGTGGAACTGGCGCCCTTGCCGAGCCGGGTCTTGGGTTCGAGAGAGCCCGGAATGCCGATGCCAACCTTGCCGCTGCGCGCCGTCTTCTGTTCCAGCGCATCGACCATGGCGCGGATGGCTTTCAGGCAGCCATCATAATCATGGCGCGGCGTCGCCTCGCGCAGCCGGAGCAGCTCGCGCCCGTTCGGCTCCATCGCCACACCTTCGATCTTGGTGCCGCCCCAATCAATTCCGATCAGCATGATCTACGTCTGCAGAAAGTTGAATGAAAAAGCCCCGCCCGGATTGCTCCGGGCGGGGCCGAAGATGCCGCTTAGTGGCTGGCGAGAACGGCCAGCAACAGGAGCGCCACGATGTTGGTGATCTTGATCATCGGGTTCACGGCGGGGCCCGCCGTATCCTTGTAGGGATCGCCGACGGTATCACCGGTAACCGATGCCTTGTGCGCCTCGGAGCCCTTGAAGTGCTTCACGCCCTTCGAGTCTACGAAGCCATCCTCGAAGGACTTCTTCGCATTGTCCCAGGCACCGCCGCCCGCCGTCATCGAGATGGCGACGAAGAGGCCGGTCACGATCACGCCCATCAGCATGGCACCCACGGCAGAGAAAGCCGCGGCCTGGCCCGCAATGGCGTTGATCACGAAGTAGACGACAATCGGCGAAAGCACGGGCAGCAGCGAAGGAATGATCATTTCCTTGATCGCCGCCTTGGTCAGCATGTCCACGGCGCGGCCGTAGTCAGGCTTTTCCGTTCCCAGCATGATGCCGGGCTTCTCCTTGAACTGACGGCGCACTTCGACCACGACCGACTGGGCCGCGCGGCCCACCGCCGTCATCGACATGCCGCCGAAGAGGTAGGGCAGCAGGCCGCCGAACAGCAGGCCCACGACGACCCACGGGCTCGATAGATCGAAGCTCACGGGAACGTCAGCAAAGTAGGTCTTGAGGTCCTGCGTGTAGGCCGCGAAGAGCACCAGCGCACCCAGGCCCGCGGAGCCAATGGCATAGCCCTTGGTCACGGCCTTGGTCGTGTTGCCCACAGCGTCCAGCGCGTCGGTGTTGTGGCGCACTTCCTTGGGAAGGCCCGCCATTTCGGCAATGCCGCCGGCATTGTCCGTCACGGGTCCGAACGCGTCGAGCGCCACGATCATGCCGGCGAGCGCCAGCATGGTGGTGACGGCCACCGCCGTGCCGAACAGGCCTGCCAGCAGATAGGTGACGATGATGCCGGCGATGATGACGAGTGCCGGAAGGGCCGTCGCCTCCATCGAGACCGCGAGGCCCTGGATCACGTTGGTGCCGTGACCGGTGATCGAGGCTTCGGCGATCGAGTTCACCGGGCGCTTGCCGGTGGCCGTGTAGTATTCAGTGATATAGATGATTGCAGCGGTGATGAGCAGGCCCACCACACCGCACCAGAACAGGCTCATCGGGGTGAAGCCGCCCAGGTCGACGGACAGGCCGCCGAACACCAGGTAGATCACCGGCAGAAGCGCCACGAGCGAGAGAACGCCCGTCGCAATCACGCCCTTGTAGAGCGCGCCCATGATGTTGTTGGAAGGTCCGAGCTTGACGAAATAGGTGCCGATGATGGAGGTCACCACGCAGGCGCCGCCGATTGCAAGCGGCAGCACCATGCCGGCGAGCTTGAAGGCTTCGGGAAGTGCGATGGCTGCAAGGACCATGGTGGCAACCGTCGTCACCACATAGGTTTCGAACAGGTCGGCCGCCATGCCGGCACAGTCGCCGACATTGTCGCCCACATTGTCCGCAATCGTGGCGGGGTTCCGGGGATCATCTTCAGGAATGCCCGCTTCGACCTTGCCCACCATGTCGCCACCCACGTCAGCGCCCTTGGTGAAGATGCCGCCGCCCAGACGCGCGAAGATCGAGATCAGCGAGGCGCCGAAGGAGAGCGACACCAGCGCATCGATCACCGTGCGGCTCGTCGCATCAAAGCCCATCGAGTCCTTGAGGAAGCCGAAATAGAGGGTGACGCCGAGAAGCCCCAGCCCCGCGACCAGAAGGCCCGTGACGGCGCCTGCCTTGAAAGCGAGGTCCAGGCCGCCGGCCAGCGACTTGGTGGCCGCCTGGGCGACCCGCACATTGGCGCGCACCGAGACGTTCATGCCGATGAAGCCGGCGAGGCCGGACAGGATGGCGCCGATGGCAAAGCCAATCGCGGACCATTGGCCGAGCAGCAGCCAGGCGATCACGAAGATCACCACCCCGACGATGCCGATGGTCGTGTACTGGCGGTTGAGATAGGCCTGTGCGCCTTCGCGCACGGCAGCGGAAATTTCCTGCATACGGGCCGAGCCGGCGTCCGCGGCCATGAGGCTGCGCGTCGTCACGATGCCGTACACGATGGAGAGCGCGCCTGCGAGCACGATCAGCCAGAGTGCAGTGGTCATGTTAAACCCTTGTGTTCATTTGCGTTTTCCCAGAGCCCCGTTGACGGAATCATCCGTTTTATCCCTGCCCTGAAAGTCGAAAACTTATGCCGCATCAATGCGATATGCGCAATGACAGAAAACTGGCCCGGAAACGTCCGTTGCCGCCCTAAATCCGGCGATTTTGCTTGCTAAAGTCGCAGCGGTGATCGGGACGGAGGCATGATGAAGGTTTGGCTGCTGGGCGTGCTGTGTTTGCTGGCTTTGGCAGCCTTGGGCTTGACCCTCCTTCCACGCGGGCTGGCGGCCGCAAAGCTCCTCACCGGACCCCGCGACCCCGTGGCGGCCGCTGAATACCTGCTCGCCCGCCGCACCGCTGAAGACTATCGCGAAGCCGCCGAAGAGGCGCTGTTTGCCAAAGACGAGGATCTCGCCGCCAGCATCGCGGCCTTGGCCGCGGAGCGTGGTGCGCCCCTCCCCGCCGAACTCACCGCACGGATCACCGCGGCCGAGGACGAAGCATCCGGCCGGATCGGTGCCGATGCCTGGAATGGCTTCCTCTCGGGCAATGCGCCCAATGAGGCAGCCCTTGCAGGTGCCGTCGCTGCGGACCTCACCGGCGTGGGAGATGTGCGCGATCTCTATAATCAGGCCGCGATTTATGTGAGTGGCGGGGAAGTGGACCCCCTGCTGATCGGGCTTGCCACGGTAGGCCTCGGATTGACTGCCGCGACGGTGGCAACAGTGGGGCTGGCCCTGCCCGAGCGGGCGGGGGTCAGCACGCTGAAGGCGGTGAAGCGCGCCGGGCGCCTTTCCCCCGCACTGGCGCGGGAGGCAGGTGCCGTTGCCGCCAGCGCACTCGACGGGGAGGCGATGCGGCTCGTTGGCACGTCCCTTGCCAGGCTCGATGTTGCAGGCGCACGGGCAGCATCGGCACGGCTGGTGAAGCCGGGCGCTGCGGCCACGCTCAAGGGCCTCGGCACGGATGTGGCAACGCTGGGCCAGAATGCCGGCTACCGCACCACGGTGGCGGCCCTCGCTACGGCGAAATCGGCGCAGGAGCTGGGCGTGCTCGCCCGGCTGTCGAACCGCTTCGGCAAGGCAACCCGTGGCGTGATGGTGCTGGGTGGCGCCGCCTTTACCGCCGCGAGCCTTCTCGGCACCGCGACGGCCTGGACGCTGTCGGCTCTGCTCTGGGTGGTGGGCCTTGCATTTGCGGCCGAACGCCTCGGCCGGCGCATCGGCCGCTGGATCTGGCCTGCGCCCCCGCCCCGGCTTCAGCTGGGCTGAACCCCGCGCGAGTAGGGGTGCCGCGCCAGCCAGACGATCATGACGAGTGCCAGAACCACCATGGGGAAAACGGCGTAATTGACGCCCGCCCAGCCGAAGCCCGCCAGCAGCTTTCCGGCACTCAGCGAGGTGATGGCGGTGGTGACGAAAACCAGAAGATCGTTCAGCCCCTGCGCCTTGTTGCGCTCCTCCGGATGATAGGTTTCGGTCAGCATCGTCGTGCCGCCGAGGAAGCCGAAGTTCCAACCCAGGCCCAGCAGGATGAGGCCAACGGCGAAGTTCTCGAAGTGAATACCCAGAATGCCTGAGACCGCCGAGCCGATCAGAAGCGCCATGCCAACGGCTGAGATTTTCTCCGCTCCATAGCGCGCGATGAGACTGCCGGTGAAGAAGCTCGGCACGAACATGGCCAGCGCGTGCCACTGGATGACCCAGCTCGAATCCTTCACCGAGAAGCCGCAGCCCAGCATGGCGACGGGCGTCGCCGTCATCACCAGCACCATGATGCCATAGGCCAGCATGGCGGTGAGAGCCGCCACGATATAGCGCGGCTGCCGGGCGATGACGCTGAGCGGGCGGCCGGATGGCGCATCATGTTTCTGCGTCAGCGGAATGTCGACGCGGGTGAGGATCGCAGCACCTGCGAGCGCCAGCACGGCCATGACGGCCCAGGTGCCCGCGAAGGTGACGGGTGCGAAGAGATCGACGGTTGCCATCACCACCAGCGTACCAACCAGCGCGGCCACGATGCCACCCGTCATCACCCAGGAAATGGCCTTGGGCCGGAACACCGGGCTTGCCGTATCTGCCGCCGCAAAGCGGTAGTAGGACGCCGAGGCCTGGTAGATCCCCAACATCAGGCAGCCGATCAGAAACAGCCCGAAGCTTCTCTGAAAGATCGCATAGGTGCCGAGCAGCGCCCCGGCAGCACCACCGAGCGCACAGAGCACGAATCCTGTCCGGCGGCCAACGCGCCGCATCATCATCGAAATCGGGAAGGTGGTGAGAGCGGTGCCGACGATCATCATCGACATGGGCAAGGTGGCCCAGGACGCGCTGGGGGCAAGCTGCGATCCCACGAGCCCCGCGGTGACGACAACCGCCGTCGTGACTGCGCCATAGAGCGATTGCGCGCTGGCAAGGACGATGGCGTTGCGGCGGGCCTTGACGTCATCAAAGCCGGCGGCGGCAACCGTCACGCGGTGAATTCCTGCGGGCGCTTCTGGCGGGCAAGCTGGTTCAGCACGCCGTTGACGAACCGCGGTTCCTCCATGCCGAAGAAGGCATCCGCCACATCCACATATTCGCTGATGGCAACGCGCGCCGGAACGCGGTCCATGAACATCAGCTCATAGGCACCGGCGCGCAGGATCGCGCGCACGGTGGAATCGAGCCGGTGCAGCGGCCAGGCCTTGTCCAGCAACTGGTCGACGGCAGGGTCAATCGACGTCTGCTCGCGCACCACGCCATCGACCACGTCGCGCAGGTGGCGGTAATCCGCCTCGCCGCATTGGCCGTCCTCGAAATTTTCGCCAGAAACACGGGCCGAGAACTGGGCCAGCGTTTCGCCCACATCCGAGCCTGACAGGTCCATCTGATAAAGCGCCTGAACGGCGCCAAGCCGCGCGGCTGAGCGGCGCTCGCGCGGATACTTATTATTGTCGTTGGCGCTCACGAGCTGGCCTTCACATCAAGGCCCACGGCCTTACGGCCCATGCCGCGCTGAAACCGGATCATGGTGAGGGCCGCTTCCGCCGCACCGCCGCCCTTGTCCATGTCGTCCACCTTGGCCCGGGCCCAGGCTTGGGCCTCGTTCTCGCAGGTCAGAATGCCGTTGCCGATGCACAGGCCTTCGAGGGTGAGTTCCATGATGCCCCGCGCGCTCTCATTTGACACAATGTCATAATGTGTGGTCTCGCCCCGCAGCACGCAGCCCAGCGCAACATAGCCATGGTAGAGGCCGGTTTCATGGGCAATGGCGATGGCACCGGGAAGCTCCAGCGCACCCGGAACGGCAATCCGCTCCCAGCTGGCGCCGGCCCTCTCGATTGCGGCAATGGCGCCGCGGCAGAGTTCGTCACAGAGGTCGCCATAGAAGCGGGCCTCGAGGATCAGGATGTGAGCGCGCGTCTGCTCGGCAGGCGCATGGGTCTTATCGATTTTCATGACGGTTGATACTCGGTGAGGCGCGCCACATAGCGCGCCAGCATGTCGATTTCAATGTTGAGCCGTTGAGCCTCCACCATGGTGCCCCAGGTGGTGACGGCCTGGGTGTGGGGAATGATGTTGACGCCGAAGATATTTCCCTCGACTTCATTGACGGTGAGCGACGTGCCGTCAGCTGCCACGGAGCCCTTGGGCGCGATGAACCGGGCGATCTCATGAGGAACCCGGATGCGGAAGCGCTTGGACTCGCCTTCCGGCGTGATCGAGACGATTTCCCCCAGCCCGTCCACATGCCCCGAGACGATGTGCCCGCCAAGCTCGTCGCCGATCTTCAGCGCACGTTCGAGGTTGATGCGGGTACCTTCGGCCCAGCCTCCCAGCGTGGTCTTGGACAGGGTTTCGGCAGAGGCCTGAATGGCGAACCAGCCGCTCCCCTTCTCGACCACCGTCAGACAGCAGCCGTTGCAGGAGATCGAGGCGCCCAGATCCACGGTGCCGAGGTCATAGGATGTGCCGATCTCAAAGCGCGTGTCGCCCGACTTTCTGACGGCACGCACAGTGCCGATATCGGTGATGATGCCGGTGAACATATTGATCTACTGTTTCCCTGCCGCGCTCGTCCCATGCGGCTGCCGTTAAGTCCTTTCTCCTGTTGCGATGCAATGGGAGAAGGGAAGTCCGTTAGTTTCGCGCTTCATAGACCGTCAGCAGGTCCGCCCCAAGCATTTCCTGCTCCAGCACGTTGAATGGCTGCAATGCCTGATCGAGTGGCAGGCCCGCCAGACCGTCGACCCCCTGCGGCCCGAGCGTGACGGCGGAACGGATGAGGTGAAACTGATCGACAAGGCCCGCCTCAAGGAAGCTTCGCGCCACCCTAGCGCCGCCTTCGACCATGAGGCGGTTGATGCCGCGCCCGCCCAACTCCGCCAGCACCTCCGGCACGCTGCTCCGCAGCACTTCGGCCCCGCGCCGGGCGAGGTGTGAGCCTGGCGGCAGGCTGCCATGGCGGCTGAGCACGAAGGGAACGGGCGAACGCTGCGAAAGGCCGGGAAGACGGCAGGTGAGTTCGGGGTCATCAGCGCGCACCGTGCCCATGCCCACGAGAATCGCATCGCATTGGGCGCGCAGCAGATGCACGCGGGCGCGGGCCTCTGCGCCTGAAATCGCGGTGCGCTGGCCAATTCCGCCTGCGATTTTGCCATCGGCAGAAAAGGCCATCTTCAGAATGACTTCCGGGCGATGCTTCGTGATGCGTGTGAGGAAGCCCGCCATGTCCCGCCTGGCCACCTCCGCGCCGAGCCCGGTTTGGACGGTCACACCGGCCCGCTTCAGAATCGCGTGTCCGCCGCCCGAGACACGCGGGTCCGGATCCTCGATCGCGGTCACGACGCGGGCGATCCCGGCTTGGACGAGAGCCTCGGCGCAGGGTCCGGTTCGTCCGTGATGGGCGCAGGGTTCGAGCGTCACATAGGCCGTGGCGCCGCGTGCGGCCTCTCCCGCCATCCGGAGCGCTTGCGTTTCGGCATGGGGGCGTCCGCCAGGCTGGGTCCAGCCCAGGCCGAGCAGCCTGCCGTCCCTGACGATCACGCAGCCGACATTGGGGTTTTCTGCGGTGGTGCCCAGCGCGCGGCGGCCCAAGCGCAGCGCATAATCCATCCAGCGGGAATCGTCAGTTGTCACCGGTTTCGCCGTTGTCGTCCTCGCCCGAGAGCTCGCCCAAAAGCTCTTCAAAATCCTTGGCTTCGCGGAAGTTCTTATAAACTGACGCGAAGCGGACATAGGCCACGTCATCGAGCATTTTGAGAGCCTCCATGACGAGCTTTCCGACCGTATCCGAACGGATTTCGCTTTCGCCCAGGCTTTCAAGGCGGCGGACGATGCCGGAGACCATGCGCTCCACCCGCTCAGGGTCCACGGGGCGCTTCCTCAGCGCCACCTGGATTGAGCGCATCAGCTTGTCCCGGTCGAAGGGCACGCGACGGCCGGACTTCTTGACCACCATCAGCTCCCGCAGCTGCACCCGCTCGAAGGTGGTGAAGCGGCCCGAACAATCCGGGCAATAGCGCCTGCGGCGGATCGCCGTGCCGTCCTCGGTCGGACGGCTGTCCTTCACCTGGGTTTCTTCGTTGGAGCAAAAGGGACAGCGCAAGGGATGGTGACTCGGGTGATGTGATTCCACCATGTCTTGGGGGACAGGTTGCGGCGGGTCAAGGGGTGCCCCGCCCGTCCTCCCCGTCAACCGCCTGCCGGACCTGCGCCATGCTCTGATCTCCTCATTGGCAAGGACAGCCAGCCGGGCGATGATGCCGGCTTGGTGTACGGCAAGGAGAGACCACATGACCGACCTCAACTGGAAATCCGCGGCGAAGCTGGTCAGGGGTTATGCCAGGAAGAAATTCTCCCCCGTTGAGGTGGTGCAAAGCTGCCTCGCCCAGATCGAGCGCCACGACAAGACGCTGAACGCCATGGTCCATGTGCGGCCGGAGGAGGCGCTGGCTGCGGCCCGCGCAAGTGAAAAACGCTGGATCAGGGGTGAGCCGCAAGGCCCCGTTGACGGCGTTCCCACCCTCATCAAGGACCTGCTTCTGGTGCGCGGCTGGCCCACGCTGCGCGGCTCCCGCACGGTGGACAAGGCTCAGGCCTGGGACCAGGACGCGCCCAGCGTCGCCAGGCTGCGCGAATGCGGTGCGGTGTTCCTCGGCGCCACCACCACGCCTGAATTCGGCTGGAAGGGGGTAACAGACTCGCCCCTGACCGGCATCACCCGCAATCCGTGGGACCCGTCAAAGACGCCGGGCGGCTCATCCGGCGGCTCGTCTGCTGCGGCAGCCGCAGGTTATGCGCCCTTGACACTCGGCACCGATGGCGGCGGATCGATCCGCATTCCGGCGGGCTTCTCCGGCATTTTCGGGCACAAGCCGTCTTTCGGGCGGGTTCCGGCATGGCCGCTCTCGCCCTTCGGCACGGTCGCGCATGTGGGGCCGATGACACGGCGGGTGGAGGATTCCTGCCTGCTGATGAATGTGATCTCCCAGCCCGACGCGCGTGACTGGCATTCACTCCCGTATGACGGGGTGGACTATACCGCGAAGCTCGGCCGCAGCATCAAGGGCCTGCGCATCGCCTTCAGCCCCACGCTCGGTTACGTCGAGGTGGACCCCGAGATCGCGGCACTGGTGAAAAACGCCGTCAAGCTCATGGAAGAGCTCGGCGCCATCGTAACCGAGGTCGACCCCGGCTTCGCCGATCCCGCCCCCTGTTTCCGCACCTTGTGGTGGGCCGGTGCGCGCAACCTGCTGGGAAAGCTGCCGGCGGAGAAGAAGAAGCTCCTCGACCCCGCGCTTGCCGATGTCGTCGAGCAGGCAAAAGCCATCTCCCTCGACGATTACCAGGATGCCGTCCGGGAGCGCGGCGTTCTTGGCAGCCAGATGCGGCAGTTCATGGAAGGCTATGACCTGCTGGTCACGCCAACCTTGCCGATCCCTGCCTTCGAGGCCGGAAAACTCTCACCTTCCGCACCGGACAAGACGGGAAAATGGGTGAACTGGACGCCCTTCAGCTATCCCTTCAACCTGACCCAGCAGCCGGCCGCGAGCGTGCCTTGCGGATTTACGTCCACGGGCCTGCCCGCAGGCCTGCACCTGGTCGGCCGCATGTATGACGACCGCAGCGTGCTGAACGCAGCCTATGCCTATGAACAGGCGGCAGACTGGCACAAGGCCCGCCCGCCGGGGTTCTGATCAGGCGGCGTGTTGGTGCTGGAGACGGGTAATCTCGTCCTTGATCTTGAGTTTCTTGCGCTTGAGTTCGGCGATTTCCGCGTCGGTTGACGCAGGATGGTTTATGGCCTCAGCGAGCGCGGCCTCGAGGGCCCTGTGCTTCGCGTTCAATTCGCTCAAATGCGCTTGAAGACTCATGCGATCCTCCATTGTTGGTGATGGATTAAGACGGATGATGACATAGACTTGGGGGCTTGTCGAACGCTTGCAAAGGGCCGTAGTGAAGAATTGGCAAAAACAAATTCGTGAACAACGGACTGCGGGGACGGAATGCCGAAGCTGGATCTGATACAGGAGGTGCAATTGCGGTCGCAGTTGCAGAACCTCATCCACCAGCATCGTGACCTCGACACCGCTATCACCTCCCTCGAACTCACAGGAACGGGCGATCAGCTGCAGCTGAGGCGGCTGAAGAAGATGAAGCTGGACATCAAGGATAAGATCCAGTCCATCGAGAACATGCTCATCCCAGACATCATCGCCTGACCCTTAGGACATATCGTGACTGCCACGCCCCCCGTCGCCATCATCATGGGAAGCCAGTCAGACTGGGCCACCATGAAACACGCCGCCGAAACGCTGGACCGGCTCGGCATCGCCCATGATGACCGGATCGTCTCCGCCCACCGCACGCCGCAGCGCCTTTATGACTTCGCCCACAAGGCCCGGGAGGCCGGCTTCAAGGTGATCATCGCGGGGGCCGGAGGTGCCGCACATCTTCCCGGCATGGCCGCATCCATGACCAGCCTTCCCGTGTTTGGTGTGCCGGTTGAATCGAAGGCCCTCTCTGGCCAGGATTCGCTTCTCTCCATCGTCCAGATGCCGGCGGGCATCCCCGTGGGCACGCTGGCGATCGGCAAGGCAGGCGCCATCAATGCAGCCCTTCTCGCGGCCAGCGTCCTCTCCCTCGCAGACACGGCACTCGCCGCCAGGCTGGACCAGTTCCGGGCCGAGCAGACGGCCGCCGTGGCCGAACGCCCGAAGGACGAGGCATGAAGCGGATCGACACGGCGCTTGCCCCCGGCTCCCGCATCGGCATTCTGGGCGGCGGCCAGCTTGCCCGCATGCTGTCCCTTGCGGCGGCCAGGCTGGGCCTCGACTGTCATATCTATGCGCCGGAGGCGGACAGCCCGGCCTTCGCCGTCTCCGCCGCCCGGACGGTTGCGCCCTATGATGACTTCGCAGCGCTTGAAGCCTTCGCGCGTGAGGTCGATGTCGTCACCTATGAGTTCGAGAATGTGCCCGGCGAAACCGCGGCCTTCCTCGATGCCCTGGTGCCGGTTGCCCCCGGTGTTCACGCCCTCAAGACGGCGCAGGACCGGATTGCCGAGAAAACCTTCATCGCCGGCCTCGGCATCCCTGTTGCACCCTTCGCGGAGGTGGCAGACGAAGCCACGCTGGACCAGGCCCTGGCCCGCATCGGCCGCCCCGCCGTGCTGAAAACCCGCCGCTTCGGCTATGATGGCAAGGGCCAGACCAAAATTCATGCAGAAACCTCATCTGCTGCAGCTTTCAGCGACATCAGCCGCCAACCGGCGATTCTCGAAGGTTTCGTCAGCTTCGAAAAGGAAATCTCGGTCATCGCCGCCCGCAGCTGGTCGGGCGAAGTGGCGGTCTACGACGTGCCCGAGAACCACCATGAGAATCACATCCTTAAGACCTCGACCATTCCGGCGCGCATTTCCGCGGCCGTGGCGGACACCGCCCGCAGCTTCGGCAGCCGCATCATTGCGGCCCTGGACTATGTGGGCGTGATCGGGGTGGAGATGTTCGTGGCGGGCGAGACGGTGATCGTCAACGAAATCGCGCCCCGCGTTCACAACTCCGGCCACTGGACCATGGATGCCTGCGCGGTGTCCCAGTTCGAGCAGCATATCCGGGCGGTTTGCGGCTGGCCGCTGGGCGCGCCCGAGCGCTATGCCGATGTGGTCATGACCAATCTTCTCGGCGATGATATCAACCGCTGGCAGGCGCTTGCGGCTGAACCCCGGCTGCACCTCCATCTTTATGGGAAGCGCCAGGCACGTCCGGGCCGGAAAATGGGCCATTTCAACCGGGTGACCCCTCGACAGCCCTAAAAGACTATGCTAACTCGCCCGCCACGATTGAGGCCCGGTAAACGGCCTGACGCCCATTCTAACCTGTTTCAGAGGTAGCTCTTGCAAGTCGTAGTCCGTGACAACAACGTCGATCAGGCCCTGAAAGCCCTCAAGAAGAAGATGCAGCGCGAAGGTATCTTCCGCGAGATGAAGCTGCGCGGCCACTATGAGAAGCCTTCGGAAAAGAAGGCTCGCGAGAAGGCTGAGGCCGTCCGCCGCGCCCGCAAGCTGCAGCGCAAGAAGCTGCAGCGCGAAGGCCTGCTGCCGATGCCGAAGAAGGTTGAGCTCCCCGGCCGCGGCCCCCGCCCGCAATAAGCCGTCAGTTCGTTCCCGATTTTGAAAGGCCGCCTCCCCCGGAGCGCGGCCTTTCTGCTTTAGGCCGGCATTTCCCTGCCCTTCTCAATTAAGGCAGACGCCGCAATTGCCCCAAACTTGTCACAACCCACCACAAACTGGTTGCATGTCCGTCCCACGGTTGGACAGTTCTTCCCCTAGATAAGGTCACATGACAGGGCGGCCCCCCGGAAAGGGGACCCGCCAGGACCTCGAAGGGAAACAGGATGACCCGCTACGCTCTGATCGTTTTGGCCGCCATGGGTGCCGTGGCCTCGGCTGCAGCCTTCCAGCAGGCGCCGGCCGGAACGGTGGCAGAGCCAGGCCTTCTCGCCGCGAACCAGACGGTCGTTGCCAAGAACAGCCCGTTCCCGGTGATTGGTCCTCTCGTCGTCGAGCAATGCAAGGTCGAGGATTGCTCCGATACTGAGTAAGCTAAATTATTTAACCGAGAGCCCCGGACCGGCTTGAAGTTTCAAATTCGTGTTCCAATATGTATCTCATCCCCAGGCAGTACTTCCCCCCCATCCCCTGCAAACACTGCCTGCACCTGAACCCCGGCACTCAGTGCCGGGGTTCTTTTCTTCTCCCCCCGAATGCGCCTGAAACAATTGTTTCAGAAAAAATCAGACCTGTGATGTGGATTACAGTCCCGCTCCCCGCCCCGGCTTACAAAGGGATCATGAAGAGAGCAGCCGGCCTGACCGGCGCCCACGGGAGACGACAAGATGAAGCGCACAACACTCTACCTGCTGATCGCCCTGGCCTCCACCGCGAGCGCCCTGGCCGCCGTATCGCCGAAGGAACGCACCGCATTCGAACCCGCCACGGCACACGAAACCGTGATCGAAAAGAACCAGGCCTATCCGCTGGTCGGCCCCTTGACCGTCGAGGAATGCCTGAACAGCGATTGCTCCGTAACCCGGAGCTGACGATTTCCCTGGGTGGCCACTTCCCCCCCATCCCCTGCAAACGGCCGCCCACACCTTGGGCGCCCCGGGACCAAAAACCCCGGGGCCCCATTTTCCTTCAAACGAAACTTTTCTCCGTCGACTGACGTTCTCCTTATCGGAGTTGAAACAATGAAAACCCTGACCACATCGATGATCCTCAGCGTGATGTTCCTCTCGGCCGGCGCCTTCGCCGGAAACCGTGATGCAGCGCACATTCAGGCCGCCCCCGCCGCTGCCACGGCGAAGATCGAGAACGTCACGGTCGTCAACAAGAACGGCGTGTGGCCGCTCGCCGGCCAAATCTCGGTTGAGCCCTGCAGCCGCACCCGCTGCATCGAGATCTGACGTCAATTCCTTGCGCCCTATTCCCTGCGCCCCATTCCTTGCGCCCATGAAACGGTGACCGCCATGCGCTGCATTCTCTCCGCCCTGTTCCTGATCGCCCTCGTTCCCGCAGCCTCCGCTTCCGAAGTGCGGAACTTCTTCGCCCCCCAGATCGCTGGCGCCCGCATTGACGCCTGCCTCACCGGCGGCGCCTGCGGCAAGCCCGCGGCGGATGCCTTCTGCAAGGCTGAAGGCTATGACCGCGCGATGATCTTCCAGCGTGAACGCGCCGAGGAAGCTCGCACTATCGATTCCGGCAAGCTCTGCTCGGGCGATTGCACCAGCTTCAAGCAGGTGAAGTGCTACACCACCAAGAGCGACCTCCAGGGCCAGCAGGCGGCTCTGTAAGGAGCACCCCTTCCCTTCTCCCCTCACCCCGCGACGGGAGAAGGTCCCCAATGGAGGGATGAGGGCCTCTGGCACTCAAATGGCGGTGGCTGACGGCAACCCAAATCCGGTCCCTCCCCGCCGTTCCGGCAGCGCTATCCACACCCAGCCAATAAGGCTTGGAATCCCGGCAGCGATTGTGTAGGGAACCTCAAATCGGGTTTCCCTCACATGCCAAAGCGTACTGACATCAAATCCATCCTCATCATCGGGGCTGGACCCATCATCATCGGCCAAGCCTGCGAATTCGACTATTCCGGCACCCAGGCCTGCAAGGCGCTCAAGGCCGAGGGTTATCGAATCATCCTCGTCAACTCCAATCCCGCCACCATCATGACGGATCCGGATTTGGCGGATGCCACCTATATCGAGCCGATCACGCCGGAAGTCGTCGCCCGCATTATCGAGAAGGAGCGCCCCGATGCGCTGCTGCCCACCATGGGCGGCCAGACCGCGCTGAACACCGCGCTCTCGCTCAATAAAATGGGCGTTCTCGAGAAATACAATGTGGAGCTGATCGGCGCCAAGGCGGAGGCGATCGACAAGGCCGAAGACCGTGAGCTGTTCCGCGAGGCGATGAAGAAGATCGGCCTCGACACGCCCAAATCCATGCTCGCCAACGCCTCCGATGCCAAGGATGCGGACAAGGATTTCTACGCCGCTGAATTGGCGAGGCTCGCCGCGGAAAAGGGTGACGTCGAAGCCTTCGAGAAAAGCTGGGCTGCGGCGGAGCCGGAGCGCCTGCGCAAATACCGCAACCGCGCCATGGTCGAAGCCTTCGAAGCCATGCTGGAAGTGGGCTTGCCCTGCATCATCCGCCCGTCCTTCACCCTGGGCGGCACCGGTGGCGGCATTGCCTATAACCGCGAGGAATTCCTCGATATCGTCGAGAAGGGCCTGGATGCCTCCCCCACTGCCGAAGTGCTGATCGAGGAATCGGTGCTGGGCTGGAAGGAGTATGAGATGGAAGTGGTCCGCGACCATGCGGATAACTGCATCATCATCTGCTCCATCGAGAATGTGGACCCGATGGGCGTCCACACGGGTGACTCGATCACCGTTGCCCCGGCGCTGACGCTGACCGACAAGGAATACCAGATCATGCGCAACGCCTCGATTGCGGTGCTGCGCGAGATTGGCATCGAAACCGGCGGCTCGAATGTTCAGTTTGGCGTCAACCCGGAAGATGGGCGCTTGGTCGTCATCGAAATGAACCCGCGCGTCTCGCGCTCCTCGGCCTTGGCGTCCAAGGCCACGGGCTTTCCCATCGCCAAGGTCGCCGCCAAGCTGGCTGTGGGCTATACGCTCGATGAGCTCGCCAATGACATCACCGGTGGCGCAACACCTGCCGCCTTCGAGCCCACGATTGATTATGTGGTCACCAAGATCCCGCGCTTTGCCTTCGAGAAATTCCCAGGGGCCTCCAACAATCTGACCACCGCCATGAAATCGGTGGGTGAGGTGATGGCGATCGGCCGCTCCTTCCAGGAATCGATGCAGAAGGCGCTACGCGGCCTCGAAACGGGGCTGACCGGCTTCAACGAAGTCGAAATCCCCGGTGCAGGCGAAGGCGATGACAAGAACGCGATCCGCGCCGCGCTGGGAACGCCCACGCCGGACCGGCTGCTGAAAATCGCCCAGGCTTTCCGCATGGGGGCGACCGTCGACCAGATTTATGCCTCCTGCAAATATGAGCCGTGGTTCCTCCGCCAGATCGAAGAGATCGTGCAGGTGGAGGAGAAGATCCGCGAGCGCGGCCTGCCGAAGGACGCGGTCAACCTGACGAAGCTCAAATCCATGGGCTTTTCGGACCAGCGCCTGGGCGAGCTGGTGCGTCTTCCGGAAGACAAGGTGCGCAGCTACCGCCACAAGCTGAAGGTGCGCCCCGTCTATAAGCGGATTGACACCTGTGCAGCGGAATTCGCCTCCCCCACCGCTTACATGTATTCGACCTATGATGCCGAAGATGAGGCGAAGCCCTCTGACCGTCAGAAAATCATCATCCTCGGCGGCGGGCCCAACCGCATCGGCCAGGGGATCGAGTTCGATTATTGCTGCTGCCATGCCTGCTTTGCCCTCCATGATGCAGGCTATGAATCGATCATGGTCAACTGCAACCCGGAAACCGTCTCGACCGATTATGACACCTCGGACCGGCTCTATTTCGAGCCGCTGACGGCTGAGGACGTGCTGGAAATCATCCACACCGAGCAATCCAATGGCACGCTCAAAGGCGTCATCGTGCAGTTCGGCGGGCAGACGCCGCTGAAGCTGGCAGGAGCTCTCGAAAAGGCCGGCGTTCCCATCCTCGGCACCACGCCCGATGCCATCGACCTGGCGGAGGACCGTGACCGGTTCTCGAAGCTCCTCAAGAAGCTGAAGCTGCGCCAGCCGGAAAACGGCATGGCCTATTCCGGTGCCGAGGCCAAGAAGATCGCCAAGAAGATCGGCTTTCCCGTGGTCATCCGACCGTCCTATGTGCTGGGCGGCCGCGCCATGGAAATCGTCAAGGACGATGCCCAGCTTGAGCGTTACATCACCGAGGCCGTGGTCGTCTCAGGCTCTTCGCCGGTGCTGATTGACAGCTATCTCTCCAACGCCATTGAAGTCGATGTCGATGCCATTTGTGATGGCAAGGACGTGTTCATCGCGGGCGTCATGGAGCACATTGAAGAGGCGGGCATCCACTCGGGCGACTCTGCCTGCTCGCTGCCGCCCTATTCGCTGAAAGCCCCCGTCATTGCGGAGATGGAACGCCAGGCCAAGGTGATGGCCCTGGCCTTGAATGTCGTGGGCCTGATGAATGTCCAGTTCGCCATCAAGGATGGCGAAGTCTATGTGCTGGAAGTGAACCCGCGCGCCTCGCGCACCGTGCCCTTCGTCGCCAAGGTGATTGGCCTGCCGGTCGCCAAGATCGCCGCCCGGGTGATGGCGGGCGAGAGCTTGGCCAGCTTCAACTTGAAGCAAAAGAAGCTCACGCATGTGGCTGTAAAGGAAGCTGTTTTCCCCTTCAACCGCTTCCCCGGCGTGGACGTGCTGCTGGGGCCTGAGATGCGCTCCACCGGTGAGGTCATGGGCCTCGACATGAGCTATGACATGGCCTTCGCCAAAGCCCAATTGGGTGCCGGCATGCGCATGCCGCAGGCCGGAACCGTGTTCATCTCGGTCAAGGATGCCGACAAGGCCAAGATCGTTCCCGCCATGAAGAAGCTCGTTGAGATGGGCTTCAAGCTGGTGGCGACTGGCGGCACCCAGCGCTATTTCGAGGACAAGGGCATTCCCTCCACCAAGATCAACAAGGTGCTGGAAGGCCGCCCGCATGTGGTGGATGCGATCAAGAATGGCGATATTCAGCTGGTGCTGAACACCACCGAAACCCGCGCGTCACAATCTGACTCGAAACCCATCCGCCAGACGGCGCTGATGCAGAAGGTGCCCTATTACACCACACTCCCCGGCATCCTTGCGGTGACGAAGGCCATTGCCGCTCAGAAGGAAGGCCGCCTGGACGTGAAGCCGCTGCAGGATTATTTCTGAGCAGCGGCTTGGATCAGCCCGATCCACCGTTCGAGCCTGGCGCGGTTCACGCCAAAGTCGCTCTTGCCCAGTTGCGAGCGTGAATAGAGCAGCACGGCGGAGCCGCCACCGGACGCCGGCATCACCTGCACACTGATGGTATCCGGAAACCGCATGAGCTTGCTCCGCTGCACATAACGCAGTGTACCGGCCGCAGCATCCCCCGCCACCTGTTCGAGCCCCGGCTCCCCGGCAAGTGCCTGCTGCACCGCCAGGAACACGTCGGCCTGCGGCTTCGCAATGACGGGTGCTGGAATATCGATCTTGGCCTCACAATATTCCGGCAGGCAGGCCAGCGCATCATTGGGCTGGTCCCGCCGGACGAGGGTCGCAAACTCAACGTCACCAAGATCGGCCGGACCAAACCGCTCCCACAGCCGCTCCGGCCCCACGGCCAGCACCACGGCCACGGCAAGAACGATCAAGCCCAAAATGGTTATAATCAGGGTTCGCCTCCGGTTTGGCATGGGCCCATGCTACGGCATCGCCTGAAGAGATGGTATCGGTTTCGCCGCCCGCCCCAATTTTCCGGTGCGGCCGCCCTTGACGTTACGATAGATTTCCCCCTCCTCTTGAAATTTGGTGCGAGTTGCGCCATCTTGTCGGTTCGCCCGGCGTGATACGGATTTCCCGTGTCGCCGGGTGTCGTTTTTCCCAGACACGGATGGACATTCACCTCCGGCCCGCCCGGGGGATGAAGAAACTGGACAAGATTGGACGAAACCGATGGACAAAGTTCCAATGACCGCCGAAGGCCACGCCGCAATGATGGATGAGGTGAAGCACCTCAAGTCGGTGGAGCGCCCGCGCATCATCAAGGCCATCGAAGAGGCCCGCTCCCACGGCGACCTGTCGGAAAATGCCGAATACCATGCCGCCAAGGAGCAGCAAGGCTGGACCGAGGCCCGCGTCGCGGAGCTTGAGGACAAGCTGTCCCGCGCTGAAATCATCGACATCACCAAGCTCTCGGGCGACGTCGTCAAATTCGGCGCCAAGGTGACGCTGATCGACGAGGAAACAGACGAGAAGACCTCATATCAGATCGTCGGCGAGTTCGAGGCTGACGTGAAGAAGGGCAAGATCTCCGTCTCCTCCCCCATCGCCCGCGCCATCATCGGCAAGAAGAAGGGCGACTCGGTCGAGGTCAACACGCCGGGCGGCGGCAAGTCCTACGAGATCAACAAGGTCGTCTGGCGCTGAGGCTCAATTCGCCGGCGCCAGCACCTTTTCCACCGCGGCGGTAATCTTCGGCCCCATGGGCTTGGCGGGTGTTGAGAACCAGTTGACGAACTGGCCATCGGGCCCGATCAGATATTTGTGGAAATTCCACTTCGGCCGGCCCAGAACGCCCGCCTGTTCGCCCGCCCATTTGTAGAACGGGTGCGCCTTGTCGCCCTTCACAACGGTCTTGTCCGCTAGCGGGAAAGTGACGCCGTAATTGATCTTGCAAAAGGTCGCGATCTCGCTGGACGTTCCCGGCTCCTGGCTGCCGAAGTCATTGGAGGGAACGCCGATGATGATGAGGCCCTTGCCCTTATAGGCCTGCCAAAGCTTTTCGAGATCCTCATACTGCGGCGTGTACCCGCATTCGGATGCCGTGTTGACCACGAGAAGCGGGTGCCCCTTGAACTGGGAAAGCGGCATCGGCTTCCCATCGATGCCGGTCAGGGTAAAGTCATAGGCAGTGGTCCCGGCCATGGCAGACACGCTCGCAAAAAATGAAAACAGAATGATGATCAAGAGTCTCATGATCATCAAACGCGCGCGCGTAAAGCGTGGATCATGCCCGGGAACGCATCCGCCGCCCAGATCAGCGCAAATTCACCTTTGCCACATGCTCACGCGCATCATCCTTGGGGTCATGCCCGAACAGCATCTTGAGCCCGGCAAAGAGCCCGCTCTCATTTTCCCAGATTTCGGCCCGGTCGGCGTCAAAGCGCAGCAGGGCGAGCTCCGGATCGTCCTTGCCGCCCTCATACCAGGCCGCAACATAGGGATTCCACAACTCGTCGATCACGTCATGGTCATTGTCGAGGCTGAGCTGCCCATGCACGCTGGCGAACAGGTCATGATCCTTGGACGCGAAGGTGCCGATGGCCCTGCTGCCGGTGTGCAGGTTCTGCACCAGCGTATTGTCACGCGCGGTGAAGAACCAGATGGGACCCTCGGATCCGCGCAACTGCGCCGTCATCGGCCGCGTGTGGCTCTCCTCAACGCCAACGAGACCCAGCATCATGGTCATGTCGGATTTGAGCGCCATCCAGAATTTTCCTTCGAGCTCCTTGGTCTTGTCGGCCATCGCGTGCAATTCTCCTCTGTGAGCGAGGAGAAACGCCGGGGCTCACCTGCGGTTCCGCTGGATGAGATGGCGCGCCCCATAGAGCGCCAGCCCCGCAACCAACCCCCAGAAGGCCGAGCCCACCCCCAGAATGCTGAGCCCGCTCGCCGTCACAAGGAAGGTGACGAGCGCGCTCTCGATGTCGCGCGGCTCTTTCATCATCGCGGTGATGCCGCCCATCAGGGGTGAAAACAGCGCGAGCCCGGCAATCGCCGTCACCAGATCCTTGGGCATCGCACCGAGCACCTGAACGAAGCTTGCCGCCATCAACCCGATCAGCCCATAGAGCACCAGATAGGGCCAGGCGACGAGCCAGCGCTTCTTCGGATCCGGATGGCAATCAGGCCCGGTGACGATGGATGCGGTGATCGCCGCCATGTTGATGGCATGGCTGCCAAACGGCGCCAGAAGTGTGGAGGCAGCACCCGTTACCAGCAGTGCCGGCTGCACCGGCGGCTGATAGCCGCTCGCCCGCAGAACCGCGAAACCCGGCAGGTTCTGGGACGCCATGGTGACCAGGAACAGCGGCACGCCGATCGACAGCATGGTCTGCCAGTCGAAGGCCGGCGTCGTCCACTCCAGCGTGGTGATGCCGAAACTGCAGCAATCCCCCGCATAGCTGCCACTGAACCCCGCAATGGCAACCCCCGCCACCACGACGACTGGCACCGCGAAAAGCGGATAAGACAGGCGCAACGCAAAGAACACCACGATCAGCGGCAGCACGGCCCAGGGCAGCGCCATAGCCGCCCCCGGAACGCCCAGCGTATAACGCAGCAGCACACCCGCCAGCATGGCGGCCGCCACCGGGGCCGGGATCTTTTCAATCGCCTTTTCGAGCGGCTTGATGAGGCCCGCGACCGCCATCAGCACGCCCGCGGTCACAAAGGCTCCCAGCGCATTCTGATAGGAGATGCCGGAGCCCGAAGTCGCGATCAGCACGGCACCCGGCGTCGACCAGGCAGTGATCATCGGCATCTTGTAGCGCCAGGAGAGAAAGAGCGAGGTGATTGCCATGCCGAAGCACAGTGCCGCGGCCCAGGAGGCCTGCTGGCTGGGGGAGGCGCCCACATTCCGCGCCGCCTCCATGATGACGAGAATGGTTGAGGCGAAACCCACGACGACGGCCGTCACGGTGGAGGAGATCAGGCTGAACCAGCCGGACCGGGCAGAATGCAGAGAGGCGTCAGTCACGGGATCGGAACTCCAGGCTCATATTTCGCCACACCCAGCAGCAGCGTCGTCTTGACGTGCTCGACATTGGGTGCAGCCGTGAGATCGCGGATGATGAAGTCCTGCAGCGCCGTCAAGTCCTGCGCCACGCATTTGAGCAAAAAGTCCGCTTCGCCCGAAATCGCATAGGCCTCCCGCACCAGCGTCCAACCTTCGATCCGCGCGGTGAAGGCCTTCAATTCGGCATCGGCCTGGCTCTTGAGACCCACGAAGGCGAAAATCGTCACGTGAAAGCCCAGCGCTGCCGCATCGAGCAGCGCGCGATAGCGGCGGATGACCCCTGCCCGCTCCAGCGCCTGCACCCGCCGGAGGCAGGGAGGTGGCGAAAGGCCAATCCTGCTGGCCAGCTCCACATTGGTCAGCCGCCCATGCTGCTGCAATTCCCGCAGGATCTTCCAATCGATGGGATCGAGAATGGCGGCAGAGGGCATGGAAAATCCTTAGCAACTCTGCCCCCGCCTTGCGAGACCCGGCAGCGGCCGGATCCCACCCGCCAATTCTGCAGGGCTGAACCAGACGGTTGCCCGCTATGCAGGCTTGCAGGGGCCACCGCGCTCCCCGCTCAACCTCCGGAAGCAAAGGGAAAAAGCCGCCCTGCCACCACCGTGATTGATTTTATAGCGCCAGTTGTTCACAACACCTTGTAGTGGGCTTGCCGTTGCGCCCAAATAAGCTATGTTATTTTCTCATAGCAACTGGAGTCCACCATGTCCGCCCGCCACGCCCGGGTTCTGATCCTCGGATCGGGCCCCGCAGGCTTTACCGCCGCGATCTATGCCGCACGCGCCATGCTGAAGCCGATCCTTGTGGAGGGCATCCAGCCAGGCGGCCAGCTGACCATCACCACCGATGTCGAGAATTATCCCGGCTTCGCGGACGTGATTCAGGGCCCGTGGCTGATGGAGCAAATGCGCGCCCAGGCGGAGCATGTGGGAACTGAGATCGTTTCAGACACGATCACGGATGTGAAGCTCACGGCAAAGCCCATTTGGCTCAAAGGTGACTCTGGCCAGGAATACACCTGCGATGCGTTGATCATCTGCACCGGCGCCCAGGCGAAATGGCTGGACCTTCCCTCCGAACAGCATTTCCGCGGTTTCGGCGTGTCGGCCTGCGCAACCTGTGACGGCTTCTTCTACCGCAACAAGCGCGTCGTCGTGGTGGGCGGCGGCAACACGGCCGTGGAAGAGGCGCTGTTCCTCACCAATTTCGCGAGCGAAGTGATCGTGGTTCACCGCCGCCAGGAATTCAAGGCAGAGCGCATTCTCCAGAACCGCCTCTTCGCCCACCCGAAGATCAAGGTGATGTGGGATACGACACTGGCCGATGTTCTGGGTACGGACAATCCGCGCGGCGTCACCCATGCGTGCCTCAAGAATGTGAAGACGGGCGCCACGGAAGATCTCGAGGTCGACGGCATCTTCATCGCCATCGGCCACAAGCCCGCAACCGAACTGTTCGAAGGCCAGTTGCCCTTCAAGCAGGGCGGCTACCTGATCACGGAGCCGCGCTCCACTCAAACGGCCATCCACGGCGTCTATGCCGCGGGCGACGTAACCGATGACGTGTACCGCCAGGCCGTCACCGCTGCCGGCATGGGCTGCATGGCAGCACTTGAGGCCGAACGCTGGCTCCACACCCAAACAGAGATGCAACATGCCGCTGAATAGTGTGATGGACTGGGACAAGCTGCGCATCTTTCATGCCGTGGCCGATGCGGGCAGCTTCACCCACGCGGGCCATGAGCTGGGCCTGTCGCAATCAGCGGTGAGCCGCCAGATCAGCGCGCTGGAAGATGCGCTGAATGTGCCCCTCTTCCACCGCCATGCGCGCGGCCTGATCCTCACCGAGCAGGGCGAGATGCTCTATCGCACGGCGCATGAGGTGTTCACCAAGCTCACCGCCGCGCAAACCCGGCTGATGGATTCGAAGGAGAAGCCCTCAGGCGAACTCCGCATCACCACCACCGTGGGGCTGGGCAGTGTCTGGCTCACGCCGCGCCTCAAGGAATTCTCCGAAATCTATCCGGACATTGCCGTCACCCTGTTGCTGGATGATCGTGAACTCGATCTCTCCATGCGCGAAGCAGATGTGGCAGTCAGGCTCCGCCGCCCGACCCAGCCAGATCTCATCCAGCGCAAGCTGTTCACCGTGCACCACCATCTTTATGCCTCGGCGGAATATCTGAAGAAGCATGGGATCCCCAAGTCGCTCGAGGATCTGGACAAGCACAAGATCCTCACCTTCGGCCAGGCGCCCAACTACTTGACGCCAGTGAACTGGCTCGAATATGTCGGCCGCCCCGAAGGCGAGCCGCGCCCCGTGGCGCTCCGCGTCAACAACGCCTATGGCCTCCGCCGCGCCGTCCAGGCCGGCATGGGCATCGCCTCGCTTGCGGATTATATCGTGCCGGAAGATTCCGGCCTGGTGCAGATTGACGTCCCCGTGGAGACGCCGGAGTTCGACACTTACTTCGTCTACCCGGAAGAACTGAAAGACACCAAGCGCGTGACGGTGTTCCGGGATTTCCTGGTGGCCAAGGCCAAGGAATGGAGCTTCTGACAGGGGCTGTCCTCGCCCCACTGCCGCTCCTTCCCCACTCCTTACCGCCGTCACCCCGGCCAACTAACTTCCCGTCACCCCGGCGAAGGCCGGGGTCCCGCTTTACTTACCAAGCTCACGGATCCAGAGCGGAATCCCGGCCACCTAACTTCCCGTCACCCCGGCGAAGGCCGGGGTCCCGCTTAACTTACCAAGCACGCAGATCCAAAGCGGGATCCCGGCCTCCGCCGGGATGACGACCCTCAGGGAATAGCGCCGCCGCCGTAGACGGACCTCAGGCGCCCCCAACTCCACTGCCGTCACCCCGGCGAAGGCCGGGGTCCCGCTTTACTTACCAAGCGCACGGATCCAAAGCGGGATCCCGGCCTCCGCCGGGATGACGACCCTCAGGGTTTGACGCCGCCGCCGTAGACGGACCTCAGGCGCTCCCAACTCCACTGCCGTCACCCCGGCGAAGGCCGGGGTCCCGCTCTACTTACCAAGCTCACGGATCCAAAGCGGGATCCCGGCCTCCGCCGGGATG
Source organism: Aestuariivirga sp. (assembly GCF_965227715.1). Taxonomy (GTDB): domain Bacteria; phylum Pseudomonadota; class Alphaproteobacteria; order Rhizobiales; family Aestuariivirgaceae; genus Aestuariivirga. Next base: position 3,980,928 of record NZ_OZ245771.1, on the reverse strand, counting down.
ACGACCCTCAGGGAATAGCGCCTCCGCCGTAGACGGACCTCAGGCGCCCCCCAACTCCACTGCCGTCACCCCGGCAAAGGCCGGGGTCCCGCTTAACTTACCAAGCTCGTGGATCCAAAGCGGGATTCCGGCCTCCGCCGGGATGACGACCCTCAGGGAATAACGCCTCCGCCGGCGCGTACCCTTCACTCCAAAACATCATGACCATGCGGCATGGCTCCCATGTATCAGCAATCCTTGCTGATCACAGTTCGCAGGATCATGGTCTGCGGGCCGCGTTTCCGGCGCGGAATTTGCCGGTCCCGTTTGTCTCCCCTTGCGGACTGGCTGACGGCTCCCCGCCCCTTTCCCCTGAGGGGGGCGTGCGGGACCACCTCCTCGGAGTTGAGGGGGAACGGGCAACTTCAAGGCCAGTCCTTTCGACTGGCCTTTTTCTTTACATGAACAGCTTCTCGGAACCCAAATCCTTGTAAAGCCCCGCCACCTGCTCAGCATAGCCATTGTAGAGAAGCGTGGGAACGCGCTCGCCCGAGCCCAACTCCTGCTCCGTTGCCTGGCTCCAGCGCGGGTGTGGCACCTCCGGGTTCACATTGGCCCAGAACCCGTATTCGGCAGGTCCAAGCGTTTCCCAGAAACTCACCGGGCGTTCCGCGGTAAAGCTCACCCGCACGATTCCCTTGATCGACTTGAAACCATACTTCCACGGCAGATGCAGCCTCAGGGGTGCGCCCATGCTGTTGGGAAGCGGCTTGCCATAGGCTCCCGTCACCAGAAGCGGCATTTCGTTTGCAGCCTCTGCCAGCGTGATCCCTTCCACATAGGGCCAAGGGTAACTGGTGAAGAACCCATCCGTCTGGCCGGGCGCCACATCGGGCTTGTTGAATGTTTCGAAGCGCAAGAACTTGGCGTTGGAATTGGGCCTTGCCAGTTCCACCAGGCTTTTGACCGGAAAGCCCGTCCACGGCACCACCATAGACCACGCCTCCACACAGCGGTGGCGGTAGATCCGCTCTTCGAGCGTCACCTTCGCCAGCAGATCATCGATGCCGATTGTCAGGGGCTTCTCCACCTCACCGTCGATCACGATGGCCCACGGCCTGATTGGCAGTTTCTCGGCCGCCTCGGCAATGCGCTTCGAAGATCCGAACTCGTAATAATTGTTGAAAGTGGTCGTGTACTCAGCCCCGGTCACCGGCCTGCCGGCATCGGCGAAGGCCGGGTTGGGCTTGGCAGGGTAGAGCTTGGCGGAAGGATCTTCCGCCGCCCAGGCCGGCCTGACGGCAGAGAAGGCAACGGCACCCGCCGCAGCTCCCATGAAGCTGCGCCTGTTGAGGAACATGTGCTCCGGCGTAACCCGTGCCTCCGGGATCTCCCAGCTTCGATTGCGCCTGATCAGCATCTTCTTCGTCTCCGTTGATTGCGTGTAGACTAGGCTTTCCACATAACGGAGGCCAATCAAGGGCCGATCACTTCTCGGAGAGGCCCCGGTGCTCCGGGCGTGATGGGGCCAGGCGGCAGTTTTCCCTCTCTCAGGCAGCCTCCGCCTTGCGGCCCGCCACCACCTGCTCTGCGGCGCGGCCCGTCAGCTCTGCCATGTGGTCGAGGGTGAAGGTGAACGTCCCCACGCCCGCCGTTGCCGAGCGCAGCTCGATGATGAGCGAGGCCATTTCGGATTCGGGCATATGCGCCTTGACCGTGTCCCAGCCGGGCCAGCCGTCGCGCCCGTCATAGCCCAGAAGCTGGCCGCGGTGGCCGGTCACGATCTGGTTGACGCGGGACGTGGCGTCACTGGGGCAGTGGATCTCGACGGCCACAATGGGCTCCAGCAACACCGGCACGCAATTCGGCATCCCGTCCACCATGGCAATTCGCGCCGCCGTCTTGAACGCCATCTCGGAGGAATCGACATCATGGTAAGAACCATCCGAGAGGTTGACCGAGAAATCCACCACGGGGAACCCGAGGGGCCCGTGGCCCATCCACTCCCGCACGCCCTGTTCAACAGCCGGAATATATTGCTTGGGCACCACGCCGCCCGTGATCGAATCCGAGAACACGAAGCCGGAGCCGCGGGGCAGCGGCGCGATCTCGACCACCACATCGCCATATTGCCCGTGGCCACCCGATTGCTTCTTGTGCCGGCCGCGGATCTGCGTTGGCTTGCGGATCGTCTCCTTATAGGCGATCCGCCGCGGCTTGGCATTGGCATGCACGCCGAATTTTCCGGTGAGTTTTTCGAGCGCCACACGCAGGTGCATTTCGCCCTGCCCCCACAGCACCATTTCATGCGTATCGTGATTGTGCTCGAGGGAGAGCGATGGATCTTCCTCGACGAGCTTCGCAATGGCGCTCGTCAGCTTCACCTCGTCTTTCCGGTCGGACACTGAAATGGCAAAGCCATAAACGCCCGGCGCCGTCTCGAGGTCCGCGAGCTGCGGCGTGCTGCCCTTGGTGGCCGAAAGCGTCTCGCCCGTGCGCGCAGTCTCCAGGCGGCCCAGCGCCACCGTGTCTCCGGCAATGCCCTTCGCCACCTTGGTGGGGCTGGAGCCCATCAGGGTGAACACGCCGGCCACCCGGCTGTCTTGGCCCGCGGCGCCATACAGCACCGTGCCGTCAGCCACCTCGCCGGACAGAACGCGCGCGAGGGAGAGCTTGCCGCCCTGGGTGGTGTGGAAGGTCTTCAGCACCTGCAGCACCGTGCCGCCGGGCGCAAGACCCAGGCGCCTTGCGGTGTCAGCCACGCCCGGCGCCTCATGGCGCAGCGCCTTCAGCAGGCGCTCGATGCCGGTGCCATGCTCGGCGGACCCGAACAGCACGGGCGTGATCAAGCCTTCAGCCAGCTCGCGTGCGAGATCGGAGAAGATGCGGTCGCGCGGCGGCTCCATGTCCGAAAGGAGCTGCTCCATCAGTTCATCGTCATGGTCGGCAAGCCGCTCCAGCATGGCAAAGCGCTGCGACTTCTCGAGCTCCGCCATGTCCTCCGGCATATCGATCAGGCGGCTTTCGAGATGTTCCTGGTAGATGAAGGCGCGCTCCAGTGCGAGATCCACGAAGCCCGTCACGATCGAGCCCTTCATGATCGGAAGCTGGCGCAGGATGAGCGGCTTCGAGGACGCGGGCTGCAGCCAGGAGAGCACGTCGCGCGGAGAAGAATCCGTCTTGTCCACCTTGTTGATGAACAGCATGCGCGGCAGGCCGATCTCGTCCAGCTGCTTGAGGATCAGTTGCAGGGCCGGCGCCTTCTTGTCATCGGCTTCGCACACGACGATGGCCAGATCGGCACCGAGAAGGGCCGCGCGCTGGTCCTGCGCGAATTCGACGGAGCCGGGGCAGTCGATGAAGGTGAAGCCCTCTCCCAGATACTGCGTGGTGGCGGTGTTGAGCTCGATGCTCATGCCATGGGCGCGCGCCTCGGGCGCTGCGTCTCCGATGCTCGATTTGTCGGAGACTTTGCCTTGGCGCGGGATGGCGCCGGTGTGAAACAGGATGGCTTCGAGAAGTGTGGTCTTGCCGCTTAAGTAGGGGCCCACAAGTGCAACGCACCGAGAGCCCTGGGGCCTTCTGCCGGTTGGGGTGTCCATGGACAATACTCCTTTGACTGCTCACAAGACTGCAAGCTGCGAAGGACCGCCCTTCTCCCGAACCCGTGTCACCACGCCGGGGCGGTTCCACAGCCTTGAGAGTGACTCCGTTCCGGACCCCCGGCAAGCGAATTCCGAAAACGAAAAAGGCCCGGCGTTTCCGCCGGGCCTTTTTGAGGTGAGTAAAACGGTCTTACTTGGTGGAGGTCAGGCGCAGCGCGGCGATGCCGGCGGCAACGTTGAGGCCCGTCTGGGCCTGCACGCTGAGCGGCTGCAGCGCGATCGACTTGTTGGAGCCGCCCACCAGCACATTGGCGCCGAGGCCGACGGCAACGGTGGCTTCAGCCGAAGCGCCGGCATATTTGCCAGCGAGCGCGCCGCGGTTCAGCTTGCCGGGGGCGAACACGGCCCAGGCCATCACGCCCTTGCCGGTGAAGCCGATGTCGATGCCGAGCTTCTCGATCGTGCCCTTGTAATGTTCCTTCTTGCCGACCGTGCCGTCGAAGGTGCACTTCACCGTCTTCGACGATGCGATGATCATGCCGACGCCTGCGGACACGTCACAGCTGAGGACACCGACCTTGACGCCCTTGGCGGCAAAGGCGGGGGAAGCCGCGAGGCCCAGAGTGATCAGGGCGGCAAGGGCAAGTTTCTTCATGTTCGGAAGTCTCCTATTGAACGGATAACGGGTAGAGGCCCGTATTGTGTCAGGAATGGGACAATTTCGGAAGCCCATACAGAAAACGGCGGTTAACCCGCAAGGTTAACCGCCTCAATGTTTCAGGGCACATATTCCAGCTTGAAGCTGGCGAGGCCGGCCGCGATGTTGACGCCCGCCTGGCCTTCAACACTCAAAGGTTGCAGCGCGATTGAGCTCTGCGAACCGCCGACCAGCACATTGGCGCCGAGGCCCACCGCGAAGGAGGCGTCCGCCGTGGCACCGGCATAGGTTCCGGCCAGCGCGCCCTTGCCCACCTGGCCCGGCGCAAACACCGCCCAGGACATGACGGCCCCTGCGGTCACGCCGATGTCGAGGCCCACCTGGGTGATCCGGCCCTTGTAGTATTCAACGCCGTTCGGCCCCTGGAAGCTGCAGCTTGCAGACTCCGAGCCGCCGAGGATGAGCCCGATCGAGCCCGACACATCGCACACGAGCACGCCGAGCTTCACGCCCGTATCGGCCTGGGCCGGCAGCGCGAAAAGTCCCATTGCGAGAAGTGATGCAGCGATTTTCTTCATGTTACCGTCCTTTCGGTTGGGTTCTGCCGCGTGGCGCCTCACCGTCAGCCCGCCAGAAAATCCGGCTTGCCCAGTTCGACTCCATTGTGCCGGAAGATGGCATAGGCCGTTGTGAGGTGGAAGTAGAAGTTGGGCTGTGACCAGGTTTCAAGAAGGCTCACACCGTTGAAATGAAGCTCCCGCGGACCTGCCTTGATGTGGATCTCCCGCTCCTCGGCCCCGGCGAATTTCTCCCGCGGGATCGAGGTCACGAAGTCGATCGTCTTCTGGATGCGAGCCTGAAGTTCGGGGAAGGTCTTTTCCTCATCCGGAAAGCTCGGCACATCCACACCCGCCAACCTTGCGCATGCGCCCTTGGCGGAATCCGATGCAATCTGCACCTGCCGCAAAACCGGATACATGTCAGGATACAACCTCTGAGAGAGAAGCACTGCGGGGTCGATCTTCTTCGCCGCGCAATGATCTTCCGCCTTCTTCAGGATTTTGGAAAGCGAGCCGAGGAAATGCACGAAGACCGGCACCGACGCGTCATAGATGTTCATAAGCGTTACTTTCTGTTTTTTACCGCAGGTTGCCGCAGAAGCGCTGCACACGCCGGCAGGCATCCTCTAGCACCTCTGTCGCGGTCGCATAGGAGATCCGGAAGAAGGGCGACATGCCGAAGGCCGCGCCATGAACGGCCGCAACACCTTCCGCTGCCAGAAGCTCCGTCACGAAATCCTCATCCGTGCGGATGACGTTTCCCGAAGGTGCCGTCTTGCCGATGCAGCCGAGGCAGGAGGGATAGACGTAGAAGGCACCCTCCGGCGTCGGGCAGGAAATGCCATTCGCCTGGTTCAGCATGGAGACGACCAGGTCGCGGCGCTGCTTAAAGACTTCGTTGTTGCGAGGAATGAAATCCTGCGGCCCGTTCAGCGCCTCGACGGCCGCCCATTGCGCAATGGAAGACGGGTTGGAGGTCGATTGCGACTGCAGCTTCGCCATCGCCTTGATCAGCTGCTCCGGCCCCGCGCCATAGCCGATGCGCCAACCCGTCATGCAATAGGATTTGGAAACCCCATTCATGGTCAGCGTGCGGTCATAGAGCTTGGGCTCAACCTGCGCCGGCGTGGTGAAGTCGAAGTCATCATAAACCAGATGCTCATACATGTCGTCCGTCAGCACCCACACCTGGGGGTGCCTCAGCAGCACATCGGTCAGCGCCTTCAGCTCCGCGCGGGAATAGGCGGCACCCGACGGGTTCGACGGCGAGTTGAGGATCAGCCACTTGGTCTTGGGCGTGATCGCCTTTTCGAGATCCGCCGCCTGCAGCTTGAATCCGTTCTCGAGCTTTCCCTCGACGAACACCGGCGTGCCGCCCGCCAGCATCACGATGTCAGGGTAACTCACCCAATAGGGTGCCGGCACGATCACCTCGTCCCCGGGGTTGACGGTCGCCATCAGCGCATTGAACAGCACCTGCTTGCCGCCCGTGCCCACACTCACCTGAGACGGCTTGTAGTCGAGCCCGTTCTCGCGCTTGAACTTGTCGCAGATCGCCTGCTTCAGCTCGGGGATGCCGTCGACCGCGGTATACTTGGTCTTCCCCGCCTGGATGGCCTTGATCGCCGCATCCTTGATGTTCTGCGGCGTGTCGAAATCAGGTTCCCCCGCCGCCAGCCCGATCACGTCGCGCCCTTCCGCTTTCAGCGTCATCGCCTTGGTGGAAATGGCGATGGTGGCAGACGGCTGGATTCGGTTGAGCGAGTCGGAAATGAAGCCCATGGCGGTCACCTTTCGGATTTGCGGGCTGAATAGGGGGAAGAGCGGGTCAGGGCAAGCCTCATTCCGCCGCATCACAGCTGCCCTGCAATTGGGCTATAAAATGCGCATGACGGACCACCCCTTCCTCGTTGCCGGCGGCGGCATTGGCGGGCTGGCGGCAGCCTTGGGGCTCGCCCGGCACGGCCACCCCGTGCGCCTGTTCGAGCAGTCCCCTGCCTTCGAGGAGGTGGGGGCGGGCCTCCAGATGTCGCCCAATGGCGTCCGCGCCTTGCGCTCCCTGGGCGCCTGGGAGGCGGTGGAACCCTATTGCGTCATCCCTTCGGAAATCCACCTGCGGGACGGCATAACTGGCGCCCTCCTCCAGCGCATCCGGCTGGGGAAACCCTTTGAAGAGCAGTTCGGCGCGCCCTATCGCGTCTGCCACCGGGCAGACCTCCTGTCAGGCCTCCTCACCGCGGCGCGGCGGAACTTCAAGATAGAGCTCAACCCCGGCCGCAAGGTGGAAGCCGTGGCAGAGATGCCCTCGGGCGCACGCCTCACCTTCGCGGATGGCACCTCGGCCGATGGCGCGGCGGTGGTGGCGGCTGATGGCATCCGCTCCCGCCTGCGGGAGGCCGTCTGCGGCAGCATTCAACCCACGCCACGCGGCGTCATTCTTTATCGCGGGCTCATGCCCCTGCAGCGCGTGCCGCCTGAAATCGAGGCGGATTGCGTCACGCTCTGGCTCTGCCCCAGGGGTCATGTGGTGCATTACCCGGTCAGCAACTGGCGCAATTTCAACATCGTCGCCGCACTGGATGGCGATCTCGCCGAATGCGGCTGGCAGGCCCCGGCACCCTCTGCCGAAGTGGCGCGCAGTTTTTCAGGCGTTTGCGAGGATCTCTCGAACCTCCTCGCGGCACCCGCCACCTTCCAGCGCTGGCAGGGCGCGGATCTCCCCGCTCTGCCCCGCTGGTCCAGCTCCCGCGTGGTTCTGCTGGGCGATGCTGCGCACGCCACATTGCCCTTCCTCGCCCAGGGCGCGGTCATGGCGCTTGAAGATGCAGTGATCCTCGCGCGGGAGGTCACCCGCGCGCCCGGTCTCGCCCAAGGCTTCGAAGGCTATGAAGGCCAGCGCCGCGCCCGCACCGCCCGCATTCAGGAACAATCGCGCCGCATGAGCCGGATCTACCACGCGGGCGGACCAGTAGCCCTCGCCCGAAACCTCACCTTGCGCCTCACCAAGCCCTCCTTTGCCCTGAAGCGGCTCGAGTGGATTTACCGCTGGACCCCGGAAAATTCCGGCTGATCAAGCAATCGTGTGGAATGGAGTGCCCCCTCCAGGCGTATCCTAAATCGAATTCAATCGTCAGGAGGACGACATGACACGACTGACCCCGGTTGTACTTGCCTGCATGCTCGCATTCTCGGCCTCGGCCCTTGCGGCCGGCGGCGGCGGCGGGAGTGGCGGCGGAAGTGGTGGTAGCGGTGGCGGCAGCAGCGGTGGAAGCGGCGGCGGAAGCAGCAGCGGCTCCGGCGGCAGCAGCAATTCGCCCACCACTCATCAATGCAAGAAGGGTGAGGTCTGGAGCAAGAAGTCCAAGAAATGCGTGAAGGCCCAGTCAGGCATCCTCCCCGATGAGGAGCTTTACCAGCAGGGCCGCGCGCTTGCGAAGGAAGGCCACTATGACTGGGCCTTGAGCGTCCTCGCGGTCATCCAGAACCAGGAAGACCCGCGCGTCCTCAACTACACGGGCTGCAGCTACCGCAAATCCGGCCAGCTCGAAATCGGCATCACCTATTACCGCAAGGCTCTGGCGATCGACCCCAACTTCAACCTCGCACGCGAATATCTGGGCGAAGGCTATCTCTCCGCCGGCCGCGTGGACCTCGCCATGAACGAACTCGCCGCCATCGAAAAAAGCTGCGGCACGACCTGCGAAGAATACCGCGAACTCTCGGCAGCAATAACCTCAGCCCACTGAGTATTTTCACGTAACTTCCCGTCCCCCTCGCCCCCACGCATGTGGGGGAGAGGGTTGGGGTGAGGGGGTCTCCCCCCACGTACCAGCCTGCGACCGCTCAGCACTCAAACGCCATCTTCACCTCTTGCCGGTCGCCCGTGGTGAAGGTGGCCGTCTTGTCCGAGAGCTTCTTGATGATCCAGCCGGACATGCGCATCACGCCGTCTTCATGTTCGAGCAGGTCTTCCGCATCGGGCCGTGAGTCCGGCAGCGGCATCGGCAGGCCGCGATAGGTGAAGTTGAGGTTCAGGAACAGCTCGTTATACTCGATTGTACAGTCGATCGGCCCTTCCGCCGTCGTGCCCAGAAGTTCCAGCGTCTCGCTCATGGCCGCCGCCACGCGCGCCCCCGTGGCGCGGTGCAGGCCCCAGCGCTCGCCCAGCTCTTCCAGAATGTCATTGGTGCGCGCGCTGTCCTCGCTGCCGGTAAAGCTCATCGTCTCCTTCTGCCCGATGCCGATACGCATCAGGAGATTCAGGACGATGGCCAGGATCGTGGCGAAAGTCATGGGCGCCAGCACATGCTCGAAGGAGCTTCCGGCAAAGCGCGTGGTGAGTGTGGGCACGGACTGCAGCAGAACGCCCGCCCCCACCGAAAGTCCGATCACCAGCGAGCGCCGGGGAGACAGCATGCGGGACAGAGCAAGTTCAGCTCCAGACACGATGAAATAGCACGCCGCATAGAACAGAAGCCCTGCCACCACCGCATCCGGCAGGGAGAGGACATGCTCAAGTGCGGCCGGCACGAAGGCCACCGCCATCAGCACCACGCCCACCGCCATGGCCAGCACGCGGGAGGTCACGCCCGTGGCATAAGCAAGGCTTAAGTTGGCTGAAGACATGCCGAGCGCCACACCGCCCATGAGGCCCGACAGCGCGGTGAACACGCCCGAGGATTGGAGGCCGAGCGAAATCTTGTTGAAGTTGGGCCGCCGCCAATCGGCATCGTCCAGCCGCTCGGTGCCAATCAGCACGCCAAGCTCATCCACCACATTCACAAGCGCGGCAACCGCCGCCAGATAGATAAGGCCCAGGTCGAAGTGAAAGCCCGGCAGGCGCAGATCCGGAAAGGACACGGGCGCAACATTGAGGCCCTGCACATTGGCGCCCATATGCCAAAGCCCGGTGAAATAGGCCACCACCAGCCCCGCCAGGCAACCAAGCAGCAGCGAGAAGAAGCGCGCCATGCCCTTGAGCCACACTGAACCCGCGGATGCAACAGCGAGCGTGATCACGGCCACGATCAGCCCCTGCGTATCCACATGCGCGAAGCTCTTCTCGAAGGATTGGACCACGATTCCGCGCAGCGTGCCCGGCAGCAGTGAAACGCCCAGCATGATGACGACCACGCCGCACACCTCCGGCGGGAAGAACACGCGCAGCTTCTTCACAGCGGAACCGAAGGCGAATTGCACCACGCCCGCGGTCACCACCAGCGTTGCAATGCCAGCCGCACCCGATGAAAGGCCTGCCGCGATCACCAGCGGAATGAAGATGGGGTTGGGGTGGAACACGATGAACATGCCGCTGCCGAACTTCGCCTGCAGCAGGCTCGCCGCACCGCACACCAGCAGCGTGGTGGACAGCATGGCAAACTGGTCGACCGCTGAAAGATTCAGCGACTTGGCCATGATAACCACATAGACCAGATTGATGAGGACGATGGCCGAATGCTGGACGGCCAGGATGGCGATGCTGAGGGGCGGTGGAACTTCGGAATTGGAATAAAGAAGAAAGCTCGGCCGCTTCGCCATCAGTCAATTGCCCCCGAAAAGTGAGAGAGCTTGCCATGGCCAGGCGGAACCGCAAAGCGGGTTTGCGGGCTTAGCAAAACAACAATCCTAAGTTGGGCTAACCAGCCACTCCACACTGCTCTCGCCCCAGGTGCCGATGCCAAGCCTTGTGGCCAGGGCCGGCAGCAACAGCCGCAATTCGGCATCGAGCGTCCAGGGCGTGTTGAGAATCGCCAGGCCTGATCCCGCAAGCCCGCCCGCTGAAAACGCCTCGCGCACGCGCAATTCGATTTTGAGCGTTCCCGGCACGCCCAGCCCCTTGATGCCGGAGAGAACGGTCTCCGCCGTCTCCCCCGCCTTTAGCGGATACCACACCAGGCACACCCCTTGCGCGAAGCGGCGCACGGCATGGGCCAGCATGCGCACCGTCTTCTCGGCCTCCGTCTTCAGCTCATAAGGCGGGTCGATCAGAATCAAGCCGCGCCGTTCCGGCGGCGGCAGCTTGGCCTTCAGGCAGGTTTCCGCATCCATGCTGGTCACGTCTACGCGCGGGTCATGCAGATAGTGCCGCTCCAGCGTGATCGCATCCTGCGGGTGAAGCTCGTTCGCGATCATCCGGTCCCCCCGCCGCATCAGCCTCAGCGCCAGTTCGGGAGAGCCGGGGTAGACCTTTAACGCCCCGTCGGGGTTCAGCGCTGCGATCACCGCCCGGTACGGCGCGAGCAGGGCTTCCACCTCGGGCGCGAAGGCCTCCGCCATCTTGGCAATGCCGCCTTCCCATTCGCCGGTTTTTCCCGCCTCGGTGCCGGTCAGGTCATAGAGGCCAATCCCCGCATGGGCATCGATCACCCGAAAGGGCTTGTCCTTCTTCTTCAGGTGCTCCAGCACCCGCGCCATCACCGTGTGCTTCAGCACATCCGCGTGGTTTCCGGCATGGTAGGCGTGGCGGTAGTTCATCCCCGGAACACGAAGAAGGCGCCGGCACAGATCAGCGAGAAGCCGATCACATGGTTCACGGTGATCGCCTGGTGCAGATAGAACACGGAGAACACCGAGAACACGATGAAGGTGATCACCTCCTGCATGGTCTTGAGCTCGGCGGCGTTATAGACCTGGAAGCCGATGCGGTTTGCGGGCACGGCCAGCCAGTATTCGAAGAAGGCGATGCCCCAGCTCACCATCACCGCCATCCACAGGGGCTTGCTGGTGTAGTTGAGGTGCCCATACCACGCGAAGGTCATGAACACGTTGGAGGCGACGAGCATGATGATGGGAAGAATGTAGGGTGACGTCAAAGCAGGCATGATGATATCCCGGCTCCTTACTTGAGGCGGATGGAGGCCAGGTCGATCATCGTTCCGTCCTGGCCGAGGTTGGCATAGACCACGCGGTCTGGGTGATCGTTGCTGACCATGAAGAAGCCGACGGAGTCGGCCGCATAGCCCAGCTTGCCGCATGGGGGGTCGGGCACTTCGGTCTGCACCACGGCATCGAATGCCTGCTTCAGCTTCCCCGTGGGAACAACCTGCCAGGCGGTCCAGCCGTCGGGTGCGGGCTGGTCCTCGACCTTCGCCATCACGCAGTCGGCAGTATCCAGCACCAGGCCGCGGGCCTTGAGACCGGGGAGGAGCGCGGTGGCGCCGCCCGCCTCATGAAAGGGCTGCAGCACCGTATAGGGCTCGCCCGCATTCACCCGCAGCGCGAAGCGGTCCGTGCCCGCGTCATAGACCACGTCCCACAGGCCGGTGTCGAACTTGCAGGTCTCGGTCCACAGTCCCAGGTCCCTGCCCTCGCGCCACACCCAGTTGCATGCCGTCCTGTCGGTTGAATAGAAGGGCATGGGGCTCGCCCCTTCTGGCGCCGGGCTGGGCGTGATCCGCACCGAGACATCGCTGAGCGGCACGCACACATCGCCTCCGCCATCCGGGCTGGCGAATTGGCTGAGCGCCGGTGCCGAGGCCTCGAGGCCCTTGCCCTGCCCGAACAGGCACAGCTTGCCGGGCGGCAGGCCATAGACGATCACCCCATCGATATCGGGTGAGGCGAGCCGCCCCTTGGCGAAGCTCTCCGAAAAGCGCACGTCGATCTGCTTGCCGAGCGCGGCTTTGAGGCCCGCGCGCGCCTCGCCTGCGGGGATCAGCGTCTGGTCAGCCCTGGCCGGCGCCGCGCCAAAGGCGAGCGCGGCGGCGATGACGGCGGCGGGCAACTGTCTCATGTGGCGGACTCATGCCAGAACGGGCGGCCTTTGGCTATTGCCCGCGGGCCGGAACCTTTGCAACCCGAGCGCCGTTCCGCCCCCGAATTCCGCTGGAGGATCCCCCATGACCGATACCAAACACGAGGCCGACGAGCGCCTCATGCAGTGGCTGCGTGACGCCCATGCGATGGAGAAGCAGGCTGAAACCATGCTCTCCTCCATGGAGGAGCGGATCGAGAACTACCCGCATCTCAGAAAGCGCATCGCCCAGCATCTGAAGGAAACCCAGCACCAGTCCCAGCGCCTGGAAGACGCGATCGGCCGCCTCGGCGGCAAGACCTCGGCCATAAAGGATACGGCGGCCAGCATCGGCATCATGTTCCACACCCTCACCACCACCCTGGCGGGTGACGAGGTGATGAAGGGCCTCCTCTCGGGCTACACCTTCGAGCATTACGAGATCTGCGCCTACCGCATCCTCATCGCCGGCGCCGGCGTCCTGGGCGACACTGAAACCGCCCGCATCTGCCGCGAAAACCTGCGCGAGGAAGAAGACATGGCCCAGTGGCTCTCCCAGAACATAGACCCGCTGACCACCGAATACCTCGAACGCGAAGAAAACGGCAGCGAGCGCGCCAAGCGGTAGGCCGCGCGCGCCCCGCGCAAAGCCGCCCTTGGCCCCGCCCCGCCCCGCCCCTATATTCCCCCCATGGGACATTCACGCCAGGAAGGCGGCTTTGCGGAAGCGCCGCAGCCGATTGAGCTCGATTCCGCCGAATCGATTACCGGGGGCCTCGGGCCGCTCCGGCCCGAATTCGTGCCGCTGTCCAGCTTCACGCCCGTCAAGCCGCAGAAGGCCGCGAAATCGGATGGCGGCCGCCCCCTCAAGATCGTCTCGGAGTTCGAGCCGCGCGGCGACCAGCCCACCGCCATCGCGGAGCTCGTCTCCGGCGTCCAGAATCATGAGCGTGACCAGGTGCTGCTCGGCGTCACCGGCTCCGGCAAAACCTTCACCATGGCGCAGGTCATAGAGAAGACGCAGCGCCCCGCCCTCATCCTCGCCCCCAACAAGACGCTCGCCGCCCAGCTCTATGGTGAGTTCCAGAGCTTCTTCCCCGAAAACGCCGTCGAATATTTCGTCTCCTACTACGATTATTACACGCCCGAGGCTTACGTGCCCCGCAGCGACACCTATATCGAGAAGGAATCCGCTATCAATGAGCAGATAGACCGCATGCGCCACTCGGCCACGCGCTCGCTGCTGGAGCGGGATGATGTGGTGGTCGTCGCCTCCGTCTCCTGCATCTATGGCATCGGCGACGTTGAAACCTACAGCGCCATGGCCTTCCAGCTGAAGAAGGGCGAGCGCACGCCGCACCGCCAGCTGCTGGCCGATCTCGTGGCGCTGCATTACAAGCGCAATGACCAGAATTTCGTGCGCGGCACCTTCCGCGTCCGCGGCGATACGATCGAGCTCTTCCCCTCCCACTTCGAAGACCGCGCCTGGCGCATCTCGCTGTTCGGGGATGAGATCGAATCGATCTCCGAATTCGATCCGCTGACTGGCCAGAAAATGGCGGAGCTGGAGCAGATCAAGGTCTATTCCAACTCGCATTACGTGACGCCCAAGCCCACGCTGGAACAGGCCGTCACCCGCATCAAGAATGATCTGCGCATCCGCCTCAACGAGTTCAACAGCGCGGGCCGCCTGCTCGAAGCCCAGCGGCTGGAGCAGCGCACCATGTTCGACATCGAAATGATGATGGCGACGGGCTCCTGCGCCGGCATCGAAAACTATTCGCGTTACCTGACGGGCCGCAAGCCGGGCGAGCCGCCCCCCACCCTCTTCGAATATCTGCCGGACAATGCGCTGGTCTTCATTGATGAAAGCCATGTCACCATCCCGCAGATCGGCGGCATGTTCCGGGGTGACTTCAGCCGCAAGGCAACGCTGGCCGAATATGGCTTCCGCCTCCCCTCCTGCATCGACAACCGGCCCTTGCGCTTCGAGGAGTGGGACACGATGCGCCCGCAAACCGTCTGCGTGTCCGCCACGCCGGGCAAGTGGGAGATGAACCAGTCCGGCGGCGTCTTCGCCGAACAGGTGATCCGCCCCACGGGCCTCATCGATCCCCCCGTCATCATCCGCCCGGTCAAGACGCAAGTTGACGATCTCGTCGCCGAATGCCGCGAAGTGGCACTGGCCGGATACCGCACGCTGGTCACCACCCTCACCAAGCGCATGGCGGAAGACCTAACCGAATATATGCATGAGCAGGGCCTCCGCGTCCGCTACATGCATTCGGACATCGATACGCTGGAGCGGATCGAAATCATCCGTGATCTGAGATTGGGCGCCTTTGACGTGCTGATCGGCATCAACCTGCTGCGCGAAGGGCTGGACATTCCGGAATGCGCCCTGGTGGCCATTCTGGATGCGGACAAGGAAGGCTTCCTCCGCTCCGAAACCTCGCTCATCCAAACCATCGGCCGCGCCGCGCGAAATGTGGATGGCAAAGTCATCCTCTACGCCGACAACATGACCGGCTCCATGGAACGCGCCATTGCCGAAACCAACCGCCGCCGCGAAAAGCAGGTGGCCTATAATGAGGCCAACGGCATCACGCCGCAGTCGATCAAGAAGAACATCGGCGATATCCTCAAGTCCGTCTACGAACGCGACCACGTCCGCGCCGACGCAGGGCTGATGGAGGATGCCCCCCTCGTCGGCCACAACCTGCAAAAAGTCCTCGCCGACATGGAAAAGAAAATGCGCGAAGCCGCCGCAAACCTGGAGTTCGAGGAAGCCGCCCGCCTGCGCGACGAGGTGAAGCGCCTGAAGGCGGTGGAGCTGGCGGTGATCGACGACCCGACAGTGCGGCAGTCAAATATCAAGGACGCGACGGAGTCCTGGCCCCAGCCCAAGGGGGAACGCCGGGCGAGTTCGAAGGCGGGGAAACCGGGGACCCGGGCGTATCGGGGGCCGAAGAGGTAGCACATCACGTTGTTCCTCTCGGCCTATCTGACTTTGCATGGTTAAAGCCTAGACTGGGAGATTCGCTTCTATGCTGAGGACTATAGCTATCAAGAACTTCAAGAGCTTCTCCGATTCTGAGGCAGTAGAAATATCGAAACACTGGACCGTGGTTGTCGGCAAGAATAACTCCGGTAAATCAAGCTTCTTACGTGCGATGCGAATTTTCCAAATTTCTAACGAGCCGTATCGCGGCATCAAACAAAGAAAAGATCGACCCCGCAATCCCAGTTCGTCATTCCGGTTTCAAATTAGTATCTCGGGGCCGGCCTTGCGCCGTTACCTCGCGAATAGGGATTTGTTTTTCCCGTTTGGTGGCCCACAAGGCAGTATGCCGGGTAACAGAACAGAACAGTTTAACCGGCTACTCGCAGAAGGTTCCATAATTGTTGACGGCCTCACTCCCTCACCAGGGAATGTCAGTGTAACGAGTGTAATGGACGACAGCGGCACGCTTATGTATCCATGTGACCGCTATGATTTTTTCAGAATAGAACCAGAAACAGGGCAAGCTGTTTATCATCAAATCCCAACAGATCCGAGTGCCCTCATCTCAACGGTTTTGAGCGATCTCTATGGCTCAGAAACTTACTTCTTCAATGCCGAACGTATGCATATCGGGATCTCCAAGATTGACAACGTGAGCCACCTTGAATCAGATGCAAACAACTTGGCTCAGGTCCTAAACAAACTCCGCGAGAATCAGCATCGCTATGAAAAATTCGTAACGCTTGTTGCTGAGGTATTTCCAGAGATCACCGACATAGTGCCATCAGTGATAAATAGCGGAGTAGTGGAGATTAAGCTCTCCACAGCCCCACGAGAGGATGAGCGAGAGGATTTGTTAATTTCTCTGTCTGCTTCGGGTACCGGGGTGTCACAGGTACTAGCTATTATCTACGTTGTTCTGAATAGCGACGAACCGAAACTGATAGTGATCGATGAACCGAATAGCTTTCTACACCCGGGAGCAGCGAAGCAGTTAATCCGCATATTGAAGCGATTTCCTCAGCATCAGTTTGTCGTTTCTACGCACTCCCCCGAAATCATCTCGGAAATCTCACCTGAGACTCTTCTTGTCGTGCGATGGACGCCATCTGGGAGCATCGTTGCCAGGGTTGACGAGGGGTTAGATGGGTTAAAGGAAACCCTTAAAGAGATTGGTACACAGTTTTCTGACGTGTTTGGTTTAGATGGCGTGATTTACGTTGAAGGCGAAACAGAGGTAGATTGTTTTGCCCTGATCCTCGAGAGCAGAGGAAAAGAACTCTCAAGGGGAGTTGAATTCGTGAAAATTGGTGATCCAGACAAGCTGACCGGAAGTGAAGCCACGTCGTTTATCCGAAGCTACGAAAGATTGCTTTCAGCAGTAGGGGTTATTCCGCCAGTTGTTGCCTTTTGCCGTGACAGGGAGACCCTGACGGCGACCCAAATTGATGACCTTCGGCGAGAACTAGGGAGTAAACTGCGACTTCTTCCTAGACGTTGCTTCGAGAATTATCTGCTCCACACAGAGGCCATTTACTCACTCTTGCGCGAAAAAGGTCTTCAGGTCAGTAAAGACAACGTAGCTGACTGGATCAGCTCTAACTCAGATGCTAAAATCTATTGGAAGGAGAACAGCGAAATCCCAGAACCCTTTTCCGAGCGGTGGTTGAAAGAAATTGACGGTGCGAAATTCATTAAGAGACTAGTCAGCAGCTTATCAGAAAGCGTATGGGAATATAGAAAGATCTCTGACGGCACCTTACTAACCAAGTGGCTCCTTGCCAATGATCCAGATCATTTGAGTGAGGTGTCAGATTTCGTGATTGAACTTGCTAGTCTTGATGCGCCGGCCGAATAGCTGTTATCGCTGCTCTATAAGTATGGGTTGCAGTGGCAACTGCAAAGCGTGGGGCGGATGAGCGCTCCCCAATAGACTCGCAATCCGTTACGGTGCAATGGGGCAATGTCACCAACGGAGAGATAACGTCTGGTCCATTCTCCAATTCCTTTGGTGCACAGGAGCCCACATCCGACCAACTTGCCCCTTTCTCCGGTCTTTTGGACGGGAGAAGAGACCCAGGACAGCGCCGCCTCTCACCCTCTCCCTCTCCTCACCCCAAACCACCACACCCCCGCACCCGTCACCGCATTCACCACGATCCCCACCAGGATCAGATGCCCGAAATCCGTGTCCCAAATTCCGCCGAGGAACTGCACCATGTCCCACAGGGCGTGGAAGATGATCACCGGCACCAGGCTGTTCACCCGCAGGGCGAAGCAGGCCATGGCCAGGCCGAAGATGAAGGTCAGGCCCATCTGCTGCAGCATGCCGTCCAGCGGCACGAAGGCCAGCATGTTCACCGAATGGAGAAGGGAGAACAGCGCGGCGGAGATCAGGATGGCCTTGCCCGTCCCCAATTCCGAAAGCGCGCCCTTGAGCGCCACGCCGCGGAACATCAGCTCCTCCGAGAAGCCGACGAGCATGGTGGTGAGGATGACGAGCAGCGCCAGGCCGGAAAGCGCCGCCGTGCCGCTGGCAAAGGCCACCACGAAGAGCGCGGCGATGACTAGGAAGTTCGGCACCAGCCACCTCATGCCGGACCAGTCGATGGGCCCGAAGCCGCACTGCCACCCCCCGAACAGCCGCCGCGCCACCACAAGTGCAAAGAGGCTGAGCGCCACTTCGAAGAACACCAGCACATTGACCATCGGCGGATCGCCATATTCGATCCCGAAGACATGCCCGGTGGTGAACATGCCCAGCGCCATGATGGCGATATAGATCAGCGCCGCCGCAACCGCGGGCCTCAGCGTCTTCCTGCCGTCCGCACTCTGCCTGCCGTCCATGTGCCACCCCTGCCGCTGCACGCAGAGCGAGTGTAGGGAAGGCGGGCGCAGGCGGCAAGGCGTCCGGCGCCGGGGGACCCCCACCCCTGCCCCTCCCCACAAGGGGGAACGGAATATAATCCGCCCCGCCTGTGCCCAGGGATTTTACTTGACTTTATTCCTACCCTATGCTAACCACCTCCCACTCCCCCCAGTCGGGGTCCTGCTCATGACGGTGAGCTCGGGCGGGGTGGAGGGCAGGCCTGCGGGTGCGGTTCAACGTAAGCCACACTCCCGGGGGCTGAAGGAGGGACCCGGAGGCATTAAGACCTCCGCGCCGAGAGGCACGCCGGGCCGTCCGAGGGACTGCCGGGTAAGCTTCCTCCCCAAGGCCTAAAAACCTGCCGGATCGCGGGCGCTGCCCAGCGCTCCTATCGCTGGTCCTTCACCGGATCAGCATTCCGCGCCGGGCAGCGCCCGCGCCTCCCTTTTCTGCCTCTGGGGGACCAGTGCCACCCCCGCAAAGGCGCCCCCATGCGCAGGGCACGGGGCCGGAACCGGGGCCACGCCCAACCGTTCCGGGTTTCATCAGCAAGGAGGATCAAGCCATGCCACAGGGTGACAAGACGGCCTACACCACCAAACAGAAGCGCAAGGCGGAGCATATCGAGGAGGGTTACGAGAAGAAGGGCGTCTCCGAAAAGGAGGCTGAAAAGCGGGCTTGGGCCACCGTCAACAAGCAGGATGGCGGGGGCAAGTCCTCGGGGTCTGGCCGCGGCAAGTGACGCTTCTTCCCCGCCGCCCAATTCTTGCCGAGATTTCAAGGTCTAGCGTGAGAACGTTTTGCTGGCTTCCGCAGGGGGCAGCGATTGTGTAATGAAGGCCCAGACGGGCAAGTTGAGGGGATGGCCGATGGGCTTCAGTTTGAAGGATGGGCGCGCGCTGGCGGCCGTGGCGCTGCTGGCGTTTGCTGCGGCGGGCTGCTCATCCATGGGCGGCAAGTCATCCTCGATGGAGCCTGCACCCCAAGGCATGAGCGCTGCGGAAATCCGGACGACGCTCGCCGGCAAGAGCTGGCGCTTCAAGGGCCCGAACAACACCGGCACCACGCTTTATGCCGAGGACGGCACCTCCCTCGTCGAGGTCGACGGCAAGGGCAAGACCAAGGGCAAGTGGATGACCAAGGACGGCCAGCTCTGCGAAAGCTTCGATCCCGCCCCCTCGTGGCTGCCGGGCGGCGTGCCGATGAGCTGCTATCCGTTCTCGCGCAACCCCACGCCCAACACCTATCAGGCTGGCAAGGCCGTCTTCTCCCTCGCCTCCTAGGCCCACACTGCAGGTCTGCACTGCGCCACATTTGTGACACATGGTCACCAAAGTGATGCCCACGGCTGGTTGGAAGACGCTGCATGCTGAGTTTTTCGGGGTGAAGAGACGATGACGTGCCTATCCCGCCGCCACTTTCTGCTGTCGGGCCTCGTGCTCGGCCTCTCCGGCCGCGCCGCCCTGGCCCAGAGCTACAGCGGCGAGGCTGATCCCTTCGGCGGCGGCAGCTTCGGCACCAATGAGCAGTATTACGACCCGGCCCTGCTGCCCCCGGCCGAATCGCCTATCGACTTTCCCATCGCCGAGATTCCGCCGCGCAAGATCAAGAAGCAGTTCCGCCGCCAGATGGTCGAATTCGACGGGCCGGAAGAGCCCGGAACACTGGTGGTCGATCCGGACAACCGCTTCCTCTACCAGGTCCTCGCCTATGGCAGCGCCATGCGCTACGGCGTGGGCGTGGGCCGCGCGGGCTTCGCCTGGGAGGGCAACGCCCAGATCGGCATGAAGCGCCGCTGGCCGCGCTGGGTGCCGCCGCGCGAAATGGTAGACCGGGATGAGCGCGCCAAGCCCTGGGTCAATGGCCAGCCGGGCGGGCCTGAAAACCCTTTGGGCGCCCGCGCCCTCTATCTCTATGCCGGCGGCCAGGACACGCTCTACCGCATCCATGGCACCAACCAGCCCGAATCGATCGGCAAGGCCATGTCGTCGGGTTGCATCCGCATGCTGAACCAGGATATCGCCGAGCTTTACGACAATGTGATCGTCGGCACGCCCGTCCGCGTGCGCCCCTCGCAAGGCGCGTGATGGCCATCAGCACCATCGGTTTCGATGCCGACGATACGCTGTGGCAGAACGAGACCTTCTTCCGCCTGACCGAGCAGCGCTTCGCCGAGCTTCTCTCCGAACACGGCGAGCACCAGGTGATCTCGGCCCGCCTGCTCGAAGCCGAGCGCCGCAACCTCGCCTTCTATGGCTATGGCGTCAAAGGCTTCACCCTCTCCATGATAGAGACGGCGGTGGAGGTGACCAATGGCCAGGTCTCCGCCAGCGTGATCGGTGAGATCCTCAGCTTCGGCCGCCAGATGCTGCAGAACCCGGTGGAGGCACTCCCCCATGCAGAGGAAACGCTGGCCGCTCTCTCCGGCCGCTACAACATCGTGCTCATCACCAAGGGCGACCTGTTCGACCAGGAGCGGAAGCTCGCGCAGTCGGGGCTGGGCGCCTATTTCAACGCCGTCGAGATCGTGAGCGACAAGTCCGCCGATACCTATGCGCGCATCTTCTCCCGCCATGGCGATGGGCCGGAGCGCGCGGTGATGGTTGGCAATTCGCTGAAGTCAGACGTGGTGCCCGCCATCCGCGCCGGAAGCTGGGGCGTGTATGTTCCGCACGAACTGACATGGGTTCTCGAACATGAGGACGCGCCCGAGGGCGATCCGCGCTTCCGCCGCATCGAGAGTCTTGCTGAACTCCCTGCCCTCATCGCCCAAATGACTTGAAGGCCTCTTCCGCCTGTGGCACATCCGCCCTACCTCTCGAGGAACGAAGCAACGTGACCGCCAAATCCCTCCGCACCCTGATGATTATCGCACTGGCCTTTGGCCTCGCCGCCTGTGCGCAGGGGCCGAAGGGTGTGCGCATTACTAACAACGGCACCTCCGCCACGACCGACAAGACGCCAACACCCATTACCGACTTCACGGCGGAACAGATCCGCGCCGCAATCTCGGGCAAGACCTTCCAGTATACGAGGCCAGACGGCAACGGCTTCATCACCTACAACGCGGATGGCACCTTCAGCTATCAGGATGACGCGAAGGGCGGCGGCGTCGGCAAGTGGGAAGCGAACGGCACGCAATATTGCGAGACCTTCGGCAAGAACCCGCCGGAGTGCGGTGTATTCAAGAACACTGGCGATGCCTATTTCGCTGCCAAGTCGCGCCTCGTCGAAATGAAGACATAAGCTCAGGCCAGCGCCCGCTCCCGTCTCTCCGCCTGAACCTCTTCGCCGAATTCGCGCGCCAGCTTGTGGCCCGCATAAACGGCATGTGCGATCAAGCCCGGCGCCCGCGCATCGCCAATGAGCGCAAGCGTCGAAAGCCCCTTCCCCTTCAGCGCGTGATGGAGCGCATCGTCACCTTCGCGCGAGGTCACGGGAATGAAGCTCTCCGCGGCGATCTCCCGCGTTTTGCCGGAGAACACGCAGCGCAGCACTGCAGCACCGGGCGTCAGTCCGGACACCAGCGTGTTGACGATCACCTTCACCCCCCGCTCCAACAGCCGCGCCTGAGTGCGCGGCTGCTCCGCGGTATAGATGGACCACTCCGCCGCCTTTCCCTCACTGGTGACATAAGTAACCTCAAGCCCGCGCAACGCCAGATGTTCGGCCAGGGCAGCGCCCACATAGTAGTGATCGTCATCGAAAACGACGGCAGGCCCATTGACCGCCGAACCCGCCATCACCTCTTCCGGTGAGTGCGTACGGGGATCGTCGAAAGACGGAATGGCGGCGCTGAAGCTGCGGCCCCGCCCGGTCTTGCGCCAGCGGCTCCCCGTCGCCAGCACCACATGGGGAATGCCCAGTTCCAACACATCCTCCGCACCCAGGGGGCTGCTGCGAAAGATCTCGATGTTTGAAAGCTTGGATATCTGGTGCAGCCGCCAGTCGCGTACCCGTGCCCATTCGGCAAGGCCAGGCAGTTTCGTCTCCCACTGCAGCCGCCCGCCGGGAGAGTGGCTTGCCTCCGCGATCTTCACTTCATGGCCGCGCCGCGCAAGTGTCAGGCCTGCCTCCAGCCCCGCAGGCCCCGCGCCAACGACCAGCACCTGCTCGCGCCGTGCCGCTGTTGATATCTTCTCCGGGTGCCAGCCGCGCCGCCATTCTTCGCCCATCGTCGGGTTCTGCGTGCAGCGGATGGCGGCACCCCGGCTGTTATGCGCATAACAGATATTGCAGCCAATGCATTCGCGGATGTCATCCTCGTCACCGGCGCGGATCTTGGCCGGGAGAAAGGGATCGGCGATCGATGGCCGGGCAGCGCCGATCATGTCCACCACGCCGCGTTTCACTTGGCCGAGCATCGTCTCCGGGCTGGTGAAGCGGCCGACGCTCACCACGGGCTTTCCCGTGATCTGCCGCACATGCACAATGCGCGGTTCGAGAGAGCCTTCCCTGACGAAACGTGAGCCGCCCATCTCCTGAGAATAATCCGCAATGGTCACATCGAAAAGGTCGACCATGGGTGCAAGGGCCTCCAGAAGAGCGGAGCGCTCCGCGAAACCGCCGCCATCCTCATTATCGACTTCGATGCGCAGCGCCACGCCGCAGCGGTCCCCGATCGCGTCCCGAGTGTCGGCCAGGACTTCGCGCAGCAGGCGGGAACGTGCCATCAGGTCCCCGCCATATTCATCGCTGCGCTGATTGATCCCATGGTCCAGGAATTGCCCCAGCAGATAGCTGTGCGCGGCATAGACATAGACGATGTCCATGCCTGCCTCCCGCGCCCTGAGGGCTGCCGCCCTGTGCCACCTGCGGTACTGGCGGATATCGTCGGCGTCCATGCGCGCACATTGCCAGGGAGATTCCATCGCAGGCAGGCTCGACGGCCCGAGCGCCACCTCGCGCGACAGGTGGTTGGAGGAGCGCATGCCACCATGCCAGAGTTCGGTGCCTGCCAGCGCACCATGGACGTGGACGGCCTCCGCCATCACAGCCATGTTCCTGACGTCGCCCTCGTCCCAAAGACTTGAGAACGGGTGCGGCACATCGTCAGAAGACGGATGAATGGAGCAGTATTCGGTATTGACCACGCCCCAGCCCCCTTCTGCTTTGATACCGCGCATGGCGGCAACAGTGGCGGGAAGCTGGTAGCCCATGCCCGTGCAATGCGGCACCTGATAGAAGCGGTTGGGCGCCGTCACGGGCCCAATTCTCACAGGCTCGAAGAGAATGTCGAAACGCGGGTCACGTACCATGAAAATAGCCTCCCCCTTGGCAGGGGAAGGCTATCAGCACAGCATCATGAAGTGCAATCAGCCGATGGCGATGACCTGCCCTGTCAATCCGCCATCGACACTCTTGGCGAAGCCCAGGCCCACGCGCGCCGAGGAGACGGGCTCGTGTCCGGGGAAGAAGCCATCATATTTCTGGGCCGATTCTTCGAGAAGCCCCGGGCTCACCGCATTGATCCGGATGCCGCGCGGCATCTCGATCGCCGCTGCCTTGACGAAGGCGTTGATCGCACCATTGACGGCAGACGCGTTGGCGCCTGCGCGGATCGGATCCCGGTCCAGAATGCCGCTGGTGAGGGTGAAGGAGCCACCGTCATTCACATGCGCGATTCCAAGCAGTACGAGGTTGATCTGGCCCATCAGCTTATCATCCAGTCCCTTTCGGAACTGGTCCGGCGTCATCGCGCTCAAAGGGCCGAAATGTACATGGCCGGCGCAGGCGATGACGGCATCGACCTTCCCAAGCTTGGCATACATGGCCTTGACGGAGTCCGCGCTGGTGAGGTCCACCGTAACGTCGCCCGACGAGCGGCCAGCCTTCACGATTTCATGGCGGCGGGAGAGATCCTTCACCACCGCCTGCCCGATGGTGCCCGAAGCACCGGCGATCAAAATGCGCATATTGCTTATTCCTCGTCGTTCTGCCGCTTCAACGGCTTCAGCTTGGCGAAAACCGAGTTGGCGTCATAGCGCGGCTCCGCTTCCTTCTGCGCAGGGTCTGACGGCGCAAAGGTGGGCTGGTCTTCATCGTAATGAGACGCGGCATGGGCTGCGGTGCCCTCAACCTCGGAGGCCGGAATGAGCGTGCGGACGGGGGCCGCATCATTCGCGGGCTTGCCGGCCTTTCGCGCCGCCTTCTGCACGGCGAAATCAAGATCCAGCTGCGAGCAGATGCCGAGCGAGACGGGATCCACCGGCTTGATGTTGGCCGCGTTCCAGTGCGAACGGTCCCGCACAGAGGTGATCGTGGACTTGGTGGTGCCGACGAGTTTCATGATGGCCGAATCCGGAAGTTCCGGGTGATAGCGCAGCAGCCAGGCGATGGCATCGGGCCTGTCGCCACGCCGCGAAACGGGCGTATAGCGCGGGCCGGATGTCGCCTTCTGCACCTGGATATTGACCTTGGATTCGAGGATCTTCAGACGGTAGTCGGAATCCTTCTCGGCCTTCTCGATTTCCTCGCGTGTGATCTGGCCACCGGTGATGGGATCAAGACCCTTAATTCCGGCTGCCACGTCTCCGTCGGCGATGCCCTTCACTTCGAGCTCGTGCAAATGGCAAAAATCGGCAATCTGGCGGAAGGTCAATCCGGTATTCTCGACCAGCCACACGGCAGTGGCCTTGGGCATCAGCGGCACGCGGGACATGATTTTTCTCTCTCTTTGAGAACCGGTCTTTCAGGTTCCCTATCTTAACGACAGCTTGTTGGGGATGGGTCAGATATAAAGGGGGGAGGCCTCCCACGCAACTCCCCATTTTCCGGCCGTCCCGCAGAGGCGACAGGCCGCATGGCCCGCCCCTTGCTAGGGAAATCCTGCCGGGGCAAACCGCCTGCATGACGCGCGGCATTCTTTCCGGACTGATTCTCCTGGGCCTGACCCTTGTTCCGGCGGCGGCCGCCACTCCGCTGGTTGAACCGCGCCTGACCCTTGCACACACCTCCGCCCACCAGCAGCCACACCTGGCGCTGACGCTCGATGCCTGCAGCGGCAAGGCGGACCAGCGGATATTCCAGGCCCTCGTCGCCAACAACATTCCCGCCACCGTCTTCGTCACCGCGCGCTGGCTGAAGCGCAATGCGGAAACCACGGCCCTCATGCTCGCCCACCCGGACCTGTTTCAAATCGAGAACCACGGCGGCAGGCACATCCCCGCAGTGGACGTTCCCATGAAGGTCTACGGAATTGCCGCCGCCGGCTCGCCCGCGGCGGTCGAGGCTGAAGTGCTCTCCGGCAAGGCCGCCGTCATCGCAGCAACCGGCCGCACACCCTTCTGGTACCGGGGAGCGACCGGCCGTTACAACACGGCGGCGATCGCCGAGATCGCGGGGCTGGGCGAGGCAATTGCGGGCTACAGTATCAAGGCCGATGACGGTGCCACGCTTGCCGCCGCCTCCGTTCAGAAGCGCCTCACCAAAGTGCAGGACGGAGACGTCATCATCGCCCACGCCAACCACCCGGAAAAGCCGTCAGGCGCTGGCGTGGTCAAGGCAATCCTCGCCCTCAAGGCCAAGGGCTATCTCTTCGTGAAACTGGGAAACCCGCCCAGGCAGCCCATCCCCTCCCACGCCAGCTAGTCCACCACCAGCACGATCTTTCCGATGTGCTCACCCGAATCCATCAGCGCATGCGCCGCAGCGGCTTCGGCAAGCGGAAAGGTGCGGTAGATGATGGGTTTCAGCTGGTCCGCCCCGAACAGGGGCCAGACGCGGCGTTCGAGTGCCCGGGCGATCTCGGTCTTTTCGGCAACACTGCGCGGCCGCAAGGTGGAACCCGTGAAGGTCAGGCGCTTCAGCATGATGGGGAGCCAGTCCGCCTCGAAGCGGGAGCCCTTCTGGAAGGCAATCATCACGATGCGGCCATGCATGTTGATGAGTTTGAGGTTCTTCGCCACATAATCCCCGCCCACCATGTCCAGAATCACGTCCGGCTTGATGCCCTGCTCCGGCAGCGCCACGGCGAAATCCTGTTCGCGGTAATTGACCGCCACATCCGCACCAAGCGCGAGGCACGCGGCACACTTTTCCTTTGACCCTGCGGTGACGGCGACAAGCGAACCCAACGCCTTGCCCAGCATGATGGCCGTGGTGCCGATGCCGCTCGATCCACCATGGACCAGGAGGGTCTCGCCCTCCTTCAGGCCGCCGCGGTCGAACACATTGGTCCACACCGTGAAGAAAGTTTCAGGAATGGCCGCTGCTTCGATGAAGGAGAGGCCGGGGGGAACCGGCAGCGCATTATCTTCATGCACCGTCGCGAACTGGGCATAGCCGCCACCGGGCACCAGCGCGCAGACCCGGTCTCCGGCCTCCCAGCGTCTTACACCTTCGCCCAGTGCCACCACTTCCCCAGCGATCTCAAGGCCCGGCGTCTCAGGTGCTCCGGGCGGCGGCGGATAGCCGCCCTGGCGCTGCAGCACGTCCGGCCGGTTGACGCCCGCCGCCTTCACCTTCACCAGCACTTCACCGCGGCGGGGCACCGGCACGGGGATTGTTACGGGTTTCAGCACCTCCGGCCCGCCGGGGGCGGTGATGGCGATGGCAGTCATGTCCTTCATGGAGTGTCCTCTCACAGGCGGAAAGGCACAGTTTGGGTTGAAGCATTGTGCCCCGCAATGACAAAGTGGCGGCGAGCTAGCACAAGGAGTGGACCCCATGAGTTTCGAAGACCTGCCCAGAAAGCCAGCGGGCGTGAGCCTGGGCGAGCCCCTCGATCTTCTCTCGGTGGCCGATTTGGAACACCGCGTTCAGATGCTCGAGGATGAAATCGCGAGGGTGAAGTCAGCAATTGCCGCAAAACGCGCATCAAAGGATGCGGCGGATTCCTTTTTCCGCAGCTGACCCAATTCATTTTGAGACAGTCCGCCCCGGGAACGGGGCGTTGTTAAGGTTTGGGTAAGGAATTAACGATATATCTCGTAATTGTAATCCTTGACCGGATTGCTCCGAGTGACTTCCGTCACTCTGTTTGACGCCTCCCTGTTTGAAACTTTGAAGCCGCGCCCCGTGCGCGGCTTTTTTTGGCCCAAAGCTGGCATCTCTCTTGCTTTGCGGGAGAATGAACCGGCGAAGCGCGCGCGGAGATTGACCGGAGACCCAACCCCGTTCATTATCTGATCAACGCTCCGACCGGCCGCCTCATGTGAGCCAAGGAAATCTCTGCCATGCCGTCCGCCGATACTTCGCCCATCACCGTAGACTTCCTGTCGCGTTTCACGGCATCGGAACAGTTTGACAAGGTCTTCCAGGAAGGAATGGGGCTGGTCGAAGAAACAGCCAACTATCTCGATGGCCCTGGCCGGCAGGATGCCCGCCTGCTGGACCGGCACGGCGCGGTCGCATACGCAACCGAAAGCATGCGGCTGACCACCAGGCTGATGCAACTTGCCTCCTGGCTGCTGCTGCAGCGCGCGATCGGTGCCGGCGAGATGACGAAGGATGACGTTTCAAAGGAGCGCCGCCGCATCACGCTTGCCGACATTGGCCGCGGCGCGCCTCTCAACGGATCTGACCAATTGCCCAGGGCACTGCTCGATATCGTGGACCGTTCCTTGTCGCTCCACCAGCGCATCCTCAAGTTCGATGCCATGCTCTCGGTGAGATCGAAGGCCGATCTAGGCGGGGTACCCAGCCCCATCAGCAGCCAGATTGACCGGATTGCCGCCGTCTTCACGGCAAGGCCTTGACCGGCGTCCATCGAATTGCCGCATCCGGGCGCTAACCGCAGCCGTTTTCCCAACCCCGGAACCCTGGTTTTGCGTGCTCGCCTTGCTGTCGCTGCCCTGCTTTTGCTCCTGCCGCTGCGTGCCGGCGCCGGCACGCCGCCGCCTTTGCCTCAGAGCGAGGTGGACCGGAAGGCCTTCGCGGAAACGGTCTGCGGCGAGATTGACTCGCGGGCCACGGAATTCGCCCTGCCCCAATCCTTCATCGCCCGTCTGATCTGGAAGGAAAGCCTGTTTGACCCCGGTGCGGTGAGCCCCAAGGGCGCCCAAGGCATCGCCCAGTTTATGCCGGGGACCGCCAAGCTCCGTGGCCTTGCGGATCCTTTTGACGCAAAGCAGGCGCTCGGCGCCTCCGCCGCTTATCTGGCCGAACTCCGCACCACCTTCGGCAACATCGGCCTTGCTGCCGCCGCCTATAATGCCGGAGAAGACCGGGTCCGCCGCTGGCTCGCCGGCACCAGCAGCCTTCCGTATGAGACGCAGGACTACGTCCTCTCCATCACCGGCCGCAGCCATGAGGAATGGAAGACCCAGACGGCCAGTTTTGAGATTCCATCGATCGGCAAGGAAGGAAGCTTCACAGACCAGTGCAGGAGCCTCGTGATGCGCGAGCTTTCCCCACAGGCGGTCGAGGTCAAGCAGGCCAACTGGAAACCCTGGGGCGTGGTGCTGACAGGCGGCTTCTCCCAGGCCCGGGCCTTGCAGGCCTTCAGGGTGATCCGCAACCGCTTTGACATCTTGAAAGACGAGGACCCGCTCGTCCTCCGCAAACTCAACCGTTCCATGGGGCGCCGCCGCATGGTGAAGGTCATGATCGGCCGCGACACCCGTGCCGAGGCCCAGCAGCTCTGCCGTGCCTTGACGAAGCGCGGAGGGATTTGTCTGGTGGCGAAGAATTAGACGCAAGAGCTCCGTGAAAGAAACCATTCTCTATACCGTCCCCGGGCCGAAGGACGCCGGAACCATTGCGCAGCTGCATGTGGCAAGCTGGCGGGAGGCATATGCTCGCATGATCCCGCCTGAAATCCTTGCAGGCATTGACTTGGCAGACCGTACGGCGCGCTGGCAGAGCTACCTTGCAGTGCCAGGCAACCCGACCTGGCTGGCATCCGTTGATGGCGTGGCGGCGGGCTTCATCCGGGCGGGGCGGCTTTCAGAGCCTCTGGTGGAAGGGGCTGACGGGCACATCTACGCCCTCTATGTGCTGCACCGGTTTTACCGGATGGGCATCGGCAGGGCTCTGCTGGCGCGAGTGGCAACGCAGTGGCGCGAGGCGGATGGACATGCCCTCTCCTTGGGCGTGCTGACCGCGAACCATCCGGCCCGGGCTTTCTATGAGGCCCTGGGTGCCCGGCTGGTGACGGACGACAGCTATGAGTGGGACGGCCACCTCCTGCCGGAATCGATCTACGTGTTTGAAAATCTTGCTGAACTGGCCTGTTTCGCGTGACCGATCGCCGCGTTCCGCGCCGCCTGCTTGCGGGGCTTCTCCGGACTGGCTAGAAGCGGAAAACGGAATTTTTTGTCAGCGAGGGGAATCATGGCCGAACACGGGTCCACTGGAACGCAGCCGCACGGCTTCGAGGAGCATGAGAAGACCTATTCGGCCTTCCTCAAGGGTTCGGTTGCGCTCACCATCCTGTGCCTTGATGTGCTGGTGGCGCTGGTGGCCTTCGCCTTCATCGGCAGTGGCAACCTGCTCATTGGCTTCGGCGGGCTCATCATCGGCATGCTCACGCTGGTGCTCGACGTGCGGGCCGGGCAGAGCTGGTACCTTTCAGTGGGGTGGCTGGTGATCTTCGGGCTGTTCACCGCCGTAATGTTGAGCTGACGAACAGGGCGGGCACATGAAAATCGCGATCCCCACGGAAACGCAGGCTGGGGAGAGTCGCGTTGCGGCCAGCCCAGATACTGTCAAAGCCTACATCAAGAAGGGCGCTGAGGTCTCGGTGCAGGCCGGCGCCGGCAAGGGCTCCTCAATCCCTGATTCAGCCTTCGCAGCGGCGGGTGCCACGATCACCCAGGGCGAATTTGGCGACGCGGATGTGGTGCTGACCATCCGCCGTCCCTCACCGGATCTTCTCAAGAGTTTGAAGCGCGGGGCCATCCTGATGGGTGGCCTCGAGCCTTATGGAGACAAGGCCGGGCTCGAAGCGATTGCTCAGTCTGGCGTTACCGCCTTCGCCATGGAACTGATGCCGCGCATCACCCGGGCGCAGTCGATGGACATCCTGTCCTCCCAGGCCAATCTCGCCGGATACAAGGCGGTGATCGATGCCGCCTATCACTTCAACCGCGCTTTCCCGATGATGATGACGGCGGCTGGCACCGTTGCCGCCGCCAAGGTCTTCATCATGGGCGTTGGCGTGGCGGGCCTCCAGGCCATCGCCACGGCGCGCCGCCTGGGCGCCATCGTCTCCGCCACCGACGTGCGCAAGGCCACGGAAGAGCAGGTCAAAAGCCTCGGTGCCAAGTTTGTGTTCGCCGACATCGCCGATGCCGCGACCTCCGGCGGATATGCCAAGGAGCTGACTGCCGAGGACAAGGCCAAGCAGGCAGCACTCGTTGCCGAACATGTGAAGAACCAGGACATCGTCATCACCACGGCCTTGATCCCCGGCCGCCCGGCCCCGGTGCTGATCAGTCAGGAAATGGTGGAGAGCATGAAGCCCGGCTCCATCATCGTTGACCTAGCGGTAGAGCGCGGCGGAAATTGCCCATTGTCGAAGCCCGATGAGATCGTCGAGCACAAGGGTGTGAAGATCGTCGGCACGCTGAACCTCGCGGGCAAGCTCGCCGGCAATGCCTCGCCGCTGTTTGCCAAGAACCTCGCCAACTTCCTCGACCTCATGATCCAGAAAGATGGAACATTGAAGATCGACGACGCCGATGACTGCATCAAGGGCACGATGATCGCCAGGGACGGCGCGCTGGTGCACCCCATGTTCAAGGGAGCCTGAGTGATGGAAGCGATCGATCCGTTCGTCTCGCTGTTCGGCATTTTCGTGCTGGCGGTGTTCGTGGGCTATTATGTGGTGTGGAACGTGACGCCGGCGCTGCACACGCCGCTGATGAGCGTGACCAACGCCATCTCATCCGTCATCGTGGTGGGCGCAGTGCTGGCGGTGGGCGTGGGGGCGCTGGAATCAGGCTCGATCACAGCGATGATCTTCGGCTTCCTGGCGCTGATCCTGGCATCGGTCAATATCTTCGGGGGCTTCATGGTCACCAGCCGCATGCTCGCCATGTATAAGAAGAAGGACAAGTAGGCGACATGTCGGTCAATCTCGCAGCCCTTCTTTATCTCGTCTCCGGCGCGCTGTTCATCATGGCGCTGCGTGGCCTGTCATCGCCCGCCACATCGCGGCAGGGCAACATCTACGGCATGGTTGGCATGACCATTGCCATCCTTACCACCCTCGCCACCATGCACCTTTCACCCATGGTGATCGGCCTCACCGTGCTGGGGTTGGCGATTGGCGGCGGCATTGGCGGCTATGCGGCCAAGAACATTGCCATGACGGCCATGCCGCAGTTGGTGGCGGCCTTCCATTCGCTCGTGGGCCTTGCCGCCGTCTTCGTGGCGGCCGCGGCCTTCTATGCGCCGGATGCCTTCCATATTCTGCTCGACGGGCAGATCCAGCCCATCTCTCGCATTGAGATGTCGCTGGGTGCCGCGATCGGTGCCATCACCTTCACTGGCTCGATCATCGCCTTCCTGAAGCTCGATGGCCGCATGTCCGGCTCGCCAATCATGCTGCCGGGTCGGCACATCATCAACATTGCACTGGGACTGGGCCTCGTCCTGTGCATCGCTCTGTTTTATGCCAGCCCGGTTTGGCTGTGGTTCTGGGCCATCATCGCCATCAGTCTGGCGCTGGGCTTCCTGCTGATCATTCCCATCGGCGGGGCGGACATGCCGGTCGTCGTCTCCATGCTCAACTCCTACTCGGGCTGGGCGGCGGCGGGGATCGGCTTCACGCTGCACAATACAGCCCTGATCATCACCGGCGCGCTGGTGGGCTCATCGGGCGCCATCCTGTCCTACATCATGTGCAAGGGCATGAACCGCAGCTTCATCTCGGTGATCCTCGGCGGCTTCGGCGGCGAAAGTGCCGGGCCTGCCGCCAAGGGTGGCGAGGCCAAGCCCGTCAAGCAGGGCTCGGCGGAAGATGCGGCCTTCATCATGAAAAATGCGGCGTCCGTCATCATCGTGCCCGGCTATGGCATGGCGGTGGCACAGGCCCAGCATGCGCTGCGCGAAATGGGCGACCTTCTGAAGAAGGAAGGCGTTTCGGTCAAATATGCCATTCACCCGGTAGCGGGCCGCATGCCCGGCCACATGAACGTGCTGCTGGCGGAGGCCAACGTGCCCTATGACGAGGTGTTCGAACTCGAGGACATCAACTCGGACTTCGGCCAGGCCGACGTCGCCTTCGTCATCGGCGCCAATGACGTGACCAACCCTTCTGCCAAAGACGATCCGACGTCGCCCATCTTCGGCATGCCGGTGCTCGAGGTGTGGAAGGCCAAGACGGTGATGTTCATCAAGCGCGGCATGGCGTCCGGCTATGCCGGCGTCGACAACCCGCTGTTCTGGCGTGACAACACCATGATGCTGTTCGGCGATGCCAAGAAGATGACGGAAGAGATCAACAAGGCACTGGCCTAGAATTCCCTTATCGGGAATTTAATCCTTGACAGCGCGCGCTCCTTCGGGTAGGAAGGGGCATACTCCGGACGTGTATCCGGGTGGCCGGTGTGACGGCAGGTCGGGAAGGGCGGCGAGGGCGCAAGCGCTTTCGCACAAGCCACTCCCCTTGTGCCTCGCAATCGTCTAGATTTGCCCCGAAAACCAAACGCGCAATGCGGCGGAAGAGACATGGCTGTAGCTGAGGCAACCCAACCCCTTGAACCACCACGGGTTTATCTCGTGCACATGGTGGTCTTCACGCTTCTGGTGGCGATCCTCGTTGTGGTGATCCTGCCGGGGCTGACGCGGGCCTTCATGGCCAACCCGATGCTGAACAGCGTGATCGTGGCCACCTTGCTGTTTGGCCTCTTCCATTCTTTCCGCATGGTGCTGCGCCTGTTCCGTGAGGTGAACTGGGTCAACCGCTTCCGCGACGGCGGGCAGGAAGATGCCTCGCGCCCGCCGCAGCTTCTGGCCCCCATGGCGATGCTGCTCAAGAACCGGCAGGACACGGTTCTCTCGCCTTTCTCCATGCGCTCGCTGCTGGACTCGCTTGCCTCGCGCCTTGATGAATCGCGCGATCTCTCGCGCTATCTCGTGGGCCTTCTGATCTTCCTGGGCCTTCTCGGCACCTTCTGGGGCCTGCTTGAAACCGTGCAGTCCATTGGCGGCGCCATTGAAGGGCTTGACGTCACCTCCTCCCAGTCAGCAACGCTGTTCGACCAGTTGAAGAACGGCCTTCAGGCGCCGCTCCGCGGTATGGGCCTGTCCTTCTCGTCCTCGCTGCTCGGCCTTTCGGGCTCGCTGATCTTGGGCTTTCTCGACCTCAAGGCGGCACAGGCGCAGAACCGTTTCTACATCGATCTTGAAGACTGGCTCTCGTCCATCACCGATATTGCCGCCGGTTCGGGAAGCGATGCGCAGCCGTCTCAGAATGCGGCCAGCATTGCCCCGCAGCTTCTCCGTGCCGAGCTTCAGGCCCTTCAGCGCGCCGTCGAGAAGCTGACGCACAGCATCGACAACCCGAGGCCCCAGCCGATCGTGGCCTCCGCGCCGGTCCAGAAGCAGGATACGGATTCGATTGAGCAGCTCGCCGATGCAGTGGCAGGTCTCGTTGCCCAGATGCGGGAAGAGCAGAAAATCGTGCGGCAGTGGGCGCAGGGCCAGCAGACGCAGCAGAATGAAATCCAGCGTCTTCTGATCCGCGCCACGGGGCCCTTGTCCCGCGGCATGGCCCGGGCCCGGGCAGAGGATGAGCGGCCGTAATGGCCGGTCTTTCCAGGCGGCGCGGACGCGGCAGCGAAGACGCTTATTGGCCAGGCTTTGTGGACGCCATGGCCCAGCTGCTGCTGGTCATCACCTTTCTGCTGTCCGTCTTCATGACGGCGCAGTTCCTTCTGGCCCGCCAGATTTCAGGACAGGATTCTGCCCTGGGCCAGCTTCGTGCCCAGATCGCAGAGCTGACGCAGCTACTGGCACTCGAGAAGGCGGCGAAGGCCGATATGGAATCTTCCTTCACCGCACTTCAGGATGATTTCGCGGCCGAGAAGAGCAAGACAGCGGAACTCTCCTCTCTGCTTGAGAGCGCGGGCGAGAAGGGCAACGATGCCAGCCTCACCATCACGGGCCTTCAGACCTCACTCGACAAGGAGAAGAACATCTCCTCCGAGGCGCTGGCGAAGGTTGAGCTTCTGAACCAGCAAATTGCGGCGATGCGCCGGCAGCTCCAGACGCTGAACGGCCTCCTAACCGACTCCGAGACCAAGAACCGCCAATCCGAAGCGCAGATCGCCGATCTCGGCAAGCGTCTCAACTCCGCCCTGGCGCAGCGCGTGCAGGAGCTGACGCGCTACCGCTCCGAATTCTTTGGCAGGCTGCGGCAGATCCTCTCCCAACGTTCCGATATTCTGGTGGTTGGGGACCGTTTCGTCTTCCAGGCCGAAGTGCTGTTCCCCAAAGCGCAGGCGACGCTCAACCCCGAAGGCCAGGCTGAGATGCTGAAGCTTGCCGATGCGCTGAAACAGCTAGAGCGCGAGATTCCGCCGGATATTGCCTGGGTCCTGCGGGTTGACGGCCATACGGATGCGGACCCGATCCAGTCAGCACAGTTCAAATCCAATTGGGAGCTGTCGGCGGCGCGTGCCATCGCCGTCGTGAACTTTCTTATCGCCAACGGCGTGTCGCCGCAGCATCTGGTGGCTGCTGGCTTCGGTGAATTCCAGCCCATCGACCCGGGCTCCACGGAAGAGGCAAAGTCGCGGAACAGGCGCATCGAGCTGAAGCTGACGGAGCGGTGAGACGGCGTCGCCAGGACGACGAACGTATTTAGAGCTTCGAGCGTTCATGGAAATGTTTTTCAGTTATCCCGCTTTGCCGTCACTCGGGCGAAGGCCGGATCCCCGCTTTCTGTACAGCGTGCTGAGGCGGAAGCGGGACCCCAGCCTTCGCTGGGGTGACGGAAAGACAGGCGTGTGAATTGCGGCTTGATCGCGACTGACTGCGCGCTGCTCAAGATAGGCTGACGGCCTTACTCCGCCGCCACTGCGGTGAACTGCAGCTTCGCGAGCCTCGCGTAGAGGGGGCTGGTGTTGATCAGCTCTGAGTGGGTGCCTTCGGCGATCAGTTCGCCACCGTCCAGAACCAGGATGCGGTCCGCGTTTCTTACGGTGGCCAAGCGGTGGGCGATGACCAGCGTGGTGCGGTTGGCGGTGAGCTGTTCGAGCGCCTGCTGGATGAAGGCTTCGCTTTCAGCATCAAGCGCGCTCGTCGCCTCGTCCAGCAGAAGGATGGGCGCATCGCGCAGGATGGCGCGGGCGATGGCGATGCGCTGGCGCTGGCCGCCTGACAGGGTGACGCCGCGCTCGCCCACTTCCGTGTCATAGCCTTTGGGCAGGCGCTCGGCGAACTCGTCAACGCGCGCTGCACGGGCTGCGGCGAGGACATCTTCCGCACTCGCACTGGGCTTGCCGAAGCGGATGTTCTCCATGACGCTGCCGGAGAAAATGACCGTCTCCTGCGGCACCACGGCGATGCGGCCGCGCACCTCCTGCGGCACGGCCTTCTTGACGTCCACGCCATCAACCGAGACGAAGCCGGCTTGCGGATCGAAGAAGCGCAGGGCGAGGGAGAAGATGGTGGTCTTGCCAGCACCCGAGGGGCCGACGATGGCCACCGTCTCACCCGTCTTCACCGCGAAGGAGACGTTGATCAGGGCCGCACTGTCGGGGCGCGTGGGATAAGCAAAGGACACGTGGCTGAAGGCGAGCTCGCCCCTGGGGGGTGAAGGAAGCGCCTGGGGCGCTGCGGGAGCGGCGATCCCCGGCTTCTCGTCCAGAAGCTCGGCAATGCGTTCCGAAGCGCCTGCCGCGAGTTGCACATCGCCCCAGACTTCGGAGAGCTGGCCCAGCGAACTTGCCGCGAGAATGGCATAGATCAGAAACTGGCTCAGCGTTCCCGCCGTCATGCTGCCGGCGATCACAGCACTCGCGCCATACCAGAGAAGCACCACGACGGCACCCGCCGCAACACTGATGATGAGGGCCGTGAGCACGGCACGGGCCAGCGTGCGCTGGGCGGCGGCGGCGAAGGCGATGGCCGTTGCATCGCTGAAGTTCCGGCGCGCGGAATCTTCCTGCACATTGGCCTGCACGGTCGAGACGGCGAGGAGCCGCTCCTGGGCGAAGGCGGCGGAGGAGGCGAGCGTATCCTGCGCGAGCCGCGAGAGGCTGCGCACGCGCCTGCCATAGGTGACGAGCGGCAGAACGATCAGGGGCAATGCGAGAAGGGAAAGGCCCGCGAGCTTCGGGCTCGTGGCCACCATCATGCCCACCGTGCCGATCAGCATCACCACGTTCCGCAGTGCGATCGAGGCGGTGGAGGAGAAGGCGGATTTGATCTGGGTCGTGTCAGCCGTCAGGCGCGAGACCACTTCGCCGGAGCGCTGCACTTCGAAGAAGGCGGGGCTCAGGTTCAAAAGATGGCTGAAAATCGCATCCCGCACATCGGCCACCACACGCTCGCCGATCCACATGACGAAATAGAACCGGAAGGCGGAGCCCAGCGCCAGTACGGCGACGACGGCGAGCATGGCGAGGAAATATTTGTCGACGAGCAGCGCATTGTCCGCCGTGAAGCCATTGTCGATGATGCGCCGGACCGCAATCGGCACGGCCAGGGTTGCACCCGCCGCCGCAAGAAGAGCGATCAGCGCATATACCATCTGCAGCCGGTAGGGGCGCAGATAGGGGGTGAGCCTCAGGAGGGGGCGGAGGTTGCGGCCCTTGGGGCGGCGCCGCGCCTCGTCTTCGTAGGGATTGCTCATGTCCGGTCTTCTAGCCGATGGGTGGAAGAATGGAAGCGGGTGCGCGCGGCTGGGGCAGGCCGCCGCAGCTTCCGGGATGCATTGGCGTGGCGGACTTGCCTCACCCTGCTATCTCCTGTATACGCCCCGCCGAACCCGGAATTCGCCAGTCCCAGTGCGGGGCCGGTCCCGCCATTGAGAGAGTTTTCGCCATGAAGCAAGGCATCCATCCCGAGTACCACATGATCAACGTCGTCATGACCGACGGCTCCACCTTCCAGACCCGGACCACCTGGGGCAAGGAAGGCGACACGATGAACCTGGACATCGACCCCAAGTCCCACCCGGCCTGGACCGGCGGCCAGCAGACCCTGCTGGATCGGGGCGGCCGCGTCTCCAAGTTCAACCAGAAGTTCGGCTTCCTCAATAAGTAATTCGTTTGCCGCTGCGGCGGATGGAAAAGCCCGGCCGGAAGGCCGGGCTTTTTGTTGTGCGGGATGGGCTGACTGCCCCACATTGCCACGATGAATCGACGGCATGGATGTCCGTTACATCTTCTCCAACTCGTCGATCATGCCGGAGATCACCGACAAGCCCTTGTCCCAGAACTTAGGGTCGGACGCATCCAGGCCGAAGGGCTGGAGGAGGTCCGAGTGGTGCTTGGTGCCGCCGGCTTTCAGCATCTCGAAATACTTGTCCTGAAAGCCCTGCTCGCTTTCGCGGTAGCGGGCATAGAGCGAATTCACCAGGCAATCGCCAAAGGCATAGGCGTAGACATAGAAGGGTGAATGGATGAAGTGCGGGATGTAGGTCCAGAAGGTTTCATAGCCTTCGCCGAATGCAATGCCGTCGCCCAGGCTCTCGCGCTGCACATCCATCCAGATGGCATTGATCTGCTCGGGCGTCAGCTCACCCTCCTTTCGCGCCTCGTGCACCTTGCGCTCGAAGGTGTAGAACGCGATCTGACGGACGACGGTGTTGATCATGTCCTCCACCTTGGAGGCCAAGAGCACCTTGCGCTTCTTCGCATCCGTGGTTTTGGCGAGGAGTGCCTGGAAGGTCAGCATCTCGCCGAAGACGCTGGCGGTTTCGGCAAGCGTCAGTGGTGTCGAGGCCATGAGCGCGCCCTGCTTGGCCGCCAGCACCTGGTGAACGCCGTGGCCCAGCTCATGGGCCAGCGTCATCACATCGCGGGTCTTGCCCAGGTAATTCAGCAGCACGTAAGGATGCGCCGATGGAACCGTCGGATGGGCGAAGGCGCCCGGCGCCTTGCCCGGCCGCGAGGGCGCGTCGATCCAGCGCTTCTCGAAAAAGTCCCGCGCGATATCCGCCATCTGCGGTGCAAATGATCCGTAGGCGGACAAAACCATCTCCTTCGCCTCGGCCCATGGAACTTCGCGGGTGTCCTCCGCGGGGAGCGGCGCATTGCGGTCCCAGTGCATGAGCTGATCCTTGCCCAGCCATTTGGCCTTCATGCGGTAATAGCGGTGCGAGATCTGCGCATAGTTCTTGCGCACGGATTCGACGAGTGCGGCGACGACCTCCGGCTCCACCCGGTTGGACAGATGCCGCGCCTCGGCAATGTCCTTGAAACCGCGCCAACGGTCTGAGATGTCCTTGTCCTTGGCGAGCGTATTGGTGATGAGGGTGAACAGCTTGATGTTCTCGCCGAAGGTCTTGGCCAGCGCCAGCGCCCCTGCCTTGCGCTTGGCCTCATCCGGGCTCTGCATCAGGTTCAGCGTGGGTTCAAGCGAAAGCATCTCGCCATCGACCTCGAAGCGGAGCGACGCCATGGTCTGGTCGAACAGCCGGTTGAACGCGGCAGAGGACGTCTGCGATTTTTCCAGAAAAAGCTCTTCCAGCTTGTCATCGAGCTGATAGGGCTTCTCCATCCGCAAATTGTCGATCCACGGCCGGTAATGTGCGAGCGCTGGCACCTTCATTGCCTCCGCGAGTGCGGCATCATCAATGCGGTTCAGTTCCAGTTCGAAGAACAGAAGCAGCGTGGAAATGTCGGTGAGCTTGGCGGAGGTATCGCCATAGAACTTGCCGCGCTGTGAATCGGTCGTGTCACCCACATAATAGAGCTGGGCATAGGACCCGGTGCGGCCCAGCACATCGGAAAGCGCCTCATAATCCTTCAGCGCCTCTGCCAGACCTTCGCCACTCAGGCCCGCGAGCTTGCCACGGTATGTCTCCGCAAAGGCCCGGGCCATCTCCTCGCCCTTCTTCATGTCGGCGGCGAAGGCCGGGGAATCCGGTGCGGGGTAAAGGTCGGCAAGGTTCCACTCGGGAAGCGTTCCAAGGGTCTCGGCGGCTGCAACGGTCATGTCTCGTCCTTCCGTGAAATCTGAGGCTGATATGGCCCACCGGAGGTGGTTCGGCAACGGGGGGCCCAGAGCATGATCCGCAAAAGTGGAATCCACTTTTACGGATCATGCTCAAGCTTTTGACCTAGCGCAGCGCCCTGAGCGCATTGAGGATCACCGACACGTCAATCACCTCCTGCAGGATCGCGCCATCCACCACCGAGAGATAGCCGAAAGCCGCGGCCAGCATGGCGGTGAAGGACATGCCCAGCCCCGCCACCACGCTTTGCAGCGCAATGGCACGGGCACGCCGGGCCGCCTGGAGCCCTTCAGCCAGCCGCGTCAGGTCATCGACCAGCAGCACGGCATCGGCTGATTCCGTCGCCGCTGCTGAACCCGTTACCCCCATGGAGATGCCGACATCGGCGACTGCGAGGGCCGGCGCATCGTTCACGCCATCGCCCACCATGAGCGTGATGCCGGTCTTGCGCTCCGCCAGGATGACGGCAACCTTCTGTTCCGGCCGCAGATCTCCTTTGAGCAGGTCCAGCCCCAGCCCCCCGCCAATACGGTCCACCACGGCCTGTGAGTCGCCCGAAGCGAGCACAATGCGCGCGATCCCTGCCTGGCGGAGCCGTTCCAGCGCCAGCGGCGTTTCGGCGCGCACGCTGTCTGCCAGCAGCAGGTGCCCGGCAAGCTGGCCCGAAATGGCGAGCGCCACCACCGCCGTGCCGGGCTGCTGCCCAGGCCGCGGCAGGCTGGATTGCCCAAGCTGGCGCACCACGAAATCATGCCCGCCCACTATCACGTCCTGGCCTTCGACCTGGCCCGAAAGCCCCTCCCCCGCCGTTTCATGCACATTCTCCGGATGGGACAGCAAAAGCCCGCGCGCCTGTGCCGCAGCGACGATCGAGCCCGCGATCACATGTGCCGAAGCCTGCTCGAGTGAGGCCGCAAACCGCAACACCTCGTCAGCAGACCAGGACCCCGCGGGGATGATCCCCTCAAGCTCCGCGCGGCCGCGTGTCAGCGTGCCGGTCTTGTCGATGACGAGATTTTTTGCCCGCGCCATGGTTTCGAGAACCGGCCCCCCCTTCATCAGAACGCCGCGCCGCGCCGCCTTTCCCATGCCGGAGATGATCGCAACCGGCACCGCCAGGATCAGCGGACATGGCGTGGCGGAGACGAGGACTGCGAGCATGCGGATGTGATCTCCCGTCAGCAGGAAGGTGCCGCCGGCAAGTGCCAGCGTGACGGCGAGGAAGACGATGGCATAGCGGTCCGCGAGCCGCGCCATTGGCGCCTTCTCGGCCTGTGCCGCCTGTACCATGCGCACGATGCCGGCATAGCTGCTTTCGGCAGCGGGGCGCAGCGCCACCATTTCGAACGCTGCATCCACCGAGCGCGCGCCACTTTGAACGTCCTGGCCTTCCCGGCACTGGATGGGAAGCGATTCTCCCGTGAGCGCCGCCATGTCCAGCAGCGCCATCCCATGGGCCACGCGGCCATCCACCGGAACAATATCGCCCTGGCGGATCAGCAGCCGGTCCCTGGCGACAATGGCGTCAATCGCCACCTCTTCAAGCTGGCCATCCAGGTAGCGGAGTGCGGTCTTGGGCGCCCGCGCCAGGAGGGCCCGCATATCCGCGCGGGCACGGTTTGCCGCATAATCTTCGAGCAACTCTCCGCTGGCATACATCAGCGCGACGACGGCGGCGGCGAGCGTCTCGCCAAAGAGGAGAGCCGCCGAGATCGATACGGCCGCGACAATATCGAGCCCCACTTCGCGATGGATCAGCGACGTTATGATCTCGCGCAGGAGAGAGAGAAGGAGGATTGCCGCCGCACCACCCCAGATCCAGGCCTGCCATTCGCCAAGGCCCGCCAGGGGCGCAACAAAACCGGCGGCAAGGCCCAGCACGGCAAGGACGAACAGCGCGATGCGGATGAAATTCAAGTTCACACCTCCCAGTTGTGAACCAAGCTGAAATACCCCGGGGTATCCTTGACCAGGATCAAAAATCTCATGGAAACAATCGTTTGTGACTGTCCCCAAATGTGGCTCGTCATTAACAGCGCCTTTACCCTTCACTGTCACCTTAAGGCCAAGGAAGAGGCGAGTCGCTCGTTTCCGGATGCCAGTCCGGAGGCCGCCCTTCCCCCCGAATGGCAGGTTTCAGGAAGTTTTTAGACGCATGGCTGTCCGCGTTCTCATTGTCGAAGACGATCCGGCACAACGCAGAGTTCTCGAGGAAATGATCCGGCGCTTCGGCTGTGATCCGATGCCGGTCGACGGGGGGCAACGCGCCCTCGATGTGCTGAAAAGCCATTCCGGCGGCACGATTGAACTGATCATCCTCGATCTCAACATGCCCGGCATGGATGGTCTTGAGTTCCTTGACCGGTTGCAGTCCATCCGCGGCGACTTGCCGGTGATCGTGCAGACGGCGCAGGGCTCGATCGAAACCGTCATCAAGGCGATGCGGGCCGGGGCCGATGATTTCGTGGTGAAGCCCATCAGCCCGGAACGCCTCAAGATCTCCGTGCAGAACCTGCTGAAAGTGAATGCCCTCACCGAAGAGGTGAAGCGGCTCAACAAAAAGGTTGGCGGCGCACTCAGCTTTACCGATCTCATCGCCTCCTCCCCCGCCATGGCCAATGTGCTGCGCCTCGGCCGGCGCGGCGCGCAATCCACCATCCCCGTGCTGATCGAAGGCGAATCTGGTGTGGGCAAGGAAATGATTGCGCGTGCGATCCAGGGTGAAAGCGACCGGGCGGGAAAGCCGTTCGTCGCCGTCAATTGCGGTGCCATCCCTGAGAATCTCGTCGAATCGATCCTGTTCGGGCACGAAAAAGGCGCCTTCACCGGCGCCACCTCCCGGCACCCTGGCAAATTCCAGGAGGCCGATGGCGGCACCCTGTTCCTGGACGAGGTGGCGGAGCTGCCGCTCGACATTCAGGTGAAGCTGCTTCGCGCCATTCAGGAAGGCGAGATCGACCCCGTGGGCGCCCGCAAGCCCGTGAAGGTCAATATCCGCCTGATTTCCGCCACCAACCGCAACATGATCGAAATGGTGAAGGCCGGACAGTTCCGCGAAGACCTCTATTACCGGTTGAACGTCTTCCCGATCATGGTGCCGCCCCTGCGCGACCGCAAGGAAGACATTCCTGCGCTCGTGGAGCATTTCATCACCCGGCTCGCCGCCGAAGAAGGCCGCAAAGTGCGCGGCATTGCGCCTGAGACGCTGGAACTTCTGCGCGGCTACGCCTGGCCCGGCAATGTGCGCCAGCTCGAGAACACCGTGTTCCGCGCCATGGTGCTGTGTGAGGGCGACCGGCTGGACATTCAGGATTTCCCGCAGATCGCCTCCCTCGTTGATGGCTACGAAATCAAGATTCCTCCCGCCCCACAGCTGGCGCCGAAACCGGCACTGCCACAGGGCATTGCGGCGATTGCCGGCGGAGCGCCCTTGCCGCGCAAAGGCGGGCCTGCCGTGTCTGACGGCATTGCCTATGGCATTCCGGCAGTGACCGAAGGTGGACATATCCGGAAGCTCGAAGATGTGGAAGCTGACATGATCCGGCTTGCGCTGGCGCGCTACCAGGGGCAGATGTCGGAGGTTGCCCGCAAGCTGGGCATCGGCCGGTCCACATTGTACCGGCGCATGAAGGACCTTGGCCTTGAAGAGGCAGCGGGCTAGTTTGCAATTGAACGTGATTTGACATTCCGCAGGGGCGGCGGTGTCTAAGGTGCCGGGGCAAGGGCCGCGCAGGTGAGTGTATGAAGAAGTTTGTAATGGCGGGTACCGCGGTATGTCTGGCCGCGCTCATGATAAGCAGCGGGGCGCAAGCGGACGCACAGGCGAAGGCGCGCCGTCCCGGTTTTCTTGAGCAGCTGTTCGGCTCATCCTCCTCCGCGCAGAAGAAAACTGAAAGGCGGCGCAGCCTGTTCGGCTCGAATGAAGATGAGGTTGGCGTCCGCAAGGCCAGCTCCAAGTCCCGCCAGCCCGTCGCCGATGCAGACCCCGAGGGAGACCCGGGCCTTGGCATGGGAAATCTCACCTATGTGCCGCCGAAGCTCGTGCCTTTGTCCGGCATCAAGCTGACCGGCACGCGGCCTGAAGATCAGGCGAGCGCTGCGGTCTATGACCAGCTTTCCGGCAGCGGCCCTGCCCTGCACGTGCTGCCCGCGGCGCGCGAGGCGCTGGTCGCGCAATATGCCGCGCAGAATTACCGCCCCTTCTGGTTCACCAATGGAAAGCTGAGCGAGCGCGGCGCCGCAGTGCTGAAGCTGCTCGCTGCCGCGGGTACCGAAGGGCTCGAGCCGCAGACTTATCTGCCGGGTGGTCTTTCCGCCTTCGATGCGCCAGTCCCCGCCGATGACCCTGCCGCCATGGCGCGCTTCGACATCGACCTGACGGGCGCTGCCCTGCGCTATGCGCGCGACGCCTCGGGCGGGCAGTTCGACCCTGCCCTGCTGTCGCGCTATCACGATGTTTCGCCGCCCTGGGTGCCGGCGGCGCAGGCTGTGAAGATGCTGGCGCTGTCGCCCTTCGCGGCTGAATATCTGAAGAGCCTCAATCCCACACATCCGGCCTATGCCGCGATGAAGTCCACGCTTGCCGAACTTCGCGCGGCAGATGGCAAGCCCGCGCTGAACCCCGTGGCCGATGGCAAGATCGTCAAGAAGGGCGAAGCGGACGAGCGTATTCCTGCGGTCCGCAGCCGCCTCGATCAGCTGGGCTATGACGTGGCCGCATCCGAGCCCGTCGATCCTGACCTGCTGGACGCCGAGCTTTCCGTGCAGCTTCGCCTGTTCCAGAAGGCAGCGGGCATCAAGGTGACGGGCGCCCTGGGGCCGCAGACCGTTGCTGCGCTCAACACCGATGGCACCAGGCGGAGCATTGACAAGCTTCTCGACAATATGGAGCGCGTGCGCTGGCTGCCGAGCAATCTGGGCGGCCGCTATGTCTTCGTCAATCAGCCCGCCTATCAGGCGCAGGTGATCCGGAACGGCAAACCGGAATGGACAACGCGCGTCATCGTCGGAAAGCCCGATA
Source organism: Aestuariivirga sp. (assembly GCF_965227715.1). GTDB lineage: Bacteria > Pseudomonadota > Alphaproteobacteria > Rhizobiales > Aestuariivirgaceae > Aestuariivirga. Next base: position 3,936,425 of record NZ_OZ245771.1, on the reverse strand, counting down.
CGCAGACGCCGGTGTTCAACGACGAAATGGAATTCGTGGTGTTCAACCCGTCCTGGGGCGTACCGCCGTCGATCATCGCCAATGAATATCTGCCCAAGCTCCGGCGTGACCCCGCCTATCTGGACAAGCTGGGCTTCAAGGTGGTGACGCAGCAGGGCAAGGTCGTTCCCTCACGATCGATCCGCTGGTCGAGCTATGGCCGGAAGATTCCCTATGGCATCCAGCAACCGCCGGGCGCCAAGAATGCGCTGGGGGAGCTGAAATTCCTCTTCCCCAACACCCATAACATCTACATGCATGACACGCCGTTCCGCGAACTCTTCGAAAGGGACGTGCGGGCTTTCAGCCATGGCTGCGTGCGTGTGCAGAACCCGCAGGAGTTTGCGTCCGTGGTGCTTGGCTGGTCGCCGGAGCAGATTGCGGACAAGGTTGCCTCGCCCGAAAGCGAGACGGTTCGACTGAAGCAGAAGCTTCCTGTGCACATCGCTTATTTCACAGCCTGGCCAGATGAAACGGGCAAAATTGACTATTTCAGCGACATCTACGGGCGCGACAAGGCACTGGAAACGGCACGCTCCGCCACGCTCGTGGCCCAGCGCTGAAGTGCTCCCTGCCGCAGCGGCCCCTGCGACCAGAGGTAGCCGCCACAATTTCTGGTCGTTAAAGGCTTGTTAAACATACCCATTTACCTTTCCTGCAATGCCGCCTCATGGTGGCCTCATTCTTGTTCGAAACGCGAATTCAGTGTAAGCCAATACCCGGGGATGGGGGTTGGCAGGCTGGACAGGCACCAGAGGAACCGGAAAACCGGTTTGTAAGTGGGGTAAGGGTTTGGACTGCAGGGAAGCCGGACATCGCAACGTGATTCAGCGCTGGAAGAAAATAGCCGCTACCACATTCATTGCGGCCGCGCTCGGCGCGGGCGTATTCTTCAATTTGAATGAACCCGCCCATTCCGGCGGCGAAACGCGCACGGTGTCGCTCTATCACATCCACACCAAGGAAAGCCTCACCATCACCTACATGAAGGACGGCAAGTACATTCCGTCCGCCATGAAGAAGATCAACTATCTGATGCGTGACTGGCGGCGGAACGAGGTTATCACCATTTCGCCGAAGACCATCGACCTGATGTGGGAACTTCACGCGGACCTCGGGTCCAAGGCGCCGATCCACATCGTCTGCGGCTATCGTTCCCCCAAGACAAACGCCTTCCTGAAGAAGGTCGGCCGCAACGTGGCGCGCAAGAGCCAGCACATGGTGGGCCACGCCATCGACCTCTATTTCCCGGACGTTCCCACGATCAAGATCCGCAATTCCGCGCTGGTGCGCGAGGTGGGTGGCGTGGGTTACTACAGCTCCGGCGCAGGCCCCTCGGGCTTCCTTCACATCGATTCGGGCCGTGTCCGCCATTGGGGCCCCGCCATCAGCTCCACGCAGATGGCCATGATCATGCGTGACTACCGCCGCACCGTAGGCGCCCGCCTCAACAAGAAGGGCATGAAGGCCGTTCCGGAAGTGGAACTGGCCGCCGCCGATGCGACAGCCTCGAAGCTCCCCTCCCAGCAGGATGTGGATGATGAGGGTGACGGCGAGGACTTGGCGAGCGCCAAGAGCAAGAAGAAGATTCCGCTGGACACAGACTACAGCAGCGACAACCAGGAACTTGCGGGCATGAGCGAGGACGCCTCGGCTGCCCCGACCAAGCCCAAGGCCAAACCCGCCGGTGAGACCGAGGACATGGCCGATGCCTCAGAAGGCGTTTCCCAGGGATACCCGGTTCCGAAGCCGCGGCCGAAGCCCATCGAAGTGCTGATGATGGCCGCCGTGAACATGAAGATCGAGCCCGCCTCGGCACCCCCTCCGGACCCGACGGCCCAGATGAAACCTTCACCGGTTGATGGCAATTCCGTGGGCGTCGTCGTTGCCGCCGGCACCATGGCAGAGCCCGAGTCGCTGGAATCCAACGCCGCGGCCAAGACCAGCCTCACCGATGAGATCGAGAACGGCGATGCCAAGGGCATCCCGACGATCCGCACCATTACTGCTTCGGCCTCTGGCGATGACCTGTTCTGGTGGCCGCAGCAGCTGGTGTTCGACAGCGCCAAGGCCGTCCGCCGTGACGGTGCACCCCAGCAATTCGGCGACTCCGGTGTTGCGAGCCTGCTTCCCGGCGTGAGCGATGCTCAGGCGGAACCACCGCCGCCGCAGATGCCGCGCCTCGCCGTCGCCGAGATGGCCCAGGCCCCCGCCTCGGGCAAGGGTGACATGCTGGTCGTCAACCGCGCCGGCAAGGGCAGCCTGCTCAGCGCCGAAGCCCTGAACCAGATGAAGCTAGGCCAGGCTGACGCCACGCAGTAAGGGGTGCGGGCCGACATCAAGAATCATCACACCCGGGCTGGTCCCGGGTGTTTTCGTTTGGTGCGGCGGAAACATGCCCCGGCCGTGCCGTGGCATGGCTGAAAAGAGAACTGCGGCTTAGTCCTTAAGCCGCCTCTTCTGCCTCGCCAGGAATCATGCCGAGTGCGGCGAGGTAGACATCGAGCATGGACTGCTCTTCCTCGCGCTCGGCGGCCTCCTTTTTGCGCAGGCTGATCACCTTGCGGAGGATCTTGGTATCGAAGCCATTGGCTTTCGCTTCGGCATAGACTTCCTTGATGTCGCCGGCGATCACCTTCTTCTCCTCCTCGAGGCGCTCGATACGCTCCACGATGGATTTGAGCTGGCCATGGGCGAAGCTGGTCTTAGATGCTGTCATGTACTGGTGCTCCCCGCTGTCAGTGCTTGTGCGACTGGGCGAAATTCGTTTTCTGCGCGTCCGTGGCGGGGGCCTGGTGCCTGGCCTTCCACTCTTCATAGGGCATGCCATAGACCATGCTGCGCGCCTCATCGCGCGTGACGGGCACGCCCCTGGCCTTTGCTGCGTCTTCGAACCAGTTCGAGAGGCAGTTGCGGCAAAAACCCGCGAGGTTCATGAGGTCGATGTTCTGGACATCCGTGCGTGCGCGCAAATGTTCCAGCAGGCGGCGGAAGGCCGCTGCCTCAAGCTCTGTCCTGGTCTGTTCGTCAATGGTCATGGTCTCAAAACCCCTTAACGTCCGGGCCGGTCACCGGAGGTCATACATAATCGGTTCGATCACCTTCGCCACCCGCTCCACCCAGTCATCCACACCTGTTTTGGTGGCGATGAGGTCCTGCCGCACCTCGATCAGGGCATGGGGACGGCCGGCGCTGGTGCCGTGGGTGTTCAGCGTATCGCCTTCAAGCGCCCCGTGATAGGGCTCATTGTCCCCCACCACAAGATCACCCTGCGCCAGGAAACCGGCGATCATGGCCCGCGCCGTGGCCTCATCCTTGTCCCACAGAATGCCCACATGCCAGGGCCTGGGCCAGCCGCGCCAGACAGGCGTGAAAGAGTGGATCGACACCAACAGCGGCACGAGCCCCTTTGCGTGAACAGCCGAAATCGTTTCAGCAATCGCGCGGTGATAGGGCGCATGAAACTGCGCGATGCGGCGCGCGCGTTCGGCTTCGTCCACACTGCAGTTTCCCGGAACCGCCGCACCATCCGAAATCCGCATGATAAGCGTTGGATCATCCAGCCCGCGATTTGGATCGATCAACAGGCGCGAAAAGCAGGACAGCACGGCATGGGCCTGAAGCCGCCCGGCGACGCCCAAGGTCAGCGCCCGCGCCCCGATATCATAGGCAATGTGACGTGCGAATTGTTCCGGCGGCAGGCCAAGCGCACCGTAAGCCGCGGGAAGCGACGCCGAGGCGTGATCGCAAAGCAGAATGAGGCGCTGGGCATTTCCACCCTGCACCGTTTCATAGGCGTCCTGGACCTGATCGATATTCATGCTGCGGCATATAGGTGACGGCGTTTCCGCCGTCACCGGATTATGCCAGGAATTTGCCGTTGCACGCTTGCGTCAATCAAGGGTTGACGCGGATCGGAAAAGTGAGAGAAGGATGATCAAACGTGATCAGCCCGGAGTCGGCCGAATGAAGCGGAACATCGCCCTGATAGCTGGCACGCTCATTCTGATGGGAGTGCTGGTGCTCCCCGCCCGTGCCGAATTGAAGCTGTGCAACAGCACCAATGGCCAGGTGGGGCTGGCCGTGGGTTACAAGAATGAACAGGGTTGGTTCAGCGAAGGTTGGTGGACCGTGGAAGCCGGCAAATGCGCGGCCCTGGTCAAGGGAGACCTGATTGCTCGCTACTATTACATCTATGCCGTGGACCTCAAGGACCATGGCGTGTGGGGTGGCACATCGGTGCTGTGCATCGACAAGAAGGCCTTCACCATCAGCGGCTACAACAATTGCGAGGGCCGGGGCTTCGTTAAGAAAGGCTTCTATGAGGTCGATACCGGCGATCAGGCGGACCATACCGTCAAATTGACCGAAGACTCGAAGACGTCCGCCAACTGATCGATGGCGTCCTGTGGCGTTCAGCGCTACGATTTTGAGTGCCCCCAAAGGTCCAATCTTTGTCATGGACTGGCCATAAAGATGAGGCTAATCCCTCACTTACAAAGCTACGCCGTTCAATCCGGAGGGTAAAACTGCCTTCCCCCGTTGACGCGGACCGGGCAGATTTGGAATGTAATGACAGATTCGCGATCCAATTCCGGAGGCGGCAGAATGCTTCGCAAAATGGCGCTGGTGGCAGGCGCACTCATGCTCACTGGCTTCATGTCACTTCCGGCGCATGCGGACCTCAAGCTCTGCAACAAGACCGAAAGCCGCGTCGGCGTTGCGCTGGGCTACAAGGACAAGGACGGCTGGGCCACCGAAGGCTGGTGGACGGTCGCGCCGCAGAAATGCGTTCCCCTGCTGAAGGGTGACCTGATCGCGCGCTACTACTACATCTTCGCCGTGGATTATGACAAGGGCGGCTCCTGGGGCGGCAAGTCCGTCATGTGCACGAGAGACAAGGTGTTTACGATTCGCGGCATAGAAGACTGTGAAGGCCGCGGCTACACCAAGACCAACTTCTTCGAAGTCGACACCGGCGAGGAGAAGGACTGGACCGTCTCGCTGTCGGGCGAAAAGACCACACAAGGACAGTAATGCGCCGAAACCGCAATGTGAAGATCGTGGCGACGCTGGGGCCAGCATCGTCATCCCCCGAGATGCTGGAGAAGCTCTTCCTCGCAGGCGTCGACGTTTTCCGCATCAACATGAGCCACACCCAGCATGACCTGCTGCGGCAGCTTCACCGCGACATTCGTGCGCTCGAAGCAAAGCTCAAGCGCCCGATCGGCATTCTCGCCGATCTGCAGGGTCCGAAAATCCGCATCGGCACCTTCAAGGACAAGGAAGCGAAGATCGCCCCGGACGATATCTTCATCTTCGATACGGACAAGACGCCGGGTGATGCGACCCGCGTTCACCTGCCCCACCCCGAAATCTTCGCCTCGGCACAGGTGGGTGACAATCTGCTGCTGAATGACGGCCGCCTGCGCGTCGAAATCCTGAAAGCGGAGCCCACGCGGCTGACGACGCGGGTGATTTTCGGCGGCACGATCTCGGACCGAAAGGGCGTGAACCTGCCGGATACGGTCATTCCCATTCCGGCCCTCACCGAAAAGGACCGCGCCGATCTTGAGGCCGCGGCATCGGCAGGCGTCGACTGGATCGCGCTGTCCTTTGTGCAGCGCGCCGATGACGTGGCCGAAGCACGGAAGCTGATCGCAGGCCGCGCCGGTGTGATGGCCAAGATCGAGAAACCCGCCGCACTCACCGTGCTGGACGAGATCCTGGATATTGCCGATGGGCTGATGGTGGCCCGCGGCGACTTGGGCGTCGAACTGCCGCTTGAAAGCGTGCCGGGAAAGCAGAAGCAGATCACCCGTGCGGCGCGCCGCGTGGGCAAGCCTGTGATCGTCGCCACGCAGATGCTCGAATCCATGATCGTCGAGCCCGTGCCGACGCGCGCGGAGGTCTCCGACGTGGCGACCGCCGTTTATGAAGGTGCGGACGCCATCATGCTCTCGGCAGAAAGCGCCACCGGCGCATGGCCTGACAAGGCGGTGGCCACCATGGACCGGATCGCCCGCGCCGTTGAACGCGATTCGCTCTACCGCGGCATCATCACCGCCCAGCGCACCGAACCGCAGGCGACGAGTGCCGATGCGATTTCGAGTGCGGCACGTTCAATTTCGGAGACGCTGAAGCTCTCCGCCATCGTCTGCTATACGGGCTCGGGCTCGACCGGGCTTCGCATGTCACGCGAGCGGCCAGACACGCCCGTGATCGCGCTAACGCCCATCCCCGCCACGGCGCGGCGCCTGGCGCTGGCCTGGGGCCTCCACTGCGTGCTGACCGAAGACGCCCATGACCTTGATGACATGGTGACGAGAGCCAGCCGCATCGCCTGCGAAGAGGGGTTTGCCAGCCAGGGACAGCGCATCATCGTCACCGCCGGCCTGCCGCTCGGCACACCCGGCGCCACGAACATGCTGCGCATCGCCTACGTCTGACTTAAAAGGTCGCCCAGGAAGCGGGCGGCCTAGATCCCCTGCTCCAGCCGGTCGAGTTCCTTCACGGCCGCCTTCACCTGTTCAAGGTTGGGGTTGACGGCAAGCGCCTCCTCATAGGCGGTGCGGGCGGCGGAATATTTCTTCTCGCGTTCGAAGATCATGCCCTTGCCGGCAAGCGCCCCGAAGTGGCGGGGCTCTAGGCTCAGCACCTGATCGATATCCTTCAGTGCCGCATCATAGCGCTTCATCATGAAATAGAGCGTGGCGCGCTTGTTCCAAGCTTCGGCATAATCGGGATAGGCCCCGATCAGCCTGTTGAGGATCGACATGGCCTCCGCCGGTGCGCCAGCCTCGATCGCCCGCTGGCCCTGCTGCAGGAGAACCTCAGCCGTCGGCGAATCGGAGGCGCTCCACAATTGCCAGATCCGCTCTTCGACAGGCCCGCTCTGGACACCCTGTTGGTGCAGGCGGCCGAACAGAATGTCGAGTTGCTCCGCCCGGGCCTCCGCAGGCTTCACGGGCTTTTCCGGGGTGGCAGCCTGGCCCGGAAGGGATGGTGCAGCACCGGGCGCTGGCGCGTCCTCCGCAAGGGCGGCGGAAGACAGGGTGGCAAGGGTGGCGATGACCATGAGGATGCGCATGGAAATCAGTCTACACCCGCCATCATGGCAACAAAAAGAGCGCCGTGAACGGCATCCCGTTCACGGCGTTCACAATTCTGCGAAGAGCCTGATATCAGCCCTGGCGCGCCTTGAAGCGCGGATTGGTCTTGTTGATGATGTAGATACGGCCCTTCCGGCGCACCATGCGATTGTCGCGGTGGCGCTTCAGCAAGGACTTGAGAGAGTTACGGACTTTCATGGACTTCACCTGACATTTCAGGCAGAAGGAGCGTGTAACCCCGGGCCGCCTGTTGAACACTGGCGGTTCCTTAGCGGGGCGCCTCCTAGCTGTCAACCAATCCGCCTTTCCAGCCCATGCCCATCACCGACAATTCACTCGAACTCTGGATAACCCTCGGGCTGCTGGTGGCAAGCGTCGCCATCATTGGCTTCATGTCCTGGCTGGAGCACCGGCCGCGCAACACACTAACGCCCCGGCTGATTCCGACAACGCCGGTGATCATCGTTTTCGCGTTCGTGGCCCTTCTGGCGGCCGTTCACCTCGTCAACCTCTTCGGCATCCATACCGGCCGCAGCTGACATGCTTCCCCCCAGCCAGACGCTTTATTTCGAGGATCTCGCCCTCGGCATGACCGAGACCTATGTAAAGGAGGTGAAATCCTCCGACGTCGTGGGTTTTGCCGAGATCTCGGGAGACCGGAACCCCATTCACCTGTCCGAGCATTTCGCCGCGCGAACCCCTTTTGGCGGCCGCATCGCCCATGGTCTTTATACCGCAAGCCTGATCTCCGCCGTGATCGGCACCAGGCTGCCGGGGCCCGGTGCCGTCTATCTGTCCCAAACGCTGAACTTCAAGGCGCCGGTGCGGATCGGAGACCATGTTGAAGCCTCAGTCGAGGTGGTTGAGCTGGTCGAGAAGGGACGCCGCGTGAAGCTCGCCTGCCGCTGCAAGGTCGGGGGAACGCTGGTGCTCGAAGGCGAGGCGCTGGTGAAAGTGCCGGGAAAGCCCGAAGGCTATTGAACTCCTGAAGCCGCCCCACTAGCCTCCGCCCCAGAAGTCTTGGGAGGACTCGAGAATGCTGCGCAACTTCGACAACCGCCTCAACGCGGACGTGATCCGCTGTCTCCGGGCCATGGGCCATGGCGATGACCTGGTGATCTGTGACACCAATTTTCCCGCCGATTCGGTGGCCCGCCACACGGTGACGGGCGAACTGCTGCGCATGGACAATCTGTCGGCGGCGGAGGCGATTGACGCCATCCTCTCCGTCATGCCGCTCGACAGCTTTGTGGATGCACCGGCCGAGCGCATGGAGATCGTCGGCAAGCCCGGCGAAGTTCCGCCCGTGCAGGCCGAGGTTCAAGCCGTGATCGACAGCCGGGAAGGCCGCTCCTGGCCCATGGGCCAGGTGGAGCGCTTCGCCTTCTACGAGAAGGCGCGCGATGCCTATGCCGTGATCGTGACGGGGGAAACCCGCTTCTACGGCTGCTTCATCCTCAAGAAGGGCGTGATCCCGCCCGAGGGCTGAGCCCATGTCACAGCGGGGCATCGCCATTCTCGGCATCTTCGTGGCCGATCTCGCCTTCCGCGCCGGCCGCCAGCCGGTGATGGGGGAAACCCTCATGGGCTCGGGCTTCAAGATGGGCCCCGGCGGCAAGGGTTCGAACCAGGCCGTGGCCGCAGCGCGCGCAGGCGCTGACGTGCACTTCATCACCCGGCTGGGCCAGGACGCTTTCGGCGACATCGCCCGCGCGACCTGGGCTGCCGAAGGCATCACGGCACATGCCGCGCTTGCAGCGGAAGAGCCGACGGGCGCCGCCTATATCTTCGTCAGCGACGAAACGGGTGAGAACGCCATCATCGTTGTGCCGGGTGCTGCGGGATCTTTGAGCGCGGCAGATGTGGAGGGGGCACGCGCCGCCATTGAAGGTGCGAAGGTCTTCGTAACCCAACTCGAGCAGCCCCTCGCCGCGGCGAGGTCGGGCCTCGAGATTGCCAGGGCAGCGGGCTGCATCACGCTGTTCAACCCTGCCCCCGCGGCACTGGTTCCGGACGACATTTTTTCCTTGTGCGACTATGTGATCCCGAATGAAACCGAGGCTGCGGCCCTTACGGGCCTTCCCGTGGGAACCGAGGGTGAGGCCCGGGCGGCAGGGGACGTACTGCTGAAGAAGGGCGCGCGGACCGCCCTTATCACGCTTGGCGCGCGTGGGGCGCTGCTCCATGAGCGCGGCAGCTCCGTGATGATCCCGGCCTTCAATGCCGGCAGGGTGGTGGAGACGGCGGGTGCGGGTGACAGCTTCGTCGGCGCCTTTGCCGCGGGCCTGGCGGAAGGCATGGCACCTGCAGATGCTGCATGCTTCGGCTCCGCCGCGGCTGGCATTTCGGTGACCCGTCCCGGCACGGCACCGGCCATGCCCACGAGGTCCGAAATTCAGGCACTGCTCAACGCCTGTTGAGAGCCGCCACTGCCTTGCTTACGATCTCCCGTTCGCCCGCATCGAACCTCAGGCTGGCCGTGGGGTGATGGGTTTGCATGCGGTCCGCAGCCGTATCGCAGCGCGTGAGGTAGGCCGCGGCATCGGATGAAGCGGGCAGAAGCCGCTGCGTGCCGCAGAGCGATTCCAGGTGACCCACGAGATAGCCCGCATCCGCGAAGGCATCTTGCGCCGCAAGCTTCGCGCGCGCCGGGGCGGAACCATGCCGGGGTGAAAAGCGCAGCTCTGACAACGCGGCGTGAAGGAGCTTTGGCGATAGGTCCCGAAGCTCCTGCAGCAGTTCCTCGAGCGGCGTGTCCTCGGCGTCGACCCCATGCTTCAGCGCCTGATGGCGTGCAAGACCTGCCAGGTAGCCTGCGATGAAGGAGAGATAGGCAGAATCGCCTCCCCCCTTCCATTGTGCATCGAGCGTGGAGAGCGCCGTGCGGGCCGCCTTGCGCAGCACAGCGCCGGCATGGTCCTGCCCCTCCTCGCGCGGAACCACGGCCACCTGCACGCGCGGCTTCCGGCGGTTCATGTTGATGTCTCTCCAGCCCATGGACTGCTTCTAGCAAGAAGCGGGCGTTCAAGCCGAAACAAAAAGGGCGGGACATTTCGCCCCGCCCTTCTCCGCAATCGGGTGGCCTCAATCGCCCTTCGGCAGCGTCATTTTGCCGACGAGCTGCGGGTATTTGTTGGTGATCTCTTCGATCTTGCCGGACTTGGCAATGGCGGTTATCGCGGCGTTGAGCTTTTCCTTCAGCGCCGTATCATCCTTGCGAATACCGCCGCCCACACCCTCACCATAAATGCCGGGATCGTCCTTGGGCTTCTCGATCATGCCCTTCATTTCACAGCAGTCCTTGCCCTGCTGCGTATCGAGATATTCAAAGAGCGCCGAGCTGTTGGCCAGAACGTAATCGAGGCGGCCGGCGGCCAGATCATTGTTGGCTTCGTCCTGGGTGGAATAGGTCTTGAGCTCAACACCCTTCGGCACCAGGTATTTGCTGGCATAGCGCTCATGCCCTGTCGAGACCTGGACACCCAGCGTCTTGCCCTTGAGGTGATCCGGCGAAATGTCCTTGTCGCCATCCTTCGGTCCGATCAAGGCCGGCGGCGTATCGTAATACATCTCGGAGAAGTCGATCGTCTCCTTGCGCTTTTCGGTTATGAGCATCGAGGACCAGATCACATCGATCTGCTTCGAGGTGAGAGCGGGGATGATGCCATCCCAGGCCACTTCGACGAGCTGGCACTTCTCTTTCATCTCGGCGCAGACCGCATCCATCATGTCGATCTCCCAGCCGACCCATTTGCCGGAGGCATCCTTTGAGGAGAACGGCGGATAGGGTTCAGCCGCCACGCCAAACTTGAGATCGGCCATCGCCGGTGCGGATGTGGCGAGGAGTGCTGCAAAGGCTGCTCCAAGGGTAAGCCGTCGTGTCCAGTTCATGATATTCCTCCCGGATTGTTATGTGCGCGTACGGCGGCAAGATGGTCCCTGGGGCAGTCCGGCCGTCTGAACGCAAGCCTGCATGAATAGAAATGTTTGAGCAAGACTTACGGGAGCGGACAGGCCCGGCCCAAAAACCGGATTGACCCATCCGCCGCGAGAGGCATAGGTTCAGCATATTGCGGCGGCAGGGATTGGCCCAGCCCCCGCGCATTGCAGGTGGACTCTCGCAATTGACGGCTCCAGCCCTTCTCCTCCTGCTCTGCGCTTTCCAGGTGAAGCATTTCCTCGGCGACTTTGTGCTCCAGAACGAGTTCATCCTGAAAAACCGGCGCGTTTGGGGCCATCCGGGCGGCATGTTGCATGTGCTGATACACGCTGTGCTGACGCTGCCTATCCTGATTGTTGCCGGGGTGGCCGTTCCGCTTCTCTTCGCCATCGTCCTTGTAGAGGCGCTGTTTCACTACCACGTGGATTGGCTCAAGGACCTCTGGGTCCACCGCATGGGGTGGAGCCCGTCAGACAAGCAGTTCTGGTGGCTGACCGGCGCCGATCAGGCCGTGCACCAGCTGTCCTATCTGGCTATCGCTGCGCTGCTCGCGGGCTGAGGGGCGGCCTCTGGGGCCTTTCGCCCGCGCCTGCATTCCACATCACGGGCGCACCCTGGGCCCAGGACAGCCATGCCTCAAACTTGGCACGGCACTCGGCCTGCGCTTTCGCCAGCGTATCAGCCTCGCCCGCGGCGGGCTGCAGCGCGGGAGGAAGAAAGGGGCCGGTCAGCGACCAGCACCAGCGGTCACCATGCGGATAGAGCCTGAGCGAGATGGAACCCGCAACGAGATCTCGCACGCGCGCCGCGAAGGCGCCCGGCCCCGTTGCATGGAACTGGAGGACATGGCCGTCCAGCGTCCTGGTGTCGACATATGCAAGCATGCCTCCTCCTGTGTGCTGGAGACAACCAAGTAAGCGCAGTTAATCACTAACTTTCCGTTCACGGCCTTAGGCTGTTGTGTCCACACGGAACTGCAAATAATCGCCCTGATTGTATTGCAGGTGTTTTATGTCCTTGGCGATGCGCGCGAGAAGCCTGATGGACAGATTGTTCGTATCATCCGCCGCGTGCATTTGCGGAAGGTCTGAGACGAGCATTTCGATGTTGCGCTCGCTGGGGCCCGTGACCATTTCAACCTCCGCCTCGCCGCCTGCATCCTTCAATCGCACGGCAAGCTTACCCTGGGCTCCCTTGGCGCCCTGCTCACGCTCCTCACAGAGAAAGATCACGGCCTCTTCGATGGCCAGCATCAGCCGGTCTTCGGCAGCATTGTCCCAGCCCAGGCGCGTTGCGAAGCGTCCCACCGTTTCGCGCAGGCTGATCACGGCGCGCGGGCTGAGCGGAACCGAAATCCTGTCCTGCTTTCCGCGCCGCCAGGTGAGGATCAGCATCAGCACCATGGCCGTGACGCCTCCCACTGTCGTGCCATTGGAAAAGATCGTCTGCATCCAGGGTGGCATGATTTCGTTCATTAGGCCGCCCGACTGGGCGCTGAGACCGATCCAAAAGCTGAGGCAGACGGCGATGCCCACTTCGAAGCCCAGCCCCTCCTCCGTCACCAGCCGGATGCCATGGCCGAAAATGATGACAACGAGCATCAGGATGTAAGCGCCCACCACCTGCGACGGGATCGCCGCCACTGCCGCACCGATCTTCGGCGAGAAGGCGAGCAGGATGAGGAACAGCCCGCCCCATACGCCAACACGGCGGGACGCGATGCCGGTGATCTCCGAGATTGCCAGCGAGGTTGAGAACACGGTGTTGGGCACCGTGCCCAGCAGCGCCGCAAAGATGCTGCCCGCGCCATCTGCATTGATCGCACCCTGCACAGAGCGGAAATCGATGGGCCGCATCTTCCGATGCGACATGCGCTGGGCGGAAATGCCATCGGCATAGGTTTCCATGCAGCCTACGAGACTAAGCAGGAAGAACGCCGGCAGAAGGCTCCAGAAGGCGGCGCCGAAATGAAGGTCCACACCCGGCCAGCTGCGCGCCGGCAATCCAACCCATGGTGCAGCCAGGACCTTGGTGGCATCGAGATGCCCGAACCATGCCGCCAGCGCCACCCCGATGCCAACGCCGATCAGCGGCGCCCACAGGCGCAGCATGCCCTTGGCGAACAGCAGGATTACCGTGATCGTCGCCAGCGTGACCAGAAACACGGAGCCATGTGCCGCCGAGAGCCCGGTGCCCGGAAGCGGCTTCGACAGCATTTTCCAGATCACGGGGCCCACGCTCAAAGCCATCAGCATCAGCACGGTGCCGCCAACAGCTGGCGTCAGAATGCTGCGCAGCAGCGGCAGCCAGCGGGTGAAGGCGAACGTGGCCAGCGCGCCCACAGCGCCGAGCGTGGCGAGAAGCGGAATGCCGCCCATGCCGATTGCATTGACGGACACGCCGACGAAGGCCACGTTGGAGCCCACGAACAGAACATAGCCGCTGCCGATGGGGCCTTTGCGGATGATCTGGAGCAGCGTTGAAACGCCTGCAGCAACAAGAGCTGCAAACACCATCCAGGACGTATCGGCCTCACCCAGACCTGCACCGCGCGCGATGACCAGCGGCGTCAGCATGATGCCTGCAAGAATTAGAACGACAGTCTGTGCCGCCATGGCCGCGGCCAGCCCATGCGGCGCTTTCTCGTCTGGCTCAAAATGGATAATATGACCCGACGATTGTTCCTGCTCAGCTGCCATGTGACCCCCATCCCCTGCCGGGGAATACTGCCATTGCGCGCAGCGCTTCGCCACAGAAGACATCAGCTTGATAGGAATGAAATCTGCAGATCAAGCAACGCAAAGCTGCAATCGAAGAAGCTTCAGCCGATGCTCATCAGGCTTGCATTGCCGCCCGCCGCGGCGGTGTTGATGGAGGTACTGACCTCTTCCAGGAGCCAGTTGAGGCAATAGGCCTCGGTATCCGCCAGAAGCTCCGCCGTGGTTGCGGATTGGGCGAGGACGAGCGGGCCGCCGAAGCGGGCCAGGCGGCGGGTAATCTCCGTCACTCGCGGTCCTTCGCCCTCGATCAGCGCGCCCGCGAAAGGCGCCTCCGCGCCCCAGTCGGAGCTCCATTGCAGCCGCGATGAGACACTCAGCGGAAGCGACGGCAAGGCGCGGTCCAACCCGCTGCCGGCATCAATCACCACGGTGTTTCCCGTGGCAAGCGCCGCGGCAAACTGGCGGAACAGGCCCTTGGGTGTCGCGGGGATGAGCAGGATGCGGCCGCGCGGATGGAGCGAGTAGACATTGCGTTCACCCACGGGCCCCACAAGCTCCTTCACCAGCCCCAGCGCTGCGATGCCGCCCAGCTCCCGCGCGGCCTCTGCTTCCGCATTATGCCCGCGCTGGCCAAGCCAGCTTGCGAAGTCCCTGAGGGCGGGATCCATGTGGACTGAACTGTGCTGCGGCGGAACGGGTGCGCGTTGCAGGAGACGGCCGATGTAGAGAGGGCCCCCCGCCTTTGGACCCGTACCTGAAAGCCCGCGCCCGCCGAAGGGCTGCACGCCCACAACGGCGCCGATAATGTTGCGGTTGATATAGAGATTGCCGGCATTAACCCGCTCGGTGACGTGCAGGATCGTTTCATCGAGCCGTGTATGAAGACCGAAGGTGAGGCCATAGCCCGTTGCGTTGATCTGATCGATGAGGTCATCCAGATCCTCGCGGCGGTAGCGCATCACATGTAGCACGGGGCCGAACACTTCGCGCTCGACATCACTGATGGTGCTGATGTCGATGATGGTGGGGGGCACGAACGTGCCCCGCTTCGCCTCGGCCGAAAGCGCCAGTTGCGAAACGGCATGCCCCTTCGCACGCATCGCCGCAATATGGCGCTCGATGCTGGACTTGGCCTCCGCCGAGATGACGGGGCCGATATCGGTGCTGAGACGATCCGTGCGCCCAAGGGAAAGCTCGGCAAGAGCCCCCTTCAGCATGTTGAGGGTGCGCTCCGCCACGTCCTCCTGCAGGCACAGGATGCGCAAGGCCGAACAGCGCTGGCCAGCACTGTCGAAGGCAGAAGCAATCACATCCGCCACCACCTGCTCGGCAAGCGCCGAGGAATCGACGATCATCGCATTCTGGCCGCCGGTTTCCGCGATGAAGGGAATGGGCCGCCCCTGATTGGAGACGCGGCCGGCGAGCTCACCTTGAATGAGGCGCGCGACCTCGGTCGATCCGGTAAACATGACGCCCGCCGTTTCAGTGGCCGCCACCAGGGCTGCCCCAACCTTGCCATCACCGGGAACGATCTGCAGCACGGCGCGGGGAATGCCCGCCTCATGCATGATCCTGACGCTCTCATAGGCAATGAGCGGTGTCTCCTCGGCGGGCTTTGCCACGACCGGATTTCCGGCAACAAGTGCCGCCGCGACCTGGCCGGTGAAGATGGCGAGCGGGAAATTCCACGGGCTGATGCAGACGATGGGACCCAATGGCCGGTGGCGGGACCCAAGCGTCTTGCGCGCCTGCTCGGCATAGTAGCGCAGGAAGTCCACCGCCTCGCGCACTTCGCCCACGGCATTGGCAGCGGTCTTGCCCGCCTCGCGCATGGCGATTCCCATCAGCTGCGCGATGCGCTGTTCCATGATGTCCGCCGCACAGTCCAACGCATTGGCACGCTCGGCCGCCGGCACCGCGGCCCAGCCTTCAGCCGCATCGGCAGCCATGCGGAGAACCCGCGCCGCATCTTCCGCGCGCAGCTCCGTCACCTGTCCCACGCGATCATCATGATCCGCGGGGTTGAGCACGTCCCGGGTCTCGCCCTCATCAACGCCGTCCGCCAGCAGGGGCCGCGCATGGAGTGGTGTTGCGGCAGATGCCTTCAGCTGGACGGAAAGTTCAGCGAGGGCCGCTTCATTCGCGAGGTCCACCCCTATCGAATTGCGCCGGTCCCGCCCAAAGAGATCAGCGGGCAACGCGATCTGGTCATGCGGCATGCCGGTGACAGGCATGGCCTCGACCACATCGACCGGATCGGCGATCAGCTCCTCTACCGAAACGGCAGGATCGGAGATGCGGTTGACGAAGGAAGAGTTGGCACCATTCTCCAGAAGCCGGCGTACCAGATAGGCCAGCAGCGTTTCATGTGTGCCGACGGGCGCATAGATGCGGCAGGGCCGGGCCAGCTTCTCCTGGATCACCACTTCCTCATAGAGCGGTTCACCCATGCCATGGAGGCACTGGAACTCATAGTCACCCGTCGTGAAGTCGGGCCCTGCTAGATTGTAGATCGCAGCAAGCGTCTGGGCATTGTGCGTGGCGAATTGCGGGAACACATGCTGCCGCGCGGAGAGCAGCTTGGCGGCGCACGCGATATAGGACACATCCGTGTGCACCTTGCGCGTAAACACCGGGAATCCGTCCAGCCCATCGACCTGTGCGCGCTTGATTTCAGCATCCCAGTAAGCGCCCTTCACCAGCCGCACCATGATGCGGCGGTTGGAACGCTGCGCGAGATCGATGATCCAGTCGAGAACGAAGGGACAGCGCTTGCCATAAGCCTGGACGACGAAGCCAAGGCCGTCCCATCCGGCGAGATCGGGATCGAGGCTGAGCGATTCGAGAATGTCGAGCGAGAGCTCCAGCCGGTCAGCCTCCTCCGCATCGATGTTGAGACCGATGTTATAGTCCCGCGCGAGCGCGGCGAGTCGCTTCACGGTGGGGAGCAGCTCTTCCATCACGCGCTCTGCCTTGGCGCGCGTGTAGCGTGGGTGAAGCGCTGAGAGCTTGATTGAAATGCCAGGGCCATCATAGATGCCGCGGCCCGCCGCAGCCCGTCCGATTGCGTGAATGGCGTTCTCGTATTCGCCAAAATAGCGCGCGCCATCGGGGGCCGTCGTCGCGGCCTCGCCCAGCATGTCATAGGAATAGCGGAAGCCCTGCGCCTCCAGCGAGCGGGCGCGTTTCAGCGCCTCGTCGATTGTCTCGCCCGTCACGAACTGCTCACCCATCATGCGCATCGCCATGTCGACGCCGCGGCGGATCACCGGCTCGCCCGCACGCGCGATGAGGCGGGTGAGCGCCGCACCCAGGCTCCGGTCGCTCACCGTGGAGGTGAGCTTGCCGGTGACGACGAGGCCCCATGTGGCCGCATTGACGAACAGCGACTTTGCGCCGCCGATGTGGGATTTCCAGTCGCCTTCTGAAATCTTGTCCCGGATCAGCGCGTCGCGGGTCTCCGTATCGGGAATGCGCAGCAGCGCCTCAGCCAGGCACATCAGCGCGATGCCTTCCTGGCTGGAGAGCGAATATTCATGCACCAGACCCTGAATGCCCGTGCCCTTGTGCTTGGCCCGGAGTGCGAGGATTAGCTGCCGCGCCGTCGCCGCAGTCGCGGTCTTGAGGGCAGGTTCAAGCCGGGCCGCAGCCACGAGCGGCGGAAGGCATTCTTCTTCGGGCCGGCGACAGGCGGCCGTTATCGCCCGGCGCAGTGCGTCCTGCAGCCTGATGGGCGGGGCGAAGTGGGCGAAGAGCGGGGGCATGGCGTGGGGCATGCGTGAAACATAGCACTGGCTTGAAAAGCAGTTTCGCCTAATTCATGCTGCCGCCTTTAGGTTTTTACCGTTCTTGGCATGACTTGGAGACAAAATGCCTACGCAACATGAGACTGATAGGGATTTCGACCATTTTGACCGCAGGATTCTGGATGCATTGGCGGAGGATGGGCGCATCTCCATCACCGATCTGGCGAAGCGGGTGGGGCTTTCCAACACGCCCTGCCAGTCCCGCCTCAAGCGGCTCATTGCCGATGGATATATCGAAGGCTTCAAGGCCATTCTCAACCCCGCGAAGATGGGGCTGGACCATGTGGCCTTCGCGGAAGTCAAACTCACCAACACCCAGGAAGGCGCGTTGCGGGCCTTCAATGAGGCGGTGAAGAAAATTCCCGAAGTCGAAGAGTGCCACATGATTGCGGGCCGCTTCGACTATCTGCTCAAGATCAGGACACACGACATAAAGCGCTACCGCCACGTGCTGGGCGAGCGGATTTCGGAACTGCCTTTCGTGGCCAGCACCTCGACCAATGTTGCCATGGAAACGGTCGTTGACAACTGGAGCAGCCGCCAGCGCACCAACGGGTGAGTCCGGCGCCGCTACTTCTTCTTGAAGCCCGGGCGCTTGCCGGGCTTTGCCGTGAACGGCCGGTCCTTCTTACCCGCGCCCGCATAAGCCGGCTTGTCTTTCGGGCGGCCGGGCTTCGGCGTGTAAGGCCGCTTCTCCGGCCGGGGTGAGGATGCCCCTGCTTCATCACCGGCAGGTGGCGCCGCGCGCGGCGGCTCCCACAGTTTGCGATCAGACGGAGATATGGTGATCCCGGCCTCCCCGCTACCCTTACGGGCCACGCGCTCGGCATAGGCCGCGGCCTTGTCGGCCGAAATCTCAAATCGCGTCTCGTCCTCGAAAATCTTGATCGAACCCACATCGTTGCGCGTGATGTCGCCCGCCTTGCAGATCAGCGGCAGAACCCAGCGGGGCTCCGCCCGCTTGTTGCGGCCAACGGAGATCGAGAACCAGGCCGAGCCCGTCATGTCCGGACGATCTGCCTTGACCCTTGGGGTGCTGGCCGATGGGCGGCCACTGCTGCCCTTGGCGGGAATGGGCGTCTCCGAAATATCTTCAGGCGCTGGGCGTGATTGCAGCTGCTGGCGCAGAAAGGCCGCGGCCAATTGCTCTGGCGAAACGCGTGCCAGAAGCTCAGCGACGAAGCCTGCCTCGGCCCCCTCGGGCTGGGGGGCTGCGGTGGCGGCTTGCAGGATCTGCTCCCGGTAGCGCGCTTCGATCTCTTCTGCGGAGGGCGCACCGCGCATGGTGGCATCCACATTCGCGGTGGCCAGCACGCGCACGGCGGCGGCATAACGCCGGACAGGCACGATCAGCACGCAAACACCCTTGCGTCCGGCCCGGCCAGTGCGGCCTGAGCGGTGCAGGAGAATGTCAGGATTCGTCGGCAAATCCGCGTGAATCACAAGGTCGAGGTTCGGAAGATCGATGCCGCGCGCGGCCACATCGGTTGCAACGCACACGCGCGAGCGGCCGTCGCGCATGGCTTGCAGCGCGTTGGTGCGTTCGGACTGCGAGAGTTCACCCGAAAGCGCCACGACGGTAAAGCCGCGGTCGCCCAGCTGCGCCGTCAGATGCTTGACGGCCTCGCGCGTGTGGCAGAACACGATGGCGCTGCCGCTATCGAAATAAAGCAAGGTGTTGATGATGGCATTCTCGCGCTCATGCGCCTGGGCGAGAACCACTTGATAATCGATATCGGCGTGACGCTCCGTTGCGGCGGTGGCGACGATCCGTACGGCATCGCGCTGAAAGGTCTTGGCCAGATGCGCGATCGTCTTCGGCACGGTGGCGGAGAACATGAGAGTCCGCCGCTGCGGCGGTGCTGCAGCAAGGATGAATTCGAGATCTTCGCGAAAGCCAAGATCGAGCATTTCATCGGCCTCATCGAGAACCACGGCGCGGAGGTCAGAGAGATCCAGCGAACCCTTGGTGATATGGTCACGCAGGCGGCCGGGCGTTCCGACCACGATGTGCGCGCCCCGCTCCAGCTGGCGCCTCTCCTTGCGCATGTCCATTCCGCCCACACAGCTTGCGGTAACAGCACCCGCATCGGCATAGAGCCAGCGGAGTTCCCGCTCGACCTGAAGGGCGAGCTCGCGCGTGGGGGCGATGATCAAACCCAGCGGCAGGCCAGCTGGTGCCAGGATGCCCGTATCACCCAGAAGCGGCGGCGCAATGGCAAGGCCGAAAGCCACAGTCTTGCCCGACCCTGTCTGGGCGGAGACCAGCAGGTCATGACCCTGGGCCTTGTCTTCGAGGACGGCGAGCTGAACGGGGGTGAGCGTCGCATAGCCCTGGCGGGCCAAAGCGGACAGCAGTGAAGGATGCACCCCTGCAAGATGCGGGGCTGTGGAGGTATCTTCGGAAGACGTCATGTGGAGGTAGCCTTTAGGAGCGTGCGGAATGCGCCATCAACTGCATAGCACATCCCTCGCCCCTTTGGAGGGCAAGGGGAAACAGGCTCATGAAGGATGGCAGCCCGGGCAGCGTGATTGCACCGGGCCTGGTCGGAGCCGTCAGCTCAGCTGGCGACCTTCGGGGCGTCGAGCTTGGCGAAAGGATTGTTCGCGCGCACCGGCTTCGCCTTGGGCTTCGGCATCGGCAGGAGGCCTTCGCGCTGGGCCTGCTTGCGGGCGAGCTTGCGGGCACGCCGGATCGCCTCAGCTTTTTCGCGGATTCGCCGTTCGGACGGCTTCTCGAAGAAGGTGTTGGCCTTCATTTCACGGAACAGGCCTTCGCGCTGCATCTTCTTCTTGAGGAAGCGCAAGGCCTGGTCGACGTTGTTGTCACGGACAAAAATTTTCAATGCGTCATGCTCCTTGTTCAGCTTTGGCCTTGGGCTTGCGCCGGTAGAGTTGGTAGCCGTTCTCGCGAATGCCCGGTTCAATCGATTCCCGCTTAAGGCCGTGAGGAAGCTTTTCCGCCGCCTTGACGACGCCAAAGCGGCGCCAGGGCGAGAGGCTTTCGGGAAGTTCTGCCGGAAGCCGGTTCAGTGAGAAGCAGAACAGGCCCTTGGTCTTGGTTGAGCGATACATATAGATATCGGCGGACAGCGCCATCACAACTCCTATGCTCTGCATCTACCCCCAGAAAAGAAAAGTGCGCCGGCGCAGAACACCGACGCTCTCGTCATCATCCCCGCTACCAGTACATCCGTGGCTTGCGGGGCTTTGATTTCTTTCTTGTCTTATTCCGCCTGGAGGCGGTCAGCAGACGATTTGCCGTTGCGGCGGTCGGTCACGATCTCATAGGAGAGCTTCTGCCCTTCGTTGAGACCGGTCCAGCCCGCACGTTCAACTGCGCTGATGTGAACGAACACATCGGGTCCGCCGGAAACCGGCTGAATAAATCCAAAACCCTTCTGGGAGTTGAACCACTTAACTGTACCTGTTTGCATAACGAGTCCTTTAGCTTAACAAATGCAAGAATTTGCCTGCCAGTGCGGCAGGTCAAAAAACACCGAGATTTTGGAGAGAAAGGGTAGATCTCGTACACTTGAAAGAGCGCGAGGCCGAGCCATCAGGCCATAATTCGATGGGCCACACATAGGTTTCTATCTGGGAAATTACAACTGAAATCTCCCGGAGATCTTGCTTCGGGCCTGAAATCGAGGCTCCTCCGCCCGGCAAATGTGACAGGCTCGATGTCTCGCAGAATTGACTTTTCCGTAAAATCTCTGTTTTTATTGACGCTGCGTTCCATTCCGGAATGATCAATACGAAAGCGAGACAAATCTTGGCTACAGGTAAAGTAAAGTGGTTCAACGAGACCAAAGGCTATGGCTTCATTGAACCCGACGACGGCACCAAGGACGTGTTCGTCCATATCAGCGCCGTCGAACGTGCCGGGCTTCGCAGCCTCAAGGAAAATCAGGCCGTGTCCTATGAACTGACGACGGATCGCCGCTCCGGCAAGCAGTCCGCGGATCAGCTGCGCCCCCTCTGAGGACGGTCTGACCTGGGGCAGGCCCTGGGTGCCGACGGCCGTTTTTCCTTTCTACGCCTAGACCAAGGACTGAGCCGGACCAAAGTCCGCCAACTTGGCCATCCACGCGTCCCGGTTCCGGGGCGCGTTTTCCGTTTCGAGGGGCCGCCCCGTCATAGCGAGGTGAGGGCAGATCGGACGGTCCCCGCGAGCCGGAGGGCAAGCGCCGCGATGGTGAGTGTCGGGTTCGCCGTGGCGGAACTCGGAAACGATGAAGAGCCGGCGACGAACAGATTTGGATGATCATGGCTGCGGAGATTCCCGTCAACCACGCTGGTGGCCGGGTCCTGACCCATGCGAAGCGTTCCGATGATGTGCCCTGCTCCTTGCGCCACCGGATTGTGGTGCAGTTCAGAGACGCCAAGGCGCGTGAAGATTTCTTCATGCGCTTTCCGAGCGGCCGCCAGGCCGGCCTTTGCATATTGATCAATGCTGAAATGGATGCGCGGAAGCGGAACGCCATACATGTCCCGCTTGGCAGGATCGAGGCTCACGCGGTTTTCCGCCTGCGGCAGTTGCTCAACGAGGGATGCCAGGCGGATGTGCCGCGCCGTCTGCGCGCGCAGGGCATCGTCCAACTCCTTGCCGCGCAGGCCCTGCTGCGCGAGATCGGCCGCCGTCGAAAGAGGAGCGCCCGTGGGCCAGGACCAGCCGTCGTTTCCGATTTCGATCCGAAAGGCCCCGCGCTCAGCTCTGAACGCGCCGTCCCTCAAGTTCTCGATTCCCGACGTGGAAAGCGGCCCGCGATATGGGAAAACCGGCTCCCTCGCCAGCGCCCACGAGAGCTGCGTGGGGTGATCCATGAGATTGCGGCCAACCTGGCCTGAACTGTTGGCAACGCCACTCGGCATCTTCTCACTGGCGGAATTGAGCAGCAGCCGCGGACTCTCGATCGCATGCGCGGCTAGCACCACGATGCGTGCTTTCAGTTCTCCGTCGCTCCCGTCCCAGCGCTTGAAGCGGATGACGGAAATCCGGTTTGCGTCGTCCGTCGCGAGCGCCACCGCCGTCGTCTTGTCCATGAGCACGGCACCTGCGGCAGTGGCCCGCGCAACATGAACCGTCGCATCATATTTGGCCTGCACCGGGCAGACCGGAATGCAGCTCGCATTGCCGCAGCAGGCCGGGCGATCCTCACTGTCTTGAGAGTTCCGGGCCTGGGGCGTGGCGCGCACATCGTAAATGGAGCCATCGAGAGCCTTGAGGAACTGCTGGTCGAGATAGGTCTGGGGAATGGGCGGCATGGGATAGGCCGCAGACCGGGGGGAGCCCAAGTCTGACGTGCTGTCCCCCGCAACTCCCAGTTCAGCTTCTGCCTTGTCGTAGAACGCCGCGAGATCAGCATAGGTGACGGGCCAGTCTTCGCCATGGCCGTAAAGAGTCTTCAACTGGAAATCTGCCGGCACAAGCCGCAACGCCGTTCCCAACCAATGCCAGGTGGTACCGCCCACGACCTTCACATAGGTGCTGGAGAATGTATCTGGACCCGTCTGCTGATACCAGGCACCGAGGTCGTTCGACACCGGATGCATGGCCTGTGGCACCGCGGGATAGGGGCATTCGGGAACCTTGATGGCCGCACTCCAGTAGCGCTCCACTGCTTCGCCGCGGTCAACCGTACCGCCCGCCTCAAGAATGGTCACCTTCAAGCCTGCCTTGGCCAGATGAACAGCGACAAGTGCACCGGCAACACCAGATCCGATGATGGCGACATCCGTTGACAGTTGATCGCTCATGATAATGGCAACTCCTAGCCTGCGGGCGGATTGGCCCAGTATCCCGTTTCACCGCCGCAATTGGCCCACGGCTTCGTATAAGTGAGCGCCGACCAGACGAGAGCCGAGTTGAAACCGGCAACATAAGTTGCCTGAGGGTCGGGCGAAAAGCCGCTGTACCATGCCGCAACGACGTCATTGGCAATTTTGCGCCTGCCGGCCTCCGTGCCGCCACCGGAGATCAGTTCCCCGAGTTCGGTTCGCTTTCCAGCATCTTTGAAGCCCTGCAGAATGGCCGCACCCATGGCGGCATCAAGGTCCTGTTGAACCGTCAGCTTGCGGGATAGCACCATGAAGGCATCAATCGAAACGTCGGATGATGCAGCGTCCGCAGGGGTGCCGATAACCCATCCGGCGGCACCTGAAGTCGCGCAGAGGGTGACAGCCTGGATGACGGCGCGGCGTGAAATGACACTCTTCATCGCTCATTCTCCAACGGTCCGCGGACAGAATGAACCCATCATTACACAAGAGTGGGCATATGGAAATTGCGCATTGCGCGGCCGCCAACGCGCCTTACGCTCTGCCAAAGCCGGGAACGATATTCACGGGAAGAAAATGGTGGGTGGTACAGGGATCGAACCTGTGACCCCTACCATGTCAAGGTAGTGCTCTACCGCTGAGCTAACCACCCACGTTCGACGACGGTGGCGACCCTATAGCGGGGGCCGCAAGCAGGCGCAAGCCCTTAAACTCAAGCCGCCATCATGCGTTCAACCTCATTCACGAGATCGCGCAAATGGAAGGGTTTCGACAGCACCTTGGCATCCTTTGGAGCCTTGGAATCCGGGTGAAGGGCGACGGCGGCGAAGCCGGTGATGAACATGATCTTGAGCGACGGATCAAGCTCGGAAGCCCTCCTGGCGAGTTCGATTCCGTCCATCTCCGGCATCACGATGTCGGTCAGCAGCAGGTCGAAGTTGGTCTGCTTGATTTCTTCGAAGGCGCTGAGGCCTTCGCCGAAGCTCGTCACCTCGTGGCCAGCCTTCTGCAGGGCCTTCACCAGGAAGTTCCGCATGTCGTCATCGTCTTCCGCGAGGAGAATCTTGGCCATGGTCTTCATCGTTACACTTCGTCCTGAACGCAATTTACGAACATCGCTTTGCCTTCTTAGCCTTGTAGCCTCTTGCCGGTAAACGGTGAATGAAGCCTCCGGGACCACTGGACAGGCATCACCAGCCTGTTGAATACTGAACATCCCCGCCACCGAAACGAGATGGCATGCCCGACAGCGATCGCTCCCCACCGCCCTTCGAGATTCTGCCTCCGGCGGAATGGACGGCACCAGCCGTCTTCAATTCACCGCACAGCGGACGGGATTTCCCGCCAGATTTCCTGCGCCAGTCCAGGCTTCCGATGCTGACGCTAAGGAAATCAGAAGACTGCCATGTGGACGAACTCTTCCTCTCCTGCGTGGCACATGGCGCGCCTATGCTTCGAGCCCGGGTTCCACGAAGCTACATCGATCTCAACCGCGAGCCCTATGAACTTGACCCCCGCATGTTCGCCGGTGAGCTTCCAGGCTATGCCAACACGGTCTCGCCTCGGGTCGCAGGTGGCCTTGGCACAATTCCGCGCATCGTCTCGGAAGGTGAGGACATTTATCGGGGCCGGATTGATTTTGCCGAGGCCAGGAAGCGGATCGAACAGGTCTACATCCCATACCACCGCACCCTGTCCGCCCTCACCAATGCTGTGCTCTCGAAGGCAGGCGAAGTGCTGCTCGTGGACTGCCATTCAATGCCGGCGAGCGCCACGGCCCATGTGATACCTGCTGGCTCAGGGCCTGTAGACGTCGTCCTGGGCGATCGCTTCGGAGCTTCATGCGCTGAAGACATATCAAGTTTTGTGGAAGAGCTGCTGCGCCACCATGGGATGCGGGTATTGCGAAACAAACCCTATGCCGGTGGTTTCATTACCCAAAACCATGGCGCGCCGCACCGCGGCCAGCATGCGCTACAGATCGAAATCAACCGCAGCCTCTACATGAACGAGCAGACTTTCGAGAAAACATCTGGTTTTCAAGCAATTAGGTCGATCCTGTCCGATCTAACCGGCACCATCCTGCCCTTTCTCGAAGACCGGTTCCGCCCGCAGCGCCTCGCCGCGGAGTAACGGTGGACGTAGGCACAAAAAAAAGGGCCGATACACCAAGGTGACCGGCCCAAGTCTAGGGAGGAAACGCCCAGGAAGGGCTACGGAACATCTCTGTCCCGCGAGGCCGATATGGCAGTGCGAAATGGGTGAATCAAGAGGCTATTCGGCAGAATTTTGCACAAGCGGTGAAAAACTGCACACGCCCTGCCGAAGCGCTGTGCAGAAAGCCTTATGATTCAAAGGTTTTCAAGTCGCACAGTGGTTACTCGTCACGCCATGCAGAATTCACATACCACACGTACTTTGTTGCAATGCAGCATAAAACCATAACTTGAGCGTCGTAAGCCCCTCACCTAGGAAGGCTCAAGCGACGGAAGGAACCATGATGCGCACGCCTGACTGGGCTGAACTCACCCGCTTTGCAATCGCGCTGGCCCAAGAATCAGCGGCCGCCATTCTCCCCTACTTCCGCCGCAACACTGCGGTGGAGGTGAAAGACGGCCCGGTGTGGGACCCCGTCACCGAAGGAGACCGCGCCGGCGAACGCGCCATTCGCGCCATGATCGAGCAACATTACCCCAATCATGGCATTCTGGGTGAGGAATATGGCGTCAAGGAAGGCACCTCGGCGCTGACCTGGGTGCTCGACCCCGTGGACGGAACACGCTCCTTCGTGTGCGGCATGCCGACCTGGGCCACGCTCATCGGCCTCAGCTTCGAGGGCAGGCCGGTTCTGGGGCTGATGAACCAGCCTGTCGTGGGCGACATGTTCTACGGCAATCCCGATGGTGCCTGGCATGATTACCGCGGCACCACATCTCCCCTCGCCACCCGCAAGGGCATTTCCCTGAACCGCGCGGCGGTGGGCACCACCGCACCTGAACTCTACCGCAGTGAAGAGAACCAGCGCCGCTTCCAGGCGCTCCGGGCGAAGGCGCAACTGACCCGCTATGGGGGCGATGCCTATTTCTTCTGCATGATGGCGGCCGGCCACATCGACATCGCGATGGATTGCGGTCTCCAGCCCTATGACATCACGCCGCTTCTTCCCATTGTCACGGGTGCCGGCGGCTTTGCGGCTGAGTGGACCGGGGGCGACATTGCGAAAGGCGGCAACGTCATTACCGCCGGTTCGCACGCATTGCTGGATGAAGCCCTTGCCATTATGGCCAGTTGATTGCGCGGAATACCTCTCGGACTATAGTGCGCGCACACAAGGAGCACGCGATGACCACATTGAAAAGCTGGGCCGAAACCGCCGCCCTCCTGGTCGATACCGCGATGGGCCGCGCCAAGGCTGACATGGTGATCCGCAAGGGGCGGTGGGTCAACGTTCACTCCGGCGAGATCATTCCCGAGACGGACATCGCCATCAAGGCCGGCCGATTCGCCTACGTAGGCCCCGATGCCGCCCACACGATCGGGCCGCAGACTGAAATCATTGAGGCCAACGGGCGCTACCTGGTTCCGGGCCTCTGCGATGGCCACATGCATGTTGAAAGCGGCATGGTGACCGTCACCGAATTCGCCCGCGCCGTAATCCCGCACGGCACAACGTCCATGTTCATCGATCCACATGAAATCGCCAATGTGCTGGGCCTACCCGGCGTCAGGCTGATGCATGACGAGGCCATGGGACTTCCCGTCAACATTTTCGTGCAGATGCCTTCCTGCGTACCAAGCGCCCCTGGCCTTGAGAACCCCGGTGCGGAACTTGGTCCCGACGAGGTGCGCGAGGCGATGACCTGGCCCAACATCATTGGCCTGGGCGAGATGATGAATTTTCCCGGCGTCGTCGCCAGTGACGACAAGATGCTGGCAGAGATTGCCGCCACGCAACAGGCGGGCAAAACCGTCGGCGGCCATTATGCTTCACCTGATCTGGGACTTCCTTTTCACGCTTATGCCGCCGGCGGTCCGGCTGACGATCATGAAGGAACCCGCATCGATGATGCCGTCGCCCGCGTGCGGCAAGGCATGCGCGCGATGCTGCGGCTTGGCTCCGCCTGGTATGACGTGGCCAGCCAGATCAAGGCCGTCACCGAACGCGGGCTGGATTCCCGCAACTTCATTTTGTGTACGGACGACTGCCATTCCGGCACGCTGGTGAACGAAGGCCACATGAACCGCGTGGTGCGCCACGCCATCGCCCAGGGATTGAAACCTGTCACCGCCATTCAGATGGCCACGCTGAACACGGCCCAGCATTTCGGGCTCGAGCGCGAATTGGGATCGATCACACCGGGACGCCGGGCTGATGTGATCCTGACCTCCGACCTTGTCGCCTTGCCGGTCGAACTGGTGATCGCCCGCGGCAAGGTTCTGGCAGAGCATGGCAGGCTCACTGCCGAAATTTCGGCCTTCGCTTATCCTGACAGTGCCAAGAACACCGTCAACATGAAGCGCGATCTCGTGGCGTCGGATTTTGCCATTGCAGCGCCCAAGGGCGCCAATGAGGTGACGGCGCGTGTGATCGGCGTGATCGAGAACCAGGCCCCCACCCATGCGCTGGAGAAGCAGCTGAAGGTCTCATCCGGCCTGGTCGAAGGAGATCGCGCGTCGGACGTCTGCCAGATCGCCCTGGTCGAGCGCCACAAGGCGACGGGCGGCGTCACCAACGCCTTCGTTGCGGGGTTTGGCTATAATGTGGATTGCGCCGTGGCTTCAACCGTGGCGCATGACAGCCACCACATGATTGTCGTCGGCACCAGCCGGGAAGACATGGCGACAGCAGCGAATGTGCTGCGGAAGGCCGGGGGCGGTGCCGTGGTCGTCAGCAAGGGAAAAACCCTGGCGCTGGTCGAACTGCCGATCGCCGGCCTGATGTCTGATGAGCGGGCAGAGGTGGTGGCAAAGAAGGCGGACGCCCTGGTCCAGGCGATGAAGGCCTGCGGCTGCACCCTCAACAACGCCTATATGCAGCACTCTCTGCTGGCGCTGGTCGTGATCCCCGAACTGAGGATCTCGGACGTGGGGCTGGTGGATGTCCGAAGCTTCGAAAAAGTGGAGCTCTTCGTCTAGGGCACACGCGGGGATTCAAAGCCCCCGCGTGCATCAATAAAACGCCGGTGCTTATTGCATCGCCAACTTGAGGCACTCGCCTGCGGCCATGGCAGCGGGCTTGGCAACCGAGCGCGGAATCTGCCCGGACATTACGAGCGACTTCGTGGCCGAGGTGACTGCGCCCCGAAGATCGATTGCAGGGGTAACCTGCGGAATGACGGCGTTAAAGATGAGCTGGCCGTTGGCATCAAGCCCGGCGGCGCAGCTGGTGGCTTCTGCTGCACCGGCAAAGGCAGGAGCGGCAGAAATCGCAACGAGGGTCAGAGCGGTAATGATTCGCATGAAGACATATCCTTTTGATGGTTTTCGGCCCGCACCCTAATATCCCCG
Organism: Aestuariivirga sp.; assembly: GCF_965227715.1. Classification (GTDB taxonomy): domain Bacteria; phylum Pseudomonadota; class Alphaproteobacteria; order Rhizobiales; family Aestuariivirgaceae; genus Aestuariivirga. The sequence goes on along the minus strand of NZ_OZ245771.1, from coordinate 3,907,519 downwards.
GACCGAATGGGAATCCGTAGTTCCGCCGATATTGCAGCTCTGCCGGCGGCCAGACGGAAAGGGCCGCCCGGAGGCGGCCCTTGCTCAGTCGTCGCGGTAGACGCGCTCGCGGCGTTCATGCCGCTCCTGCGCCTCGATTGAAAGCGTGGCAATCGGGCGGGCATCAAGCCTCTTGAGGCTGATGGGCTCTCCCGTCTCCTCGCAATAGCCGTATGACCCATCCTCGATTCGCTTCAGTGCGGCATCGATCTTCGATATCAGCTTGCGCTGGCGGTCACGCGTGCGAAGTTCCAGCGAACGGTCCGTCTCGGAGGAGGCTCGGTCTGCGAGGTCCGGCAGCACGTGATTTTCGTCCTGCAGATGCGCAATCGTCTCTTTGCTTTCCTTGAGGATATCGTCCTTCCAGGCCAGAAGCTTCGTCCGGAAGTAATCCCGCTGCCGCTCGTTCATGAACGGCTCGTCGTCACTGGGTTTGTAGTCTTCGTCGACTTCTGCAGCCATCTCGAACTCTCTGTGAACCCCTGCTTGGCGCGGGCTTATAGCGGCAGCCCGCCCCTTCCACAATAGCCGGTTTGCGGGCCTCGTAAGCTCATCCACTCCTCAGCTATCGCCATGATTCGGCGACGTTTTCGTGACATTTGCCAAGGCAGCGAGGGAATGTAACAAGAGCTGATACCCGATCTGGAAAGAAGGACATGGCCATGCGCTTCGAAGGAACGGCGGATTATGTTGCCACAGACGACCTCCGGGCGGCGGTCAACGCCGCGATCGTGCTTGAGCGCCCGCTCCTGGTGAAGGGCGAACCCGGCACCGGAAAGACGGTCCTTGCACGCGAGATCGCCGCAGCCCTCAAGACGCCCATTATCGAATGGCATGTCAAGTCGACGACCAAGGCTCAGCAGGGCCTCTATGAGTATGACGCGGTCGCACGTCTGCGCGACTCCCAGCTGGGCGACGGCCGGGTTCAGGACATTGCGAACTACATCCGCCGCGGCAAGCTATGGCACGCCTTTACCGCCGGCCAGCGCCCTGTGCTGCTGATCGACGAGATCGACAAGGCCGACATCGAGTTTCCCAACGACCTCCTGCAGGAATTGGACCGCATGGAGTTCTTCGTCTACGAGACCGGCGAGACAGTGAAGGCGATGCGGCGGCCGATCGTCATCATCACATCGAACAACGAGAGGGAGCTGCCGGATGCCTTTCTGCGCCGCTGTTTCTTTCACTACATCAAATTTCCGGACAGCGAGACGATGCAGGCCATCGTCGATGTGCATTTCCCTGGCATCAAGAAACGCCTGGTATCGGAAGCGCTCAATGTCTTTTTCGAACTCCGCGAGGTTCCAGGGCTCAAGAAGAAGCCCTCAACCTCAGAACTCCTCGACTGGCTGAAACTACTCCTCAATGAGGATGTCGACCCCGAGACGCTGCGCGAGCGCGACACCCGAAAGATGATCCCGCCACTGCACGGTGCCCTTCTCAAGAACGAGCAGGACGTCATGCTGTTTGAGCGCCTGGCGTTCATTGCACGCCGCGAGGGGCGCTAAGAGAGAGCATTGGCCACCTCACCTGGGGTCATATGTGTAATAAGGTCACGGCTGTTGACCTTGACGTCAATGTAGATCTGCGCCAATCTCCCCTGAAAGTTGTATTGGTAGACCAAAATGCCGGGCGCCCTCACCCCCGAACCTTATTTGCTCGTCCCCGCAATGCCCACCCCAAACGGCCCTCTCCACTTGGGCCATGTTTCCGGGCCATACCTGAAAACGGATGTTATGGCCCGCGCCCTGCGGCGGGCCGGGCACCGGGTAGCGCTTGTTTCAGCCAGCGACAGTTGGGAAATGCACGTGCTTCCGAGAGCCATTCGCGAAAATCGCTCGCCGGAAGAGATTTGCGCCACCTATCATAGCCAAATCGAGGATTGTTTTGACCAGTTGAACATCCGGTTCGACGCCTTCTTCAATCCGATCGATAAAAGCCATAGCGACCGGGCAGAGGAGGTATACCGCTCCCTCTACAGCGAACTCGCAACCGACCACCCGCTGGCGGGCATCACGTTCCGCCCCGAGCGCATCACCTACAGCCTGCCGCATGCGCAGCCGGTTCTCGGAAGCCACATAGCGGGACAATGCCCCAACTGTGGAGTGCCCGATCTTGGAGGCTTCTATTGCGAAGACTGCGGCTTTGAAATTTCGCCCGAAGACATCATTGGATATTGGTCGGAGCTGCCAAACGATTCCTCGGAATGGCAGGATTACACCAGCGCCTTCATCCGGATATATGATACTCCTGCCTTTCGCCGGGAGCTTGAGAAGCGATGTCAGGACTTAACTTTCATCGATCTTGCCATGGCAAGCCTGAGCTTCAACAAATCAGCCACACGCCTGTCGCACCCCGCCCGCTGGGGGGCAAAACTGCATGACCAGAGAGTGTCGGCCGGCAGTGTCTTCTTTTCCTATCCCGGAATGTATGCGCTCTCGATCCTATGCGGCGAGGTAGCCAAGGATTTTCTGGGGCAGACGGTGAACCCATTCAAAAAGGAGAGTGGCGTCACCCTCGTCAAAAGCTTCGGCTTCGACAATACGGCACCTTATCTGATCGGGGCAACTGCCATCGGGCTCACCAGCAAAGACTGGCGCCCGTTTGATCATTACCTCACCAACCACTTTGCGACGCTCGAGGGGAGCAAGTTTTCCACCAGTGGCAATCACGCAATCTGGGCCAATGTGGCGCGGCGGCAACTCGCCACCTCATCGGACTCATTGAGGGCCTATCTCTGCTGGATGAACCCGCAGCATCAGTGCGCGGACTTCTCGGAAGCCGCATTTTCAAAGTTCAAGCTCGACTGGGAAGACCGCATCCGCGCCTTGGCTCATGCCCCGGCGACACAACCGATGGATGGCGCCGACTATCACCTATTCATTGAACTGCTCGACACCCAGCTTCGGCTCCTTGAACCCGGCTCCCTGAACCTGAGAAAAGCCTTTGAGACACTGGACAGCTGGTTGACCCATGCCGAACGTCGCCGGGCAACCAGCAGCGGACAGAGCTGGTCTCTCGCCTTCGCGATGCTGGCTTACCCCTTCCTGCCCGGCCTCGGCAAAACATTGATCGACAACGCGGGCGCAGAGAACGGCTTCACTTCGAATTTGCCGGCAGGGCTCGCTGGCGTGAACGCCGTGCGATCTGCTTATGATCACATCCTTTCAAGCCCTGCTGAAATCATCATCAAGGGAGGGCACCATGGTGGCCATCGCCCCGACTATCTCTGAACCCGCTGATGTGGTCTGTGTCGGAGCAGGCCCCGCCAATCTCAGCTTCGCGTCCCTCGCCCAGAAGCGTACCGGCCTCGACGTGCATGTGATCGAAAAGAGTTCCAGCATCAGCTGGCACCCCTATGCCCTTTATGACGAGAGCAATCTCCAGACGTCGCTGCTTGAGGATCTGGTCACACCGGTTGATCCTTCACATGACTCGTCCTTTCTCTGCTTCCTGGCCGCCAAGCAACGCATGACGCAATTCCTCTGCGCGTCGGACCCGGTGGTAACGCGGGTGGAATTCCAGCAGTACCTCCAATGGGCGGCAGAGCGCGTGCAAAACTTGGCACTTGGCGAATCGGTGGAACGGGTAACCCGCAAGAGTGATCTGTTCAAGATCGAGACGACGGCACGGACTCTCTACGCGCGGAATATCTCGCTTGGGGTGGGGGTGGAGCCCTTTGTGCCCGCTTGGGCCTCACATTCACCCTCTGCGCAGGTCATGCACGCATGGACACTGAGCGAAACCAAACCGGACGTGACGGGGGCAACCGTCGCAGTGGTCGGTGGCGGGCAGACCTCCGCAGAAGTGGTCGACACGCTTTTGAACGGCACCTACGGCAAGCTGGCAAGAATTATCTGGATATGCCGCCGGTCTAATCTGTTCCCAATGGATGACACGCCCTTCGTGAACGAATTCTTCTCCCCCCAATACGCCCGCTACTTCAACACACTGACTCTGGAGGCAAGAAGCCGCATTGCCAATGCTAACCGGCTTCTGTGCGACGGCATCTCGAGCGGCATGGCAGCGTCGCTCTACAACAAGATCTACGCTGCCCAGCATGTCGCCGAAACGCCTACCACCGTGTCCATCGCTCTTGATCAGGACGTCACGGCACTCGAAGTCCACGGCCGCCCCCACACTCTGATACTCCAGTCGAATGCAGATGGCTTGATTACCCCCATCTCCGCAGATGCAGTCATACTGGCAACCGGATGCACGCGCCCTTTTCCGCATTTTCTGAAGGAATTGAGCGGCCTCTTTCAATATGACGAAGGCGACGAGTTCAAGCTCGATCAACACTATCGCGTCTTGTGGAACATCGAAACGCAGCAGCAAATCTACGCCCATAATCGCGGACGGAGAACCCATGGGCTTGGCGATAATACGTTCTGTATGGTGTCCTGGCGAAGCGCAATCATGCTGAATGATATCCTGAAGAGGGAAGTGTTCGCAGCCGCTCCGCCGCCAACCGCGATTGATTGGATGTTCGGGCGCTAAATGTCAGCCAACGCCTCAAGCCGGGGTCAATTCTGGCGCCTCCTGGGAGAATGGCGGACAATCGGCCTCTGCGCGATTCCGCCCACTATCTGGGGAATATGCTTTGCGGCAAACAAAGAAGGCATGAGATTTTTTTCGCCGGTCGAACAGATTACCCTCCAGCTCTTCTCCGCAATCGCCATCTCCTCCATAATGGTGGTCGTCTTTCGGCTGTGGCGGCGGCTATCGCTACGGGAGGTGTTGATCATCGGCCTCTGCGGCATTTTTGAGCCTGGGCTTACCTATCTGTTCGGTCAACACGGCCTTCAACTGACAGACGCCGGCATTGTCTCGGTAATTTTCTCCAGCGAAGCCGTCGTCACAGTCCTTCTGTTGGCCCTGCTGCGGATTGAAGCGATCACACCCATGATGTTTGGCCTGGCAGCAATGGCCTTTGCAGGGGTCTTGTTGGTGGTCGGAGCAGATGTCACCGGTGGGCCGCGCGGCTCTGCCTTCGGTTATGGTCTGTTGGCATTGTCCGTTATAATGGCATCGCTCTACGCCATCATTTCCACAGCGTTCGCAGTCCGGGGCGACGTGATATTTCTGGTGCTCATTCAGCAGATATTCGCCCTTGGATTGTTAGGTGCATATTCCGCCATCACCGGAGCCACCATCATCCCCCATATCTGGTCTCAGATCCCGCCAGCGCAGTGGGTCAATCTCATCATCTGTGGCGCCGCCCAATTTTCGGTCGCCTTCGCGGTTTTTCAACTGGCACTGAGGGCATCGCCGTATCGCGCTGTCGTATTTCTCAATCTCATTCCCCTGATAGGCCTGCTCGCCGGCTATGTCGTCCTCGACGAGACGCTTCTTGCAAGCCAGGCTCTTGGCGTGGCCATCACGATTTGCGCTTTGACGATGATTGCCAAGCACAGAACGTCAACCTGAACGGAGACCGGAGAGAAGCATGCCAGTCGTTTCATTCGGAAAGTCCGAAATCGTGAAAGCCGGCTATTTTCTGCAGACACCGATGGACCTCGCCCTCACTGACAATGCGGGCGCACCGGTCGAGTTCTGCAAATTCTCTTTACAATCCAACGCAAGCACTATGGATGATGAACATGAAGAACACGAGATATGGTTCATCATTTCCGGTAGTGGCGAACTCGATCTCGGTGGGGAAATGTTCGCCGTGTCCGCGGGGGCAACGATCTACATCGAGCCCTGTTGCAGACACCGGCTTTTCAACACCGGGCCGGAAGATATGAACGTCATTTCGGTATACTGGGGCGCAGACGCCTGAATGGAGAATCCAGCCATGGTCGACCAATTTCGCATGAGCATGTCTTCAGCCTTGAAGACTCTTCCGGGTCCTGATCCCGAGGACGCGAATTACAACATCCTGTTCGTGCGGGGAACCGCCGAACTCTTGGTCTACGCGCCCAAGGGCGTCGACAACCAGGAGATTCACGACCGGGACGAATTCTACTTCATCGTCAGCGGCAAGGGTAAATTCTTCGACGGCCACTCGACTCTCGATTTTTCCTCAGGAGATGCACTGTTCGTTGCGGCCGGTGTGGAGCATCGCTTCGTCGATTTTACTGATGACTTAAGCATGTGGGTTCTGTTCTACGGGCCGCTGGGTGGAGAAAAGAGCAAATGACGACTGCGCTCTTGCACTTGAACTGCGTTGCAGCTGAATCCAGCACCGGCCGGCGCCACTGGGTTGCCAGAAGGAAGATCGATCCCGGCACGGTCATTGCCTTCTTCTCGGGTGAGATCGTCAACACGCAAGAAATGCTCAGGCGAGTCCGGCGCGGAAACGGAAACGTGGATGACCCACTCCAGATTTCCCGGGATTTTTACATCTTGTTGGATGAGGACTCGCAGCTCTTTTCCCACTCCTGTGAGCCCAATGCAGGCGTTCGCGGCGTGAACACGCTTTTCGCACTGTCCGAAATAGACGAAGGAGAAGTCGTCTCGCTGGACTTTTCGACGGTGGTTGGCGTCAGCCTCTTCGATCAAATCTGGGAGATGAATTGCAACTGTGGTACGGCCACATGCCGCCGCTTCCTGAAGTCCGTCCTGTCCCTTCCGCGCGAAACACTAAAGCGTTATGCCATCATGGGGGCGTTGCCGGATTTCATCATGACGGATCTGATCTCCACCGAAAGCTCACCATTGACCTACAAGAAGTGAGTTCCACAGCTAGCGGTCGTTGCGGCTCATCCACTTCAGCGCGTAGGGCACGAACCAGGCATTGCCGCGATACCAGAACTTTGATGGTGGCTCGGTGTCGAACACGCTGTCGCCGCCCTCGCCTCCCAAGATGCGACGGGCGATTTTCTTGCCGAACAGCGTTCCCATCGGAACACCGGCAAAGCAGTATCCACTGCCATAATAAACGCCCTCATGGCGGCCGATCCGCGGCGTTATGTCGAAGGTGCCGCCGCATTTTCCCGTCCACACATGGTCAAACTGCAGATCCCCCATCTCGGGGAATATTCGCACCAGCCGATGCTTCAGGCGCTCACCCATGACGCGCAAATCCGCGTCGATCTCTCCGGTGAGGCCGCCAAAGGTGATGCGCGTGTTGTCCCCCGGCGCAATGCGCATCCAGTCGACGTTGAAATTCCAGTCGATGAAGGTGCGGTCACCCGGAAGCAGCGCCCGCACGCGGTTCTCGCTCATCGGGGCAGACACTGCCTGATAGGCATGAAACGGCATGATGCGCCTTTGGAGCCACGGGAATTCTCGCCCGCCATATCCGTTTGTGGCGAACACCAGGTCGCGCGCCTCAGTCCTGGCGCCTTTCAAGAAGACCGTGAAACCCGTCTCCTCCTTGCGGAACCCAAGAACAGGGGTGAAGGCGCAGATGCCAACACCTGCAGCGCGCGCGGCATCGAGCAGGCCCTTATGATAAAGGCCTGGGTGCAATCCCGCATGATCTGCAATTCGCACTCCCCCGAAATAGTGATCGGACGCGATTTCACTGTGCTGATCTGCCCGGCTCACCAGCTGGAATCGTTCGCCCAGATGCTTCTCGCGCAAGGTGAACTCGCGCGCCATTGCCTCCCGCATAGCGGATGAGGTGGCGAGCAGCAGGCGGCCCTGCTGCTTGTAGTGGCAGTCGATGTTTTCCCTATCCACCGTCTCCTTCACGGCCAGAAACGCCTCCATCAACTCGCCATAGACAGCTTTTGCCTTGTCGAGGCCCTCATGCGCCATGATCTCGCCGAAGGAGTGCTTCAGCGTGCGGCCCACATACCCCGCATTGCGGGTGGAGGCGCCATGGCCGGGCTCCTTTGCCTCGAAAACCGTCACCTGCCGGCCCCCACGGGCCAGAGCAATCGCCGCGGTGAGGCCCGTGATGCCAGATCCGACGATCGCCACATCCGTGCGCTTTGGCGGTGCAGCGCGTTGGGCATCCTCATGGGGCGCTGCACGCCACCAATAGGGGTCGAGGGAGGCGTTGGAACTGAGTGCACTGCTGCCGAATGCCATGACCTAAGCTGCCCTTCCGTAGCGCCGTTCATCCAGCCGGTCCTTCAGCTGCATGTACCAATAACCCGCTTGCACGCCGGCACGGCCAAATGGCCCGCCTGCCCATTGCGGGCCGAACGGCTCAAAGCGGCGGAATTCATCATCCTTCGCAGCAATTGCGCGTGACAGCAGAATGCCACCCATGGCGGTTGTGTTCATTCCGTGGCCACCGAAGGCAGTGGCCCACCATTGCCCCTGCCCGTCACTGCCAATCAACGGCATGAAGTGCGGTGCATAACCCATAAGCCCGGACCAGGCATAATCGATCCTGGGATTGCCAAGTTCCGGGAATACAGAAATCATGTCGCCTTTCATCCGCTCCGCCAGGCGGCGGGGTTCAGACACGCGGGTGGTGATCGCACCTCCCCACAGCAACCGGCCTTCACCGACCAGCCGGTAGTAATTGCCAGCGCGCCGCGTATCCGAAATAGCGCTCCGTGTACGGATCACATCCTGCGTCAGCGGTTCCGTTACGGCAACATAGGTTGCAACGGGAAGCACGGCGCGTCCCGTCGGCTTGTGAAGTGTCCGGTCCAGCGAGGACATGCAATAGACCACGTTTGCCGCTCGCACCTCGCCTTGCGCCGTGCGCACCACCCAAACCGCACCCTGCCGCTCGACGTTGGCGGCCGGCGAGTTCTCGAAGATACGTGCCCCCGCAATTTCAGCTTTTTTCGCGAGCATCAGCGAGTAGCGCAGCGGATGCATGTGAAAGGCGGTGGGATCGTAGGAGGATTGAAAATAACGCAAGGTGTTCACCCGCGCCCGCGTTTCAGCCACATCGAAGAATTGCATCTCCTGGCCGTAATCGCGTGCCATCTCTGCCACAGCCGCCTGCTTTGCCGCAGCATTGGAGTAGCGGATGCAGCCCTGCCAGCCCTCCCCGGCCTTGATAGAGGGATCGGTTTCGGCAATCTCCCTGCGCACGAATTCAGTGCCGTGGCGGGACAGCTGATAGAGTGCCTGCGCCGCCTCGAGGCCCACCCGCTTGGCGACATTCCCCATGCCTTCCGCGAAGCCATTTGAAACAAAGCCGCCATTCCGGCCCGAAGCACCCCAGGCGATGCGCCTGGCCTCCAGCAATACGACGGACTGGCCGCGCCTGGCGAGTTCCAGCGCCGTGGTCAGACCGGCAAGACCCCCACCGATGACACAGTTGTCTGCCTCGACCCGGCCCGAAAGCTCTGGCCGGAGCGGCCCCCGCTCCGCCGTTGCCTCATACCAAGTCCGGTCGGAATAGTTCGCATCGATCATTCTCAAGTCCTAAATCGCGCCAGTTGCTCCCGCCCCATGCCTTCCGCTATGGAACGCTGCATGCGCTTCAAATCAGGCAAAGACTTCGCGAACTGGCCCCAGAAGGCTGTCACCATATTCGGCATGTCCGGTGTGGGCAAGACAACGCTCTCGAACCTGTTGCAGGATTCGGGCTGGTATCACTATTCCGTCGATTACCGGATCGGTACCCGCTACATGGGCGAGCATATTGTCGACAACTTCAAGCGGGAGGCGATGCGCGTTCCCTTTCTGCGTGACCTGCTGCTGTCAGACTCGATTCACATACAGTCCAACATCACCTTCGATCACCTGAAGCCGCTCTCCACATATCTTGGCAAGCCTGGCAACCCGGAGAAGGGCGGCATCTCATTCGCCGAATACCGCAAGCGCCAGAACCAGCACCGCGAGGCAGAGATCGCAGCCCTTCTCGATGTTCCAGTCTTCATCGGCAAGGCGCGGGATATCTATCAGTATGGCAATTTCGTCTGTGACTCGGGTGGTTCGCTGTGCGAGATCGTGGAACCGGCGGACCCGCGCGACCCCGTTCTCTCCACCCTCGCGGAGAACACGCTGCTCCTTTATATCGAAGGAACGCCCGAACATACCAGAATGCTGGTGGAGCGTTTCCGCAAGGCGCCGAAGCCCATGTATTACCAGCCCCAGTTCCTTGAGCGGAAATGGGCGGAATACAAGGCGCTGAATGCCATCGGCAATGACGATGACGTGGACCCCGATGGCTTTGCCGTCTGGGGCTTTGAACAGCTTCTTCACCACCGCATTCCACTCTACAAGGCGATTGCGGATAATTTCGGCTACACGGTCCGAATGCGAGACGTGCCATCAATCCAGTCCGAAGAGGACTTCACCGCACGTCTCAGCAGCATCATAGACCAGGCCAGTTAGAAAATGCCCATTCGCATCCCCAATGATCTACCCGCACGCCGCACGCTTGAATCTGAAGGCGTGATGGTCATGACGGAGGCCAGCGCCGCCCGTCAGGATATCCGCCCGCTGCGCATCGGCCTCCTCAATCTCATGCCAAACAAGATCAAGACGGAGACGCAGTTCGCAAGGCTCATCGGTGCCACACCGCTGCAGGTCGAACTGACCCTCATCAAGATCACCAGCCATACGCCGAAGAACACCTCGGCCGATCACATGCTCGCCTTCTATGAAGACTGGGCTGATGTGGCGGATCAGAAATTTGACGGCTTCATCGTCACCGGCGCTCCTGTCGAACTGCTCGATTTCGAGGATGTCACCTATTGGAATGAGTTGGCGGCGATCTATGCCTGGACGCAGACGCATGTGCATTCAACCTTCAACATCTGCTGGGGGGCACAAGCAGCGCTCTGGCATTTCCACAAGGTGCCGAAGCATGCGCTGCCCAGAAAGCGCTTCGGCGTTTACACGCACCGCAACTTGAAGCCCAACTCGCCCTATCTCCGCGGTTTCTCGGATGATTTCTCGATCCCCGTCTCCCGTTGGACCGAAAACCATCGCGCCGATCTGCCGGGGGACAAGCAGCTCGAGATCCTGATGGAGTCAGATGAGGCAGGTCTTTGCCTCATCAGCGATCCCGCACACCGCTCGCTCTACATGTTCAACCACATCGAATATGACACGACCTCTTTGGCGGACGAATACTGGCGGGATCGGACGGCCGGAAAATCGATTGAGCTTCCAGCCAATTATTTTCCGAACAACGATCCCGAACTCCCGCCCGAGAACCGCTGGAGAAGCCACGCGCATCTTCTCTTCGGCAATTGGATCAATGAGGTCTACCAGACGACGCCCTTCGACCTATCGGAGATTGGCGGCTGAGGCTAGGATGCCCCCCCGCGACACGAACGGGGGACAATCAACCATGCCAGCACGTCAACTTCTTCTCCTCCGCCATGCCAAGGCCATCCTCGGCGCGCCTGGCATGGCAGATCTTGACCGACCGCTGGCGGAGCGCGGTGAAAGTGCCGCCCGGCTCATCGGACGGCACCTTGCACAGCAAGGGCTGGTGCCGGACCTCGTCCTCTGTTCGCCTGCAAAACGCACCAGAGAAACCTGGGAGATCGCGGCGCGCGAATTGCCTCACCTGCCGGAAACCCGTCTGATCGATGAACTCTATGATTTCGGCGATGGCGGGGCCCTCCTGGGGGCGATCCGGCAGCATGGCGGAACGGCAGCGCGCCTCATGCTTGTGGCCCACAATCCGGCCACTCAGACCCTGGCACTTGGCCTTTCGGCATCCGGCGGCAAGCCCCTGCGCCGCCAGATGGCGGAGAAATATCCCACGGCCGGCCTTGCCGTCATCACCTTTGCCGCGGGATATTGGGTGGAAACCACAACAGGAACGGGCCGCCTGGACGCCTTCATCCGCCCGCGCGACCTGGAACCAGGCTGACGCTTTTCCTTGCGCTGCACGCCCGATGCTACCACTTATGTCCTGAAAATAATGGGGTATTGAGACATCGCCAGCTTCACTGACATCGTGGACGGCACGCGCATTGCCGCCGGGGGGCTCGCGGATTTCGCGACGGGTCTCATCAACCCGTCCGTCAGGCTGGGTGTGACTGGCCTGTCTCGGGCGGGGAAGACGGTCTTCATTACAGCACTGGTCAACTCCCTCCTCAAGGGCGGACGCTTTCCCGCCTTTGAAGCGATGAGTGGCGGGCGTATCACGCGCTGCTATCTGGAACCGCAGCCGGACGACACGCTGCCCCGTTTTGCCTTCGAATCCCACATGAAGGCGCTCTCCGGAGAATCCCGGCATTGGCCTGAGAGCACGAACCGCATCAGCCAACTGAGAATTACCGCGGAATACACGCCGGTCGGCTTCATTTCCCGCAGCTTCGGGAGCGGCAAGCTCCACATCGACATTGTGGATTACCCCGGCGAGTGGCTGCTTGATTTGCCATTGATGCGCATGAGCTATGCCGAATGGTCTGCTGCAACCATCGCGGCCAGCCGCATGGCACCCCGCCTCGCACTCGCGGGCGACTGGCATGCTCTCCTCTCGACGCTTGATCCCGCACGGCCTGCAGACGAGCAGGATGCGATCACGGCAGCAGAGCTCTTCACCGCCTATCTGGCGCGCTGCCGGAAAGACGATGTGTCACTCTCCACCCTGCCCCCCGGCCGCTTTCTGATGCCCGGAGACTATAAGGGCTCGCCCTTGCTTGCTTTCGCACCGCTGGACGTCAGTCCGGCTACTGAGCTTCACAAGGGCTCTCTCGGGGCGCTGATGGAGCGCCGATATCAGGCCTATGTCTCGACCATTGTGAAGCCGTTTTTCTATGGCCACTTCGCCCGCCTCGACCGGCAAATCGTCCTGGTTGATGCGCTGACCGCGCTCAATGCCGGGGCTTCGGCCGTGAAGGACCTGCAGCAGGCCCTTGCCGATATTCTCTCGTGCTTCCGGCAAGGTGCAAATTCACTGCTCTCCAACCTCTTCGGGCGCCGCATCGACCGTGTTCTCTTCGCGGCCACTAAGGCGGATCTCCTCCACCACACGAGCCACGACCGGCTGGAGAACATCCTTAAGACAATCGTCGAAGAAGCGATGACCCGTGCAGAGTATTCAGGGGCCGAGATCGACGTCGCCGCACTTGCCGCCATCCGCGCGACGCGTGAGGCGAGTGTGAAGCAGAAGGGTGAAACGCTCGAATGCATCGTCGGCACACCACTCTCCGGTGAACAGCTTGGCGGGACCGAGTTCGACGGCATGACCGAGGCCGCGATCTTCCCAGGAGACCTGCCCAAGGAAGCAGAAAGGGCGCTGGACGGAGCCGTTGAGGGAAGCCTCAAATTCGTCCGCTTCCGACCGCCCGTGCCAAAAGATGGCACCTGGCCCCACATCAGGCTGGACCGCACCATGGAATTCCTCCTGGGGGACCGTTTCCTATGAGTGACAAGCCCCGCAATCCGCAAGCCTTCGTGCTGGAACAGGAGCAGCCGGACGAACCGCCCGCGCGCAAACCCCGCGCCATGACCGGCATCACCTTCGAGCCGGAATTGGATGAAGGTGATCTCATCGTCATGCCGCCCGCGCCACTGGCGAGATCCCGCCGTTTCCACTGGGGGACGCTGCTCATCGGCGCGCTGTTCACCCTGGTCAGCATGTGGGCCGGCCTGGCGGTAACCAAGCTGGTGGAAGATTTCTTCACGCGTTCGCCCGCTCTCGGCTGGGTGGCGCTGGGCGTTGCCAGCGTTGCGGCTCTCGCAGCACTCGTCATCATCTCGCGGGAAATCTGGGCGCTCGCCAGGCTCCGTCAAATTGAACATATCCAGATCGATGCTGCGCACGCCATCAACGCTGATGATACGCGCGCCGCAAACCGCGCGGTCGAAAATCTCAAGTCCCTCTATGCCTCGAGGTCCGATGCCCAGCTTGGTCTTCGCGAGTTGAAGCAGTATGAGAGTGACATTCTAGACGGCCGCGACCGCGTCAAGCTCGCCGAGCGCCATCTCGTGTCCTGGCGCGATGCGGAGGCCCATCGCATCATCGCACATGCCGCCCGCCGTATAACCTTTCTCACCACGGTTGCGCCCACGGCCGCACTCGACATCCTGTTCGTCGCCGCACAAAACTTGCGCATGATGCGGGAACTCGCAACGCTTTATGGCGGCAGGCCGTCAACCCTTGCCACACTAAGGCTCGCGCGCATGGTACTGAGCCACCTGGCGCTGACGGGCGGCATCGCCCTGTCTGACAATCTGGTGCAGCACGTCGTGGGACGGGGCCTTCTTGGCCGCCTCTCAGCACGCTTTGGCGAAGGCACGGTGAACGGCATACTGACCGCACGCGTGGGCCTTGCCGCGCGCGATGTGTGCCGGCCCATTCCACAGGAAGCCTCAGCCAAGGAAACTCTCGGCAGCCTGATGAAGGAACTCGTGTCCTCTGCCCCTCCAGAGAAGGAAGAATGAGGCATCTCGCCTCCGCGGTTCTTGTCGCCCTGCTCACGCTTCCGGCGCAGGCAGAGAGCAGAGGCACGCGGATCGCCATGGCGGTTGCCTTGCTGGATGTGGCCGGAGACCAGTGTGGAGGGCTGGTGCAGGTGGACGAAGGCGTGAAGAAGACTCTCTACGAGCACTTCCATGAATATGACATTGCAGGCCTTGCCTCTATTCTCTCACGGCCTCTGAACGCCTTCTACGAGGACTTCACCTATGAGGCGAAGCAGAGCCGGAAGGCGTTCTGCCGACACGCGCCGGTGATAGCCGCCAGCACGGGATACCCCGTTTTCACTGCCGGGGGCGACTGATGTTCTTATCGTTCTTTACGCAGCTGAAGGCCGCGGGACTTCCGGTCTCGCTCAGGGAATATCTGACGCTCCTCGAGGCTTTGGACAAGGGGCTGGCGCAATATGAAACGGAGGAGTTCTATTTCCTCTCCCGCGCAGCACTGGTGAAGGATGAGCGCAATCTGGACCGGTTTGACCGCGTCTTTGGCCATGTCTTCAAAGGTCTCGTGAGCCCCGGTGATGCGCTGCTGGCGGATATCCCCGAAGAATGGCTGCGGAAACTCGCGGAGAAACATCTGACGGAAGATGAGAAGAAGCTCGTTCAGGCCTTGGGCGGTCTCGAAAAGATTCTGGACGAACTCAAGAAGCGGCTGGAAGAGCAGAAAGGCCGCCATCAAGGCGGCAGCAAATGGGTGGGAACAGCCGGCACTTCACCCTTCGGCGCCCATGGCTATAATCCCGCCGGCGTGCGCATCGGGCAGGATAAGAACCGGAACAACCAGGCTGTGAAGGTGTGGGACCGCCGCGACTTCAAGGACCTCGACGGCACGGTGGAGCTGGGCACGCGCAACATCAAACTGGCGCTTCGGCGATTGCGCAAATTCGCCCGCGAAGGTGCGGCGGAGGAGCTCGATCTCGCTGACACCATCCGCTCCACCGCCCGTCAGGGGTGGCTTGACGTGAAGCTGGTGCCGGAACGGCGCAATACCGTAAAAGTGTTGATCTTCTTTGACGTTGGCGGATCAATGGACCCGCACATCCGGATATGTGAGGAGCTGTTCTCCGCAGCCCGCGCCGAGTTCAAGAACCTTGAATATTTTTACTTTCACAACTGCGTCTATGAAAATGTGTGGAAGAGCAACAGCCGCCGTAACGCCGAGCGCATCGATACCTGGCGCGTGCTCCACACTTATGCGCATGACTACAAGGTGATCTTCGTGGGTGATGCCTCCATGAGCCCTTATGAGCTCACTCATGAGGGCGGCTCCGTTGAGCATTGGAACGACGAACCGGGCCTAACCTGGTTGCAGCGGATTGTAAGCACATATCCCAAGGCGGTCTGGCTCAACGCCGGGGCCGAGCGATATTGGAGCTATTCACCCTCGATCAACCTCGTCTCGCGCACGCTCGAAGGACGGATGTTTCCGTTGACACTCGATGGCATCGACCGCGCCATGCGCGAACTCGTGCGTTGATCGGCCTTCCGTGACGTGAACAGAAGTTCATGCGCTGGAGCGACGGATATGCCTCCGCCTTTCGTCCTTCTCTCATCGTAGGTCAAAGGAGTATCACGATGCAGAGACGTTTGAAGCTTGTTGCGGCAACCGCCACGGCGGCAATGCTGACGCTGGGCGCGGGTTTAGCCCACGCGGACAGGGGGGATGGCGACATGTGCGGCATGCGCCATGGACCGGGGCCTATGGGACGCCAGTTGGTGGAGCGCTATGACGCCAACAAGGATGGCACCGTCACGCAGCAGGAAATCGACCAGAACCGCACACAGTGGCTCGCCGATTTCGATGCGGACAAGAACGGGATGCTGTCACTTGATGAGTTCAAGCTGCTCTGGCTCAAGGCGCGCAATGAGATGATGGTGCGCGAATTCCAGTTCTTCGACCGGGATGGCAACGGCCAGGTGACGTTGGACGAATATCAGCTTCCGGCAGCGGACCTTGCCAGCAGGGGTGATGGACCCCCAGGGCGGGACGGACGTGGACCCGGCCCCCGCTGGCGCCACGGCCCAGGAATGGACCACGGCATGGATCGCGGGATGGATCATGGCAGGCCGCGCGTCATGGCTTTGGCACCCTGTGCTGGCAATGATGACGGTCCCCCACCGCCGCCGCCGGGCGATCAGCCCCCGCCGCCGCCAGGTGACGGCGATTCCAACCCCTGAGGCCCTGCCTCGGCCCGGAGCCCCCTGCTCCGGGCCTTTTCTTTTCTGCGCGTTCCGGCCATTGAAGCCTGAGATTCATGGAGGATTGCGGAACGTGACGGAGTTCACTCCACTTGCCGGCCTATATGGTGGCATTCTCATTGGTCTCTCTGCCGTCCTGCTCATGGGCGGGATCGGCCGTGTCGCCGGACTGTCCGGCATTTTCGGTGCACTGCTTGGCCGCTGGAAGACCGAGAATGCCTGGCGTGCCCTGTTCATGGCAGGCCTTCTGCTCGGAGCCATTCTCACCGCCCTGTTCGGCGGCTTCGATTCGAACACGATGGCCTTTCCCGGCAATCCTCTCACCACGATTGCGGGCGGCCTTCTCGTTGGCATAGGCACTGCAATTGGGGCGGGTTGCACGTCAGGGCATGGCATCTGCGGCATTGCGCGGGGGTCACCCAGAAGCATGGTGACAACGGCCATATTCATGGGCGTGGCTTTGATCACCGTCTTCATTCTGCGCCACGTGATCGGAGGCTGAGATGGACAAGCTCACAGCACTCTTCGCCGGCCTGCTCTTTGGTGCCGGGGTCACCCTCTCCGGCATGGTGAATCCGATGAAGGTTCAGAACTTCATGGACCTCTTCGGCACGTGGGATCCCACGCTGCTCTTCGTTATGGGGGCAGCACTCGCCACCGCCGTCGCGGGTTACGCCTTCGTGCTGAGATGGCGCAAACCTCTCTATGCCGAAAGCTTCAGCAGTCCAGCGCATCAGCTCTTTGACTACCGGCTGATGGGAGGTGCGGCGTTGTTCGGCCTCGGCTGGGGCCTGTCAGGCTTTTGCCCAGGTCCGGCGCTGGCTTCTCTCGTCTTCGGCTACTGGCCGTCGGTGCTCTTTGTTCTCGCCATGGCTGCGGGCATGCTCATTGTGCGGCTTACATCCGGCCGAAGCGCGTCATGAGTGTGAGGAGCTCGTCGGCGGGAAGTGCGATCGCCGTGTTCCCATCCCGCCCCACCATCGTGTCGGCCATCAGCATGGAATCGATCACCGCCTCCTCGGTCGCCTCAACCGTTGCCGTGAACAGCTGATCGATGTCGCCGTTGCCGAGCGCCTCCATGTGAAGAAGGCCACTGCGGAGGCTGAAGGCCTGCTCATTCGCGGTGGAGAAGGCCAGGAAGATATCGCCTGAGGAGTTATTCCCCACCGTTCCCGTGCGGGCGAGCCCCAGCGGCACCCGCCGGGCAAGCCGTTTCAACTGATGCGCCATCAACGGCGCATCCGTCGCGACGATGGCAATGACGGAACCCTGCTCCTTGCCCCTGAGCTTGCCGTGAAGCAGATGCCGCCCTGCCGGCACGCCGAGCACTGTGAAATCCTCCCGCCGCCCGAAGTTGGACTGCACGAAAACGCCAAGCGTGTAGCGCCCTCCGGCAATGTCGACAACGCGCGAGGCGGAACCGTTTCCGGCCTTGAAATCATAGGTCAGCATGCCCGTGCCGCCGCCCACGCTGCCCATCGGGATAGGCCCGCTCCGGGCGCTATCGAGTGCGGCGATCGTGTGCTCTGCCGTCACGTGGAAGCCGTTGATGTCATTCAGGTCGCCGTCATAGGTTTCCGCAGCAACGGGAAGCCCCCAGTCCTGGCCCGTGCCGACGCCGCGGCCCACCAGCCAGCGAATCGTCGCATCCCGCGTCACGCCGCAGGAGTGGGTGTTGGTGATGGTAATGGGCGTTTGCAGTTCGCCCGATTCCTCGATCCAGACGACACCCGTCATCTCCCCATTGCCGTTCAAGGAGTAATAGCCCGCAGCGCAAGGTACATGGGCTTTCGCTTTCCCACGCGGCAAGATAGCGGTGACACCGGTGCGTACGGGGCCATGGCCGGGGCGCAAGGGGCCCTCACCTGAAATGAGCGTTACCTCACCCAGTTCCACGCCGGGCACATCGGTGATGGCATTCCATAGCCCTGCTGTTCCCGGAAACGGAAGCCCCAACGCGCGTCCGCGCTTGCGCTGTGTCAACTTGGTCTCTCCCCATTGCCCATTCACCACACAGCCTAGCAAAACTGCTTGCGGCGTCGAGATGTTGCGCCTTTAACTCTGTCCGTAACGTTTGGGAGGTCGCATTGGCCGGGCAGAATCACGCTGGAAATCCTTGGTGGACAATCGCCTTTCCGCTGTTTTCGGCCGTGCTCGTCATCGCCTATTTCGCAGGCCTCTTGCCTGCCGATCAGCCGTTGCTGCTGGCCTTCGAAACCCTCCTGCTCTGCGGCACCATATTCGCATCCGTTCATCACGCGGAGGTGGTCGGCAGCCGTGTGGGGGAACCCTTTGGCTCCATCATCCTCGCCATTTCCGTCACCATCATCGAAGCAGGGCTCATCGCGGCGCTGATGCTGGCTGCGGATAATGGCGGCCCCACCATCGCGCGCGATACGGTCTATTCCGCTGTCATGCTGGTGCTGACGGGCCTTCTAGGCATCTGCCTCGTCCTCGGCGGGCACAAGCATTTCGAGCAGACGATTAAGGTCAGCGGAACATCTTCCTATCTCGCGGTGCTTGGAACGCTCGTGACGATTGCACTGATCCTGCCGAATTTCACCACATCGACCTTGGGGCCTACCTACAGCGCGGTGCAGCTTGCCGCCGTCGCTTTTATCTCCCTCCTGCTTTATGCCGCCTTCCTGTTCATCCAGACAGTGCGCCACCGGGATTACTTTTTGGCGGCGGCCGATGATTCGGACGCGGCCAATGAAACGTTTGAGCCGCCCTCGCGAAAGGTTGCCGGTACCAGCCTGCTGTTCCTCCTGATCTCGCTCACGGGTGTGGTACTGCAAGCCAAGATGCTGGCGCCGGACCTTGATGATCTCATCGACTATGCGGGCCTGCCCCATGAATTCACGGGCGTTGTCATCGCCTGTCTCGTCCTCGCGCCTGAGAGCATCGCGGCGGTCAGGGCCTCGCTCGCCAATCGCCCGCAAACCAGCCTCAACCTGGCGCTGGGCTCCGCCCTTGCCTCAATCGCCCTCACAATTCCCGTGATTGCGCTGCTTGCCGGCTTCACCAATGTGCAGCTGGCGCTGGGCGTTCCGCCCGCAAAGATCGTGCTGCTGGGGCTCGCCCTCTTCGTCAGCGCCATCACGCTGCTTCCAGGCCGCACCAACGTGCTTCAGGGCGTGGTGCACCTCGGGCTGTTCATCATGTTCATTGTGGTCGCCGCCATACCTTGATGTCGGCCGCCTGCTAATCAGGCTTCACATGGCGTGCTTCGTGCCCCACACTGGCGGCATGAGGCAGAGATGACGTCTGAAACCGCATTCTACTACAAGGAATTTCTGATCGTACTGGGGGTTGCAGGCCTGGCAGTGCCGCTCTTCCTGCGCGTAGGTGTCAATGCCGTTGTGGCCTTTCTCGTGATGGGTATCCTGTTGAGCCCGGACGTCATGGGCCCCATAGCGCAGCGCATTCCTGTATTCGAAATCCTGAATATCGGAGATCCGGAAAGCCTTGGCCACATCGCTGAACTGGGAGTGGTCTTCCTGCTCTTCCTCATTGGCCTCGAACTGTCCTTCGAGCGGCTCAACACCATGCGGCGGCTGGTCTTCGGTCTCGGCGGCCTGCAGGTGGTACTGAGCCTCTTCGCCATCGCAGGAGGCGCGTTCGCCATGGGCTTTGACGTGCGGACAGCACTGGTGGCCGGTGCAGCACTGTCGCTCTCCTCCACGGCCATCGTGGTGCAGCTGCTCTCGGACACCAAGCGCCTTGGCTCGCAGACCGGCCGGTTGAGCTTCGCTATCCTTCTCATGCAGGATCTGGCCGTCATCCCGCTCCTGCTTCTGGTGCCCATTCTCGGCCAGCGCGTCGAGGGCAACATCGCGGTCAGCGTGCTGCTGGCGCTTCTGCAGGCGGCGGTCGCCATCGCCGTCATCGTCATTGTCGGCCGCTTCCTGCTCCGGCCGCTGCTGCGCCTCGTGGCGCGCACGGGAAGCTCAGACCTGTTCATGGCGGCCACACTTCTGATCGCCGTGGGCACCGGTGCGGTGGCCAGCATCGCCGGCATATCGATGACGCTCGGCGCCTTCATCGCCGGACTCATGCTTGCCGAAACCGAATACCGCCGCGCCATCGAGGCGGTGATCGAGCCCTTCAAAGGCCTGCTGCTGGGCACGTTCTTTCTTGTGGTCGGCCTGAAGCTTGATCTGGACACGCTGTTCCGCGCGCCGGTCTATACGCTGGGTCTGGCGGCAGGGTTGATCCTGCTCAAGGGCTCGATCGTCTATGTGCTGGCGCGGCTGTTCCGGGTGAACCGGGGTGCGGCCCTCGAAAGCGCCATGCTGCTCGGCCCCTGCGGGGAATTCGGCTTCGTCCTTGCCGCCGCAGCAATTGCCACGGGCCTTATCGACGATCCCACCAACCGCAACATCATGCTGCTGGTGACGCTGACGATGATCGCCATTCCTTTTCTCGGAAAGTTTGGTGCAAGCATCTCCCGCGGCATGCGCCGGCGCGCGGCTGTCGCATCCGTGGAGGCCGTATTGCCAGCAGATGACGAAGCCCGCGTGGTGGTGGCGGGCTTCGGCCGGGTCGGGCATCTGATCGCGTCGATGCTTGATGAACACAAGATTCCCTATCTTGCCATCGACAGCGATGCAGACCTCGTGTCACGCGAAAGCAAGGCGGGCAGCAACGTCTACTATGGCGACGCGGCCAATGTGGAGTTCCTCAAGCGCTGCGGCCTGGACAAGGCCCGGGCGCTGGCGGTGACAATGGACAATCCGGTGCGGGTGGATGAGGTGGTGCGTGTGGCCCGCTCGCTGCGCGCTGATCTCAAGATCATCGCCCGCGCGCGGGATGAGCGGCATGCCCAGCGGCTTTACACCTCAGGCGTTACCGAAGCTGTTCCGGAAACGATTGAATCGAGTCTGCAACTGGGTGAGGCGATCCTGGTGGAAACCGGCGTTCCCATGGGACTCGCGATTGCTTCCGTCCATGAACGCCGGGACGGCTTCCGCAAGCTTCTGGGGCGGCCCAACCGGCGCGAAGAGGTGGAGCTCGCGAAGAAGCGGCTCAGGCGTGAGAAGTCAGCCAGCTAGCCTCAGGAAACGCCCAGCTTCTTCTGCAGGTTCGAACTCGACGTCGTGTACTGAAACATCAGTCGTTCGCCAGGGTTCTTCAGCTTGAACACCTTCTGCGCCATCAACGCTGCTTCATGGAAGCCGGAGAGGATCAGCTTCAGCTTGCCGGGATAGGTGTTGATATCGCCGATCGCGAAAATGCCTTCGACTGATGTTTCGAATTTCTCGGTGTCAACGGGGATCAGGTTCTCATGCAGGTTCAAACCCCACTCCGCCACGGGACCAAGCTTCATAGTCAGCCCGAAGAACGGCAGCATGGCATTGCAGGAGATGTCGAAACTTGCGCCGTCGTTCCCCTTCACCGTCGCTGCAGAGAGAACGCCCTCCGCACCTTTGAGACCTGTCACCTGGCCGAGCCTGAATGACATTTTGCCGGCCTCGACCAGCTCCCGCATTTTCTTAACCGAATCCGGTGCGGCGCGGAATTCGTCGCGGCGATGGAGCAGCGTGAGACTTCTAGCGATGGGCTGCAGATTGATCGTCCAGTCAAGGGCGGAATCGCCGCCGCCGATGATCAGCACGTCCTTGCCGCGCAGGGCTTCCATCTTCTTTACGGAATAGAAGACCGATGCGCTTTCATAGGCCTCGATCCCGGGGATCGGCGGCTTCTTGGGCTGGAAGGAGCCTCCACCGGCCGCAATCACCACCACCTTGGAGCGGAACTTGAGGCCGCCATCGGTTTCCACCTCAAAGTCCGCGTCGCCCAGCTTGGTCACCGCTGTGACCATGTGGTTGAAATGAAACTCTGGCTTGAAGGGCTTGATCTGCTCCATCAGCCTGTGCGTCAGCTCGGCACCGGTGACGAGGGGAAGTGCCGGAATGTCATAGATCGGCTTTTCGGGGTAAAGCTCAGCGCACTGGCCGCCGGGCCGGTCCAGAATGTCCACCACGTGGCACCGGATATCGAGCAGTCCCAGCTCGAAAACGGCGAAGAGCCCGCAGGGGCCGGCACCGATGATGACGGCATCCGTGGTGATCACATCAGACATGGCTTCGCCGCCCTTCCTCAGAACTGCTTTTCAGGAACCTTGACGCGGAGCCCATCGAGCGCGTCCGACACTTTGATCTGGCAGGAGAGGCGGGAATTGTCGCGCACGTCAAAGGCGAAATCCAGCATGTCCTCTTCCATCGGGTTGCGCGCACCGGCTTTATCTATCCAGTCCGGCTCCACATAGACGTGGCATGTCGCACAGGCGCAGGCGCCGCCACAGTCGGCATCGATGCCGGGCACCATGTTTTTGACAGCTGTCTCCATCACGGACATGCCGGGTGTTCCCTCGACAGTCTGCTCAGTGCCGTTGTGCTGGATGAAGGTGATTTTTGCCATGAGTTCCACCGGAAGCGCGTTCATTTGTCGAGCGCGGGTTCTAGGGGATCATCCGCGGAAACACAACTGCGCCCGCTTCAGGGCTCCGCCACGCCAGGGTAGGCCCGTCGCACCGCATTGCGAAATTCCGCCAGCTCCGCTTTGAGGGCCTGAACCCGCAGAAGCCGGACGGCCAGTTCCCCCGGAAAGGCCAGCGCTTCCAGCCCCGAAGCAAGGGCGCGAACCCGCGGCGCTCCAACGGATGCCGCCGAGCCTTTGAGCGCGTGGGCGGCGGATTTCCAGTCAGGCGCCGTTTCCGCCTGCTCCAGCAGGTGCAGGGTGCTCGGAAGCTGCGCCAGGAAAAGTCCCAGCACTTCTGCCGCAAGCCTTTGATCATGCATGGTATAATGCTGAAGATGAGCGTGGTCGAAGACCTCGCTCTTCAGCGGGTCCGTGCTGTCCGCCCTGTCTCTGGTAACAGTCATTGTTCGCCTCCCGGCGCGTTCTGGAGAACAGAGCATATGCCACAAGCCTGAGCAGTCCGTAAAAGCCCCAAGCCAATTGCGGAATGGCACGGAATAATTGCTGTGCAGCGGGCTCTTAACCAATTATTAAATATTCGGGGCTGGGGGGCCGATGCCGGGTTCAACCGGGCAATCCGATAGGTTATGGTGAATGCGAGAAGCCATGCCCCCGGGGAAGCGGGGCTTTGTCCCGGACATAAAAAAGCCGGGTGAAAGCCTCATCGGGCGTGAGTGGAACAGGGCGGCACCTGGTGCTGCGGGTTTGTAAAAGTGCGGGAACAAAACAATATGGCTAATACAACCGAGACGCGCCGTTCTGATCGCCGCCAGGCCGAAGCAGAAGCCATGCGGCGTGAGGCGCCCCGGCTCTCGGCGGAGCCCGCTCCGGTGAAGGGCCGTCCGGCCAATGAAAACGACCCGGGCACCGCCATGTTGCTCGCCAAGATGCGCCGCCGCCCGTCTTTTACCCCTTATCTCCTCGTCTCCGTCATCCTCACCGCACTGTGGTCCGGCGGCTGGTTCTTCGCAAATTCCGGAACACTCGGTGGCCAGGCAGCGCCCAACAGCACACTTCAGGCCATCGCCCTGCTCCTGGTGCCCATTGCCGTGGTGTGGGCCGGCGCCTATCTACTGTGGCGCGCGGCCGACATGCGCCAGGTGTCAGAAGCGCTCTTCCAATCCGCCATGCGCCTCGTCCGCCCGCAGGACATCGCGACAGAAGGTCTGACAACCATCGCGCAGGCGGTCCGCTCCGAGGTTGATCTCCTTGTTGGAGGCGTCGAGCATGCGGTGCAGCGCGCCGCGGTGCTGGAAGAGATCGTCCACAAGGAAATCGCGGCAATCGAGCGCGCCTTCGGCGGCAATGAAGAACGCATCCGCAATCTCGTCGCTGGCATTGAAAATCAGCGCTCGGCCTTGCACCAGGCCTCGCTGCTCATCAGCAACGATACCAACCCCCTGGTCACCAGGCTTGAGAACAGCACGGCCAATCTCGACAACATCATGGCAACTGCGCAGGACACGCTGGGCCGGCTCGAGGGCGGCCTCCGGGAGATTTCGGGCTCAATCATGCGCGCCATGGATGACATGTCAGAGCGCGCCAATACCGCTGGCTCCGAAGTCGGCATGCAGACCGCGCACATGGAGGACGTCTCCACCCAGATGATCGGCCAGCTGCGCGAACTGTCACGCCATGTCTCGAACCAGATCGACCAGATGAAGATGGCATCCGCCACCTTGAGCTCCGAGACGGTGGATTTCGGCCATTCGATGCAGGAGATGGAAGTCAACATGTCCATGCTGGTGCGCAACGCCGTGGACTCGCTTGCCGGCGTCCACGAAGACATCTCGCGCACGATCGAACGGTCCAGCGTTGCATCGGCCGATCAGATCCGCCAGCAGGTGGCCGATCTCGCCGACGTGGTCCAGACCACCGGCAGCAATCTGGGCTTCCACATCAAGACCATCGCGGATGATGTCACAGGCAACCTCGAGCGCGTCAGCCTGGACACCTCGCAGATGATTGAGCAGAGCCGCAACCTCGTCACCCAGGGCCTGCAGACTGTCGCCGTCGAATATATCGAGCGCGTTGCCCAGTCCCGTGCCGAGCTCATCACCTATCTGGATCAGTCCGCCGTTGGTGTAGCGTCCGCCGTGGACGAGGCGACGGACAACGTGGCAGGCCGCCTCAACGCCGCAGGCACCCAATTCCTGACGGGCCTTGATCAGACCGCTTCGACCCTTCTTGCGGAACTGGGCTCCATGAGCACCGGCATGTCCGGCCGCATTGAAGAGACCACCGGCCGCCTCATCGACGAAATCGGCACAAGGGCGGAGCGCATCATCACCAGGCTGGACGATTCCGCCGGCGGCGTCTTCGGCCGCCTCGACGAGCAGGCAAGCCTCGTCTCGAGCCGCGTGGAGGAAACTGCAAACCGCATCCTCTTCAACATCGAAGATCGTACGGCAGCAGCCAGCGCCCGTGTTGGCGAGGCCGCGCACCAGATTCTCGGGCTGCTTGACCAGCAGAACCTTGATTCTGCTCAGCGCGTCACAGACTCGGCCGCACGTGTGGAAATGGCGATTGCCCGCGTCACCGATGATTACACCGCGAAGCTCGGCCATTCCTCGAGCGATATCGTGGCCCAGGTCGATCACGCTGTCGCCACGGCCCTGTCTCGGCTCGAAGAGACTGCGGGCGAACTGCGCACCTTGCTGGGCACCACCAATGCGGACATTCTGGGCCAGCTCGATGGCCGCACGCGGGACATGCTCGACAATCTGGACAGCATCCTCGGTGCCGCCAATTCACGGCTCACCGACACCGCGAACAGCTTCCAGGAAGTCATCGGCCAGACCAGCGACAAGCTGGAGGACCGTATCGGCATTTCGGGCGAAACGCTGAACGCCATCATGACCGGCGCGGTCGAGAACGCCAGGAGCCGCATCGACGAAGCTTCGAGCTTGTTCCATGAACTGATCGAACAGCTGACCGGCGGCGTCGAGACCCGCATGGGCACCTCGGCCACGCTGCTGCAGGACCAAGTGCAGCGCGCGATTTCAACCGCCACCGGCCGTCTCGACGATACGACCCGCATGTTCCAGGAACTGATCGGTGGGGCGTCCGAAGAAATCGAGCGCCGCATCGACGGCGCAAGCGAGCGCTTCTACGGACAGATCGAAACCAGCGTCAGCGCCGCCACCGGCTCTCTCGACCAGGCCAACAAGACCTTCCAGGAAGTGATCGGCGAGACAGCCGGCAGCGTGATCGGCCAGCTCGACAGCTCCTCGCGTGACATCGCCACTGCAGTGCAGGGGCTCGAAGCGCAGCTTGACGGTGCCACAGGGCGCCTTGAGGGCCAGATCGGCCAGGTCGCGAACACCATTTCCGGCCGCATCGACGAGGTGACGGAGACTGTCGCCACGCGCCTGGACGAAACCTCTGGCAGCCTCACCTCGCGGCTCGAGACCGTTTCGCGCAACGTCAACGATCTCATGGTGTCCACCAGCGGCACCATCGTCGCCCACCTCAAGGACACGGCCGAAATCGTCAACCGCGAAATGGCGGAATCGGGCGTGGCTCTGGCAGAGCGCATCGAAAGCTCGGGCGGCCTCGTCACGGACAAGCTCATCACCGTGTCAGGAAGCTTCGTGACCAACCTCTCCAAGGCGCGCGAAGAGCTGCTCACCATGATCACCAGCTCGTCCGAGGACGTGACCAAGCGCCTCGAAGACACGACAGTGCAGCTCTACAGCAAGCTGGACGGCACGACGAACTCGATGACCGGCCAGCTTGAGCAGACGGCAACGAAGCTCTACACGCGCCTCGACCAGGTCTCCGCCCACATGTCAGGCGAGCTTGAGCAGACGGCACAGCGCATCACAGATTATATTTCCAACACCACGGGCGATGCGGTCAGCAAGGTGGCCCTGGTCACTGACAGGCTGACGCTTCAGCTGGACGATTCGTCCCAGCAGCTGGGCCAGCTTCTGGACCAGACGTCGGAGCGCCTTGGCAGCCAGCTGGAACAGGCGGCGGCGGATCTCTCCGCCCTGTTCGGCAACTCGACCGAGACACTCACCCAGCGCCTGGACGAAACATCCTCTCATCTCTCGGAGATATTCACCACCAACACCGAGATGCTCAACGGTCAGCTGGGCGATACGTCCGTCAAGCTTTCGGAGCTGTTCACCAACAGCACCGGCAAGATCGCCGGCGAACTGGAGGAGACGTCCGACCGCCTGTCAAACCTGTTCTCGACCAATGCAGAGCTCCTCAGCGAAACCCTGGATCAGACGTGGAACAGCCTCTCAGGCCTGTTCAGCGCCAAGACCCAGAACCTCACGGAACAGCTCGACCGTACGTCGAACGATCTGAACGCCCTGTTCTCGGTCAACACCAAGATGATGGCCGACCAGATCGACAAGACCGCAACCGAGATGACGGACAGCTTCGCCGAAACGGCAGTGCGCGTTACCCGCCAGGTGAGCGAAGTGAACCAGGTCATGGCGCACCGCCTGGAGCAGGCCTCCTCCGAGGTCACCTCTCAGCTTGATACCGCAGGCACATCGATGCTGGCACGCATCGAACAGACGGCGGAAACCCTGCGCCACCGATTCGACAATTCAACCGGCATGCTCGAACGCGTGACGGACGATCTGTCGAACAAGCTCGATGGCACGGGCCACCGCTTTGCCACCGTGCTGGATCAGGCCTCGAGCGCCATCCTCTCCGAACTTGGAAAGGCCAGCGAAGACCTGGCCGAAGGGCTGAGCGCCACAACACTGCAGATCACCGGCCGCCTGGAGCAGGATTCGGGCTCGCTCTCGAGCCGCGTCGAAGAAGCCAGCCGCACGCTGGAGCAGGTGTCTGTCAGCACCGCGGCGAAGCTCGAAGATGCCAATCGCAAGTTTGCTAAGCACGTGGAGACGGCAACATCCTTCCTGGCAGAGCAGCTGGCAAGTGCTGCGGGCACCATGGACGAACGCCTCGAAACCGTCTCGACGGACCTCACGGGCCGTCTCGAACTCACCTCGACGCGCGTGTCCGAACGCCTGGACGATGCCTCGCTGCTGGTGCAGCGCTCCGTTGAGCAGTTCAACAACGAAATGGAGCGCGTGCTGGTTGATCGGAAGCAGACCTTCGACACGCTCATCTCCGATGCGGCAAAGCAGGCTGGCGAAATCGACTCGGTGATGAGCAGCTACATGAGCCTCATCGAGGATTCGCTTGCCGCATCCGAGGCCAAGGCCAAGGAGATCAGCCGCATCGTGGCGGAGCAATCAGCCCTCGCCACCCGCAACCTCGAACGCGAAATCGAGAAGCTGGAGGAAGCATCGGGTGGTCAGATCACCCAGGCCGTCCGCGTGCTGCGCGATCAGCATGAGCGCGCCATGTCGGCCATGAACGAGATGCTGTCGTCCACCGCCACGGACTTCCAGCAGACCGCACAGGACATGCGCTTGACCGCCCAGCAGGTGGTGAAGGACATCGACTCTGCTCGCAACGAACTGATGCGCGCACTGACGGAGCTTCCCGAGGAAACCCGCACGAACGCCGATGCCATGCGCCGCGTGGTGGCAGATCAGATCGGTGCGCTCAGCGCGCTTGCCGATGTGGTGAAACGCCAGGCAGGATCACTTGATGTCTCTGGACCAGGCACCGCCGTCGGCCGCGCCAGGCCGGCGCCGAAGAACTGACGCGTTCAATCTGATGGAGATTGCCAAGCCCTATCTGCTGTTCCTGGGCGATGTCCAGGACCAGCTTGCCGCCAAGACCGCCATGGGCATCGTCGATTGGCGCCCGGAATGGTGCGTCGGGCAATTGCGTCTTGCCGGTTGCAAGGCCGATACAGGTCTGCCCGATTTGACTATTGCCGAAGCCGTGGCCAAAGGGGCCAAGACCATGGTGGTCGGCGTTGCCAATGCCGGCGGGGTCCTGCCCGATCACTGGGTGACGGAGATTGTCGCGGCCCTTGAAGCGGGGCTCGATGTGGCAACAGGCCTCCACAAGCGGCTGAACGCCATTCCGTCCATTGCCGGTGCGGCGACGAAGCATCATCGGAAGCTTCATGATGTGCGGTTTTCCGATGTCAGCTTCGCCACCGGCAAGGGCACGAAGCGCCCTGGCCTGCGCCTGCTCACTGTCGGCACCGATTGCTCGGTGGGCAAGAAATACACGGCCTTGGCCCTGGAACGCGAGATGCACAAGCGCGGCCTCAGCTGCGATTTCCGCGCCACGGGCCAGACGGGCGTCTTGATCTCGGGCCGTGGCCTCGCGCTCGATGCCGTGGTGGCGGACTTCATCTCAGGGGCGGCCGAATGGCTGTCTCCTGACAATGATCCCCGGCACTGGGATGTGATTGAAGGTCAGGGCTCGCTGTTTCACCCGTCCTTCGCCGGGGTCACACTGGGCCTTCTCCACGGCGCTCAGCCCGATGCCTTCATTGTCTGCCATGAGCCCACCCGCGCGACCATGCGCGGCGTGAAGCATCCGCTGCCGTCGATTGCCGAGGTGATCGAACGCACCGTTCTTGAGGGCGCGCTCACCAATCCGCAGATTGCCTGCACGGGTATTGCCATCAATACCGAACATCTCTCCGAGGAAGTGGCAATGAGCTATCTGAAGGAGACGGCCGAAGCCCATGGCCTGCCCTGCGTCGATCCCATCCGCACCGGGGTCGCCCCTCTCGTCGATGAGCTGATCCGCCGCTACGGGCGCTAACATGCCGAAACTCACCATCACCGAGGAGCGCTGGCCGATCGCCGGCCGCTTTACGATTTCGCGCGGCAGCAAAACCGAGGCCCATGTCGTCACCGTAACAGTGGAAGACGGCCCGCACCGCGGGCATGGCGAATGCGTGCCCTACCCCCGCTATGAGGAAACCGTGCCGCAAGTGGTGGCAGCACTTGAAGCGGCGCGTGCGGATATCGAAGGCGGCATCACACGGCAGGACATTCCGTCTTTGCTCGCGCCTCATGCCGCACGCAACGCGCTGGACTGCGCCCTGTGGGATCTTGAAGCGAAGAAGGCGGGAAAACCCGTCTGGCAACTCGCGGGTCTTGCACAGCCGGCGGCCGTCGTCACGGCCTATACCTTGAGCCTCGATACACCCGAAGCAATGGGAGATGCAGCGGCCCGCGTTGCGCACCGTCCGCTGCTCAAGCTCAAGCTGGGGCGCGAGGGCGATGATGAGCGCCTGAAGCTCATCCGCCGCAATGCACCCAAGAGCCGCTTGATTGTTGATGCGAATGAAGGCTGGGCGCCGGACAATCTCGCCGCCATGCTTGCCGCCTGCGCGGAGGCAGGCGTTGAACTCGTCGAGCAGCCATTGCCCGCAGGCAATGATGAGGCCCTGCGCGGCCTGGCACGGGCCGTCACCGTCTGCGCCGACGAGTCAGCCCATGGCGTGGAAACGCTCAATCAGCTGACCGGCAAGTACGACGCGATCAACATCAAGCTCGACAAGACCGGCGGTCTCACATCCGCGATCGAACTCGCCCATGCGGCGCAATCCCGAGATCTGAAGATCATGGTTGGCTGCATGCTGGCAACGTCCCTCGCCATGGCGCCGGCCATGCTGCTCACCCCGCTGGCAGCCTTCGTCGATCTCGACGGCCCCCTGCTCCTCAGCCAGGACCGTTCGCCCGCGATCCTGTACGAGGGCTCCCTCATGCACCCGCCGTCAGCGGCCCTCTGGGGTTGATGGCACTCAGCATGCCTGCGAGCGCGCAGGCGATGGCAGCGATCCCGGCCATTACATAAAACGCGCCGCCCCCAAACGCACCGTAGAGCGAGCCCGAAGCCCACATGGTGCTGGACAGCAGCACACCGCTGGACAGCACTGAATAGAGGCCCTGCGCCGTATTGCGCATATTGTGCGGCACGTGCTCCCGGATAAAATGCATGGTTCCCAAATGGGTGAAGCCGAAGGACGCGGCATGCAGCGTCTGTACCGCGAACAAAACAATGAGCGGCGGCTCCAGACCCGTCACGATCCAGCGCAGGCAGGCGATCGCCGTTCCCAGCATGATGAGGCGCACCGATCCAAACCTGCGGTAAAAACGGTTGGAGAAGGCAAACATCGCAATCTCGGCAATCACACTCGCCGCCCAGAGCTGGCCAATCACAAATTTCGAATAGCCAAGATCTTCGAAATAGACGGAGCCGAAGGCATAGAGGAAACCATGGCTCGCCTGGCCCAGGCCAGCAGCCAACAGGAACAGCAGGAAGCTTGCCGTCGCGATCACCGCCAGGAATGGTCTGAGGCGGATCGGCTCATGCTTGGCCGCGTTCAGCGCCCTGTCCTGGGGCAGGAGCAGCGTGACCAGCGCCCCCAGCGTCTGGGCACCGGCGATCAGCAGGATGACCGATTGCACCGGAATGACGTCCAGCAACGCCCCAGCGCCGAGGCTTCCCAATAGAAAGCTGAGCGAGGCCCAAAGCCTGATCCGCCCATAATCCAGCCCGAAATGTGCGCTGCCCTCAACGGCCAACGCCTCCGTCAGCGGCACTATGGGCGCAAGCAGGGCCGATGCCAGCATGCCCGCTGCCAGAATGGGCCAGAAGCCAGACATGAAATTCAGCAGCAGATAGGCCACAGCTGCACTGAAAGCACAGCCGATGATCACCAGCCGCCGCCGTTGCGTCAGATCCGCAATGAAGGTGCCGAGCGGAATGCCTATGATCCGCACCGCCATCATCATGGCGACGATGAAGGCCACCTGCGGGTCGGAGAGCGCCTTGGCCTTCAGCCACAGCGGCAGGAATGGCAGCTGAATGCCAGTGCCGAGGAAGAGCACCACATTGAACAGCGAAAGCCTGAAGCTGAAATTGCGGGAGGGCATGGCCGGGGGGTGCGCAAAGGGGAGAAGCGTTGAAAACCCGCGTCTAAACCAAAGATTCACCACTGGCCATGATTATGGAGGGGTGAGGAGCCCTGCGGCTGGCGCAGGGGATAGGTCTTTCCAGGGCCTGTGAGTGGAGTTGCGTATGCCCCCCAGAGAACTGCCGCAGCAGACGAGGCCTGCGCCGCAAGGCCTTGTGCCCGAGGACTTTGAGGATATTCGTGAGGCGGTGATGGAAACCGCGCGTGGCCGCTGGTTTCTCGATGAATTCGCGATAAGGCTTCGCACGGCCGAAACATCCAGCCTGGTTGAAAGTATGAAGCGCCTCGAAACGGCCGTGGCCTCGAACCATGACGCGCTGATGGCAAGGCTCGCCAATGCCCTGAAGCAGGATGAGCCGGAAGAAATCCACCCCGCACCCGCCGCAAACGAGATCGAGGTCGGCCTCCGCCATATGAAATTCTACCGCGCCGATGAAGATATCTTTGAACCGGCACCCGGCGCCACACTCACCTCGGTTCCCAACTTTCAGGGCCGCGTGCTGATGGCGGAAGAACCCTCAGCCGAGGCACCTTCCAAACGCCGCATCGTCATCATCCGCCACAAGCCGGGTGAACAAATCGATGTGCCGCTGGCAGACGAACTCGCAAAGGCCTCTTGAAGACCCTCATCAGATCTCCCCGCGAAGGATCCGCGCATAGGCATCCGGATCACAGTTCCCGCCGGACGCGATGAGACCGATCGCCCTGCCCCTGGCTGAAATCTTTCCCGTCAGCACGGCGGCCAGCGCCACTGCACCGCCCGGTTCCAGAACGAGTTTCAACACCTCGAAGGCGAAACGAACGGCCGCCGCGGCCTCGGCATCCGTCACGGTGAGCCCCTCGCCCAGAAGCCTCTGGTTGATGCTGAACGTCAGCGCGCCCGGCCTCACCGACATCAGTGCATCGCAGATCGAGCCGGAAGCCCTGGGGTTGGTCTCGATCTGCCCGCTCCTGAGAGATCGCGCATAATCATCATAGCCCACGGGCTCTACCGTATGCACCACCGTCCCCGGCGATCTTGCCTCCATTGCAAGCGCCACGCCTGCTGTCAGGCCGCCGCCAGAGCAGCACACCAGAACATCGTTAAGCATCACGCCCCGGGCCGCCGCCTCGGCCGCCAGTTCAAGCCCGGAGGTGCCCTGGCCGGCAATGATTGCCGGATGCTCGAATGGTGGCACCATGACGGCGCCGCGAGCCTTTACGAAGCTCTCCGCAATGGCCTCCCGGGATTCCGTAGCGCGGTCATAGGTGATGACCTCCCCGCCATAAGACCTTGTATTCTGCTGTTTGATCTCGGGTGTATCCGCCGGCATGACGATCAAGGCAGGAAAGCCCTTGATCTGCGCCGCAGCAGCCACCCCTTGTGCATGGTTGCCGGAGGAATAGGCCACCACACCCCCGGGGGTCGTTTCCGGCGATAGCTGCGAAATCAGGTTCCAGGCGCCGCGAAACTTGAACGAGCCCGTCCGCTGCAGGCACTCCGCCTTTATCAGAACGCGCCCGCCGGACAGAGCATTCAGAATGGGGGATTCGATCACCGGCGTTTTCACGGCAAATCCCTCAAGCCGCACGGCGGCTTGTTCGATGTCCTTGATGGTAGGCAGCATTTTTCCCCGCATGAACGCCCGAGCGGAGAGCATAGCCGAGCCACCTCGAGTTTTGCTAGAACCCCTGCGCAACCCTGGGAGACGACATGACCCGCGATCCGCGCTATGACATCCTTTTCGAGCCCGTCCGCATCGGACCCGTGACGGCGCGCAACCGCTTCTACCAGGTGCCGCATTGCAACGGCATGGGCTACAAGGACCCCTCCGCCCTCGCCGCCATGCGCGGCATGAAGGCCGAAGGGGGCTGGGCCGTGGTTTGCACCGAAATGGTGGAAATCCACCACACGGCGGATGTGGCGCCCTTCGTCGAACTCCGCCTGTGGAGCGACCAGGACATCCCGATGCTGGCCCGCATTGCGGAAAAGGTCCGCGAACACGGTTCCCTCGCCGGAATCGAGCTGTGCCATTCAGGCTACACCGCCAATAATCTGTGGAGCCGCGAAGTCCCGATTGCGGCAAGCCCGATGCCGACGGCGAGCTATCTCTATGATCCCATCCAGGCGCGCGGCATGGACAAGCAGGATATCCGCGATCTGAGGCGCGCGCACCGCCAGGCGGCGCTGCGTTCGAAACAGGCAGGCTTTGACCTTGTCTATGTCTATGCCGGCCACGGTCTCGGAATTTTCCAGCACTTCCTGTCCCGCGCCACCAACTTCCGAACCGATGAATATGGCGGCTCGCTCGAAAACCGTGCCCGCCTGCTCCGGGAGGTGATCGAGGACACCAAGGATGCCGTGGGTGACACCTGTGCCGTTCCCGTGCGCATTGCCATGCATGAGTTCCAGGGCTCGGCCGGCCTCGAGCCCGCTGAAGTCGAAGATGCGATTGCCATGATGGCGGATCTCCCGGACCTGTGGGACCTGTCACTTTCAGACTGGTCAAAGGATTCGCAAACCTCACGCTTCTCCGAGGAAGGCTTCCAGGAGCCCTATATCAAGGGCGTCAAGAAACTAACGTCGAAGCCCGTCGTCGGCGTTGGCCGCTATACCTCGCCCGACACCATGGTGCGGGTGATCCGCCAAGGCATCATGGACATGATCGGCGCGGCGCGGCCTTCGATTGCGGACCCCTTCCTGCCCAAGAAGATCGAGGAAGGCCGCCTGGACGACATCCGGGAATGCATCGGCTGCAACATCTGCGTCACCCATGACTATACGATGAGCCCGCTCCGCTGCACCCAGAACCCATCCATGGGCGAGGAATGGCGGCGCGGATGGCACCCGGAGAAGATCAGGCCGAAGCAGGATGACCGCCATATTCTTATCATCGGCGCAGGCCCCGCTGGGCTCGAAGCCGCCCGCGCGTTGGGCCAGCGTGGCCACCAGGTGACATTGGCGGACAGGGCAAGTGTTGCTGGCGGCCGCGTCACCCGGGAAAGCAGGCTTCCGGGCCTTGCCGCTTGGGCACGGGTGCGCGACTGGCGGCTTCTACAGCTCAACAAGCTTCCCAATGTCTCGCTCTACCTCGAAAGTGACATGACGCCAGAGACGGTGGCCGAACTTGGCGCAGACCATGTTCTCGTCGCCACCGGCTCCGAATGGCTGAGGGATCTTACCGGCCGCCACTTCCTGAGCCCGGCTGACTATGCGGAAAGCTGCGACGTGCTGACGCCGGATGACCTGATGTCGGACCTCCGCCCCAAGGCACGCGACGTGGTGATCTATGATGATGATCATTACTATCTGGGCGGCGTTCTCGCGGAGCTGCTGGTGCGCGAAGGGCATGCCGTAACGCTGGTGACGCCCGCCCCCGTGGCTTCCGCCTTCACCAAGGCCTCCCTCGAACAGAAGACGATCCAGGCGCGGCTCTTGAAAATGGGGGTGAAAGTGCTCGCGAACCAGGCTGTTTCAGGGATCGCCGCAGACCATGTGTCGCTCGAATGCGCCTACACGGGCGAGGCATCCCAGCTGGAGGCAGGTGCCGTGGTGCTGGTCACCGCGCGCCGGCCATTGGATGGCCTGTGGCAGGCTTTGACTGCCCAGGGCATTGCGGCCACCCGCGTGGGAGATTGCTACGGTCCGGCGACAATCGCCGCCGCCGTCCATTCCGGGCGAAAGTTTGCCGAGAATTTCGGCAACCCGCCGGAAGATTTCCTCGATATTCCCTTCCGCAGGGAGGTTACGGCCTTAAGTTGATGGCCCTTGCCTCATTTGGGTCGCAGGAGGGCACTAGACTTTACGCAATTAAGCCGCCATTTACCGGCTTCACCCAGTGTGAAATCGGTCTAGCCAGGGGAATTGCCAGTGCTCTCGCGTCGCGTATTCAATCGCAGCCTTCTTGCCATGACCAGCCTTGTGGCCATGGGCCTCGCCGCACGTGCAGAGGAGCCGGTGATTACCAGCTCGCTCACCACGCCAACGCCCCTCAAGGCGGCGCCCACGAAGGACGGCAAGCTGGCAACCCAGACGGAAATCGTCGCCGGGCAAGATCAGATTCCGATGCTGACCGCCAGTTCGGCGGACGCTCTGCAGGGCGCGATTTCCATGTATGAGGAGATTGTTGCCGGCGGCGGGTGGGAGCAGATCGGCTCCCGCACCCTCAAGAAGGGTGCCAAGGGCGATGCCGTCATTGCACTTCGCCAGCGTTTGATCCGGGAAAACTATCTGCCCTTCGATTCGCTCTCCTCAGGCTCAGCCGGTCTCTATGACGAGACCATGGAAGATGCCGTCAGGGCCTTTCAGCTGAACCATGGCATTCTGCCCTCAGGCATCGTGGCCGAAAAGACCCTCGCCCAACTCAACGTGCCGGCGGAAACGAGGCTCGGCATGTTGCGCGAGAACCTTCCCCGCGTCGAAGCCTATGCGCAGGACCTCTCGGAATTCGCAATCCTCGTCAACCTTCCCGCCGCCCAGCTGGAAACGGTTGAAAACGGCCGCGTCTATTCCCGCCACAACATCATTGTGGGCAAGCTCGAGCGCCCGTCACCCACCCTCGCCAGCAAGGTGAGCGACATCAATTTCAATCCCTACTGGAAGATCCCCGCCTCCATCGTGGCTCGGGATATTGTGCCAAAGTATCTTGGTGATCCGGGCTACCTCCAGGACAATCACATCCGTGTGTTCGACGGCGTGGACGGGCCGGAGATTGACCCCACCTTCATCGATTGGACGGCAACCGACCCGGAACGCTATTTCTTCCGGCAGGAGCCTGGTCCGCATAATTCCTTGGGCACGGTGAAGATCAACTTCCCCAACCAGTTCATGGTCTACATGCATGACACGCCGCACCGAGAGCTGTTCGGCCGCAACGTGCGCTTCGAAAGCTCGGGCTGCGTCCGCATTGATCAGGTGAGCACCGTGGTGAAGTGGATTCTGGACCGTACGGCCGCCCCCCTGGACGAGGTCTCCTATCAGAACCTCACCACGACGACGGAGCAGTTCGATCAGAAGATCGAGAACGGGCCGGACGTGCGCTGGATGTATCTGACGGCCTGGGCCACGGAAGACGGCCGCGTGAATTTCCGCCCGGACGTCTACAGCCTGGACGGCACCGGCTTCATCTTCGGCCAGCCGCAGCCCCGGACTTATTGAAAAAGGGCGCGGTAGACCGGGCTGAGTTTTTCGGACTGATCGAGCGATGTTCGGCGGCTTGCGGCTGCAGGCCTGCAGCATTACGCTTGCTGCTCTGAAGCAAACGGAAGCACCGATGACCCGCAGCTATTACGCGCCCCATGGCGGCCACCCACCCCAGACCGAACTCTTGACGGGCCGCGCCGTCTTCACCGAGGCCTATGCGGTGATCCCCAAGGGTGTGATGCGGGACATCGTGACCAGCCTTCTGCCCTTCTGGGACAAGACCCGCGCCTGGGTGATTGCGCGGCCGCTCTCCGGTTTTGCGGAAACATTTTCACAATACATCATGGAAGTTTTGCCCGGCGGCGGCAGCGACAGGCCGGAACCGTCACGTGAAGCAGAGGGTGTGCTCTTCGTCGTTGAAGGCGAAATGACCCTCACGCTTGATGGCAAGCGGCATGAGATGCTGGCGGGTGGTTACGCCTATCTTCCCCCGGGCGCCAATTGGTCCTTAAGAAATAATTCCACCGCACCGGTCCGCTTCCACTGGGTGCGCAAGGCCTATGAGGCCGTGGACGGAATTGCGGTGCC
The DNA here is from genome assembly GCF_965227715.1 of Aestuariivirga sp. Lineage (GTDB taxonomy): Bacteria > Pseudomonadota > Alphaproteobacteria > Rhizobiales > Aestuariivirgaceae > Aestuariivirga. The sequence continues at coordinate 3,870,002 of NZ_OZ245771.1, read as the reverse complement.
TGACGCTTTCGTGACCTCGGACGAGGCGGTAACGCCTGTCGCCATGCCCGGGACCGATGGCAAGTGGGCCACCACACGCTTCGCTGATCCTGATGACATCCGCCACGACATGCATGTGAACATCGTCACCTTCCGGCCGGGTGCGGTCATCCCCTTTGCCGAAACCCATGTCATGGAGCATGGGCTCTATGTTCTCGAGGGCAAGGCAGTCTACCGTCTGAACAATGACTGGGTGGAGGTCGAAGCGGGCGACTTCATGTGGCTCCGCGCCTTCTGCCCGCAGGCCTGTTATGCCGGGGGGCCAGGACCCTTCCGCTATCTCCTTTACAAGGATGTGAACCGGCACATGAAACTGCGCGTGTAAGTAAGGACAGTTCTCAAACCGCAGAATTGATGTTTTAAACATCACTCTTGACGTTTTGAACGTGCACCACTAGATTGGCCGTGCATTCTTCTTCGTTTTGGCACCGCCATGATCACATCGGCCCAAATCCGCGCCGCCCGTGCCCTTCTGGGCATGGACCAGAAGACTCTGGCTGAAAAGTCCGGCCTCTCTCTGCCCACCATCCAGCGCATGGAGGCGAGCGACGGTCAGGTGCGCGGCGTGGTGGACAGCCTGGTGAAGGTCGTCCAGGCGATCGAGTCTGCCGGTGTCGAACTCATTGGCGAGAATGCGCAGAGCACAGGCGGCGGGCGCGGTGTGCGCTTCCGTGAGCCCAAGGCACCCCCTTCCTCCTAGACTTCTCCAGCAACAAGGCCATCGCAGATGTCCGTGCAGACAGCATCATCTCCTCCTCCCACCCAGCGGAGCGCCAGCTTCGCCGAACTCTTCACGCCGAAGCTGGTTACCGTTCTGCGCGAGGGCTACACCCTCAAGAACTTCCGCATGGATGCGATGGCCGGCCTCACCGTGGCCATCGTGGCGCTGCCCCTCTCGATGGCCATTGCCATCGCATCCGGCGCAACGCCGGCGCAGGGCCTCTATACGGCAGCAGTGGGCGGTTTTCTCGTATCGCTATTGGGTGGCTCGCGCTTTCAGATCGGCGGTCCTGCGGGCGCCTTCATCGTGCTGGTTGCAGCCACCGTCGCCCAGCACGGCATGGACGGCCTCATCCTGGCCACCTTCATCTCCGGCTTCCTGCTTGCCGCCATCGGATTCTTGAGGCTCGGAACCTTCATAAAATTCATCCCCTTCCCCGTGACCGTGGGCTTCACGGCAGGAATTGCCGTCATCATCTTCGCCAGCCAGGTGAAGGAGCTTCTGGGGCTCACACTGCCGGTGCCAGAGCCAGGTCCGCTGCTGCAAAAGATTCCGGTATTGTGGGAGGCACTCCCAAGCCTCACCCCCGCCGCATTGGCACTCTCCCTCGGGACCGCGGGCCTGATCGTGGGCTTCAAGCGTGTGAAGCCGCATTGGCCAGGCATGCTGATCGCCGTGGCGCTCGCAGCCTTCGCCACCTGGAAGCTGGGGCTTCCGGTTGCCACCATCGGCTCGAAGTTCGGTGGCATTCCAAGCGCGCTGCCGGCTCCCGCATTGCCCGTGATCTCGTTGGCCAAGATCATCGCGGTGCTGCCCGCGGCCCTCTCCTTCACCTTGCTGGGCGCGATTGAGTCACTTCTTTCCGCTGTGGTGGCAGACGGCATGACAGGGCGCCGCCATCGCTCCAATTGTGAGCTGGTGGCGCAAGGCGTGGCCAACATCGGCTCTGCCCTGTTCGGAGGCTTCTGCGTCACCGGCACCATTGCCCGCACCGCAACCAACGTGCGGTCCGGCGCCCATGGGCCGGTGTCCGGAATGCTGCATGCCATTTTCATTCTGATCTTCATGGCAGTTGCCGCTCCGCTTGCAGCCTACATTCCACTGGCAGCACTGGCGGGCGTTCTGGCCATCGTCTCCTGGAACATGATCGAGAAGCCGGCGATCAGCGTGCTCATCCGTTCCGGCTGGGGGGATGCCGCGGTCCTGGCGGCCACATTTTTCCTCACCATCTTCCGTGACCTCACAGAGGCCATCGTGGTGGGCTTCGCGCTGGGTTCGGTGCTGTTCATCTACCGCATGTCCAAGGCAACTGCGGTTGAAACCCAAACACCCTTCGTGGGTGAAGACATCGCGGACTCGGCCCAGCCGCGCGGCGGCTATGATGAAGCATTGGCGGCCAATCCCGAACTCGTGGTCTATCGCATCACCGGCGCTTTCTTCTTTGGTGCCGCGGCCTCCATCGCCTCTGTGCTGGACCGCATCCAGGACACCCACAAGGCGCTGATCGTCGATTTCTCCGCCGTCCCCTTCCTCGACTCAACCGGCGCCAACGTGATGGAGGGCCTTGCCCACAAGGCAGACCGCCGGGCGGTGAAACTGTTCGTGAGCGGTGCCAATGCGGACGTGCGGCGGAGCCTGTTGACCCATGGTGTGAGGCCGCCCGCAGTGCACTTTGCCTCGACCCTTGATGATGCGCTTACGCAGTACCGGGAGATGGCTTCCGCCGCTTGACGGGTGCCCGCTTCTGAAGTGAGGACAATCCATGTTCGGTCTTGTTCCAGTGGAACGGCCTGGTGATGAACTGCCAGAGCGCCATCCACGCCGCGGCTGACATCAGCATCCAGTAGAGCGGCATGGCAGCAAGTGTGCCCGTCCAGTGGAAAATTCCCCGTTGCCTGAGGGCGCGCCGCGTCAGCATGAAGCCGGTGCAGTAGCCTGCGAGCAGCACAAAGAGGTTCACACCCGCCAGCAGCAGCAGCGCCAGACCCGCGCCCTGCGGCAGAACCGGGAAGGCGATGTAGAGGATGATTGTCGCCGCCATGCAGATCGGGTGTACGAGTGCAGATACAAAAACACCTATGGTCAGCGCTTGCGCTGCCCAGAAGCCGGCGGGGCCAACGTCCCGCATGAAGGTGAGAGGCTCGCGCATGTGGACGAGCCAGGTCATCAGGAAGCCCTTCAGCCAGCGTGCGCGCTGCCGCATCCAGTTCAAGAATCTGGTGTTCGCCTCTTCATAGGTCAGGCTGTCGAGCACGGAGGTGGAATAACCAAGCCTCGCAAGCCTGAGGCCCAGATCCGCATCTTCAGTCACATTGAAGGGGTCCCACGCGCCCACGGTCCGCAACACATCGGCGCGGAAATGGTTGGACGTGCCACCGAGCGGCAGGGGCAGCCTGTGATTTGCCAGCACCGGCAGCAAAACGCCGAACAAGGTGGCGTATTCGGCGGTGAACTGGCGCGTGAGCCAATTCTCGTTCGGATTATAGAAGGTCAGCTGCGCCTGGAGGCAGGCAAGTTCGGGCGGAGCGGCGGCAAAACGATGCGCGGCCTTCAGCAACTGGTCCGGCTCCGGAATATCTTCCGCATCATAAATCGTCACGAGTTCGCCGCGGCAGAATTGCAGCGCATAGTTCAAGGCGCGTGGCTTCGTCTGGGGCAGGCCTGCGGGCACAATGATCACATCGAAGCGGTCATCCAACGTCAGCCCCGCCACGGCCCGCCGCATGAGGACGTCTTCCTCCTCGAGGATCAGCTTGATATCAAGCTTCTCCCGCGGATAGTGCAGCGATTTGAGCGCGGTGAGAAGCTGGGACAGAACCGCCGTCTCCCGGAACAGCGGAACGAGGACGGAATAGGCGGGCAGCTGATCCCCGGAAAGCGCAGCAACCGGATCTTCGTCCGGCCAGCGAATGGGCGGCAAGAAGCACAGGACCCGGATCGCGACAACAGCCAGGAAAAAAGCCCCACTCACCGCGGAGAGCCACACCAGCACGAGAGAAGGAGGCAGCAGCACCACGGAGAGCACTACGGCCGCCAGGAGTGCGACGAGAACAAGAGCCTGCTCAGCCGTGAAACGGCGGCTCGCCGAATATTTGGGCCACCGGCGGGCCAAGCCAAATGTGGCCTCTTGCAGCAATGGCCGCCACAGCACACCGCGCGCTGCCGCCAGTAGGTCCTCGGCCTCGGCGTAACCGACGATGCCGAGGCCCCTCGCCCGTGCAGCTGCCAGGGCAGGACGTCCACAGACGGCGTAGAAGGAGATGCCCGGAAGGTTCACCGCCCTCAGTATCTTGGTGCGCAGTGCCTCCTGCCGCTCTTCCTCCGGCAAGCGGCGAAGCATATCGCACAAGCTGTCCCGGCGCAGACGGGGCAAGACTTCGCTCTCTTCCCCGTTTAAGGTGAGAGGCGTCGTGGGAGCTTCGCCAAAACCCTGGTGATCGTTGTCCGACAACACCGCACGCGACCTTTTGCTAGACGGCACAGTAATGCGACGCTACGTAAAGTTTTCCACTACCTTGTGGATGTTTCTTTGGATAGTCTCTCTATCTGAGATTGTATTCGCGCAGGATGCCTCACCCCAGACAGAGGTGCCGCAGTTCCGAACGGTGGATGAGCAGCCGCTCCCGAAACTGCCGGACAACACAAAGGTGAAGCTCGTCGCGGATGCGGATTTCGCGCCCTACAGCTTTCTCTCCCGCACCAACTCGCCCTCAGGCCTCTCGGTCGAACTCGCCATCGCCGCGTGTGAGCGGGCGCGGCTGAACTGCACCGTCGAGACGAGGCCCTATGCGGACATTCTGCCCGCACTCCAAAACGGTGAAGCGGACGTCGCCGTGACGGGCCCCAGACTGGACGAGAAGACGTTGAGTGCCGCCCGCATGACCAGGCCCTACTTCCGGATCATGGGCCGCTTCGCCGTGCCCAAAACCAGCACGCTTGATACGGCATCCTCCGAAGCCCTGTCCGGCCGCCGCATCGGCGTGGTGAAGGACACCGTCCATGCCCGCTGGCTCACCGCCTATTATGGCTCAGCCCGCATCACACCCTTTGACGATCTCGCCGCGGCTGGTGCTTCACTGAAGGCGGGCGATGTGGATGCCATTTTCGGTGACAATTTGCAGGTGATCTATTGGGTGGCAGGCGAAGCGGCGGGGGATTGCTGCCGCCTCCTCGGGGGCGCCTATTCAGACTTCGATTATTTCAGCCGCAACCTGTCCTTCCTCGTCCGGCGCGACAGGCCGGAACTGGCGCAGGCCTTCGACTATGGCCTCGACAAGGCCCAGGCTGACGGCACCACGGCGAAGATCATACGAACCTACGTGCCGCTTGATCCCTGGTGAGCGATCAAGGCGGCATCTTTCCCCCTGAGGCTCGCCAGCGTTCCGCCCGTGCGGTCAAGCTCTGCTGCCATCCCCGCGAGGATCTCCGGCACAAGCCCGGGGCCCTTATAGACGAGGGCCGAATAGAGCTGCACGAGGCTTGCTCCGGCGCGGATCTTGAGAAGGGCCGACTCTCCATCCTGCACGCCTCCCACGCCGATAAGCGGGATTTTCCCCTCCGTCAGCAGGAACATGCGCGCCAGCTGGCGGGTGGAAAGGGAGAGGAGCGGAGCGCCCGAAAGCCCGCCCTGCTCCGCCGCTTGTGGCGAGCGAAGCCCATCCCGCGAAAGCGTGGTGTTGGAGACGATGATGCCATCGACCGCCCCGGCAGCGCAGGCCGCGGCAATGTCTTCCAGCTCATCTTCGCGCAAGTCCGGCGCGATCTTGAGCAGCATGGGGGGCTGTCGGTCGGTCCTCGCCCGGGCCGCGTTTAGCCGCGAGAGAAGCTGTTCGAGCTCATTGCGGGATTGAAGCGCCCGCAGGCCCGGCGTGTTGGGCGAAGAAATGTTGACGGTGAAATAGGAGGCGAGGCCGGAGAACGCCTCGATCCCTGTGACATAATCCGAAATCCGGTCACCTGAATCCTTGTTGGCGCCGATGTTGACGCCAACGATGCCCGGCCGCCCCCGCCGCAGCCTGAGCCGTGCGCGTGCGGCGGCATGGCCCTCATTGTTGAAGCCCATGCGGTTGATCACCGCCTGGTCCTCCGCCAGGCGGAACAGCCTGGGCCTTGGGTTTCCCTCCTGCGGCCGCGGCGTCACCGTGCCGATTTCCGTGAAACCGAAACCCAGCGCCAGCATCGCATCCGGCACCTCGGCATTCTTGTCGAAACCGGCGGCAAGCCCCAGCGGATTGGGAAATGAGAGGCCGAAAACGTCCACCGCAAGGCGCGGGTCCGCGGTGGGCCTCGAAAGACGGGGCATCACCTTCAGCGCGCGAATGGTCAGCCCGTGGGCCGTCTCCGCATCCAGCGCGTGGAGGAGCGGCCTTGCGAGCGGAAAGGCGAGACCAGCCAGGCTCATGCCACACCGGCGGGAAACTGATGGGCGCCATCCACCAGCGGCAAGGGCAGGACGGAGGCCGCGAGCCTGGTCTCGATCACGCCATAGACATGCGGAAACAGATCGCCCCCACGCGAGGGCTCCCATCTCAGGTTCGGAAGATCGCCCTCGGCCAGGGCCACCAGCAGCAGCCCCTCCTGCCCGGCAAAGTGCCGCGCTGCCGTTTCCCGCACCTGGTGCGGGGCGGACAGGTGGACGAAGCCGTCCTTCAGGTCCACGGCGGAGCCTTCGAACACGGACTTGGCCTCAGCGTCACGCCATTCGGCAGCGGTGATGATTTTGTAAAGGATTCGCATTGGCGGGGACCATAAGCTTCCCATTGCGTCTGGACAATCCGCGCGGCACAAGGTATAGCTTCCTAAGAGTAAGAACTTTTGCATCAGGATCCGGAGAAGCTCCATGCTCAGCCATAAACAGGTTTGGAACGCAATCGACACGATTGCGGAACGTTACGGCTTTTCGGCCTCGGGCCTGGCCAAGAAGTCCGGCCTCGATCCGACGTCATTCAATCCATCGAAGCGCAACGGCCCGGACGGCCGCCCGCGCTGGCCGACGATGGAGTCGATTTCGCGCCTTCTGCAGGCGTCGGGCGCCTCCATGGAAGAATTCTCCGATCTGCTGATCGGCCGCCGCGGCCAGCCGCCGAAGCTCCGGCAAATCCCGCTTCTGGGCCTCGCCAAGGCCGGCAAGGGCGGCTTCTTCGATGATTCGGGCTTTCCCGCAGGCAATGGCTGGGACGAGATCGAGGTTCCGGGCGTGACCGACACCAATGCCTATGCGCTGGAAATAACCGGCGATTCAATGATGCCGGTCTACCGCGAGGGGGACATCATCATCATTTCCCCCGCCGCCACCACCCGCAAGGGAGACCGCGTGGTGGTCCGCCTCAGTGACGGCCAGGTCATGGCCAAGATCCTGCAGCGCCAGACCTCGAAAACCCTCGAACTCGCCTCCTTCAACCCGAACCACGCGACCAAAACGCTGGACATGAAGGACGTAGACTGGATCGGCCGCATCATGTGGGCCAGTCAGTAATTTTTGCACACAACGGGTGGGCCATATTGAGCCCACCCTGCGAAATCTGAGACGGCCTCTTTTGACTCAGGCCGCCAGTTTTCCGTTCACGGCCCGCTCAATGAGCTGGCGTGTGTTGCCGATCCCGTAGAGGGCCACGAAGCTGCCGAAGCGTGGGCCCTTCTCTTCGCCGAGAAGCACCTGGTAGAGCATGTTGAACCAGCTCTGCGCCACGCCAACGGAGCCATCCTTCTGTGTGGTCTTGTACGGTTCATGGCGGCCCACATCATAGACCTTCTGCTGGATCTCTTCGGGCGAAGCCCCCTCCGGCAGCGTTCCGAGCGCGGCGGACAGATCGGACAATGCCTTTGCCTCATCCTCCGTGGGCGGACGATATTGCTTCTTCGGCTTCACGAAATCGTCGAAATAGCGCAGCGCGTGCGCGACCAGCGCATCGAGCCTGGGGCGGCTCTCCGGCGTAAGGTCAGGCTGGTAGCGCTGGATGAAGCCCCACAGCGCAGACTTGTCATGCGCATTGGCCACGGCCGCAAGGTTCAACAGCAGCGAAAATGAAATGCCGCCTTCTTCGGGTGCCGGCGGGTTGCCGCCATGGATGTGCCACACCGGGTTCATCAGGCGGTCGGCAGGCCTCTCCGCCTGGCGCTGGTAGGCGGACAGGAAGGCGCCATAATCATCAACCGCGCGGGGGATCACATCGAAATAGAGCCTTTTCGCCTCACGCGGCTTGTTGAACATGAACAGCGCAAGCGATTCAGGGTCGGCATAGGTCAACCACTCGTCGATGGTGAGGCCGTTGCCCTTGGACTTCGAAATCTTCTGCCCCTTGTCGTCCAGGAACAGCTCATAGACATAGTGTTCCGGCGCCTCGGCACCAAGAATTTCGCAGATCCGGTCATAGATCGGGGCGTTGGTCTGGTGGTCCTTGCCGAACATCTCGAAATCCACACCCAGCGCCGCCCAGCGCATGCCGAAGTCCGGCTTCCATTGCAGCTTGGTGTTGCCGCCCGTCACCGGCATGGTCACGTCGGCCCCGTCCTCATCGGTGAAGGTGATGGTGCCGGCCTTGGCATCGACCTTCTTCATGGGAACATAGAGAACGCGGCCTGAAAGGGGCGAGATCGGCAGGAAGGGCGAATAGGTGGCTTGCCGCTCTTCACCGAGCGAAGGCAGCATCACCGCCATGATGTCATCGAACTTCTCGAGCGCGCGCAGCAGCATCGTGTCGAACCGGCCGGACTTGTAATAGTCCGTGGCGGAGGCAAACTCATACTGGAAGCCGAATGTATCCAGGAATCGGCGGAGCATGGCGTTGTTATGGTCGCCGAAGCTCGCATAATCGCCGCCGAACGGGTTCGGAACGGCCGTGAGCGGCATGTGCAGATAGGGCTTCAGCGCCTGAGGGTCCGGAACCGTTTCCGGAATCTTGCGCATGCCGTCCATGTCGTCCGAAAAGCACAGAAGCCTGGTGGGCACGTCGCACAGAAGTTCAAAGGCGCGGCGCACCATGGTGGTGCGTGCCACTTCTCCGAATGTACCGATGTGGGGAAGCCCCGAGGGGCCGTAGCCGGTCTCGAACAGCACCTCCGTCTTGCCGGTCCGTTTGATGCGCGCCACCAGCTTGCGGGCTTCCTCGAAAGGCCAGGCCTTGCTGGTCTCTGCGGCGGCGCGAAGGGCTGAATCGGCAGTCATGATTTTGGGGTGTCCGGGCTGAAGATGAGCCCGGTTCTTTACGGATGCAGAGGGGCCGGGTCAATCTTGGAGACGGCCCGGCCCCTTTGGCCGCTAGCTGAGATATTTTTTCAGAAAGGCCACGGTGCGGCCCCAGGCCAGATCCGCTGCCGCCTTGTTGTAGCGCGCGGCGTTGGTGTCGTTGTTGAAGGCGTGGTTGGCGCCCTCATAGACGAAAATTTCGTACGTCTTGTTGTTGGCCTTCAGCGCGGCTTCATAATCCTTGATGCCGGCATTCACCCGCTCGTCAAGGCCCGCATATTGCAGGAGCAGCGGCGCCTGGATGCCAGAAACACTTTCAGGCTTCGGCTGCATGCCGTAATATGCAACGCCCGCCTTCAGGTTCGGGTCACCCGTGACGGCGAGAGTGTTGACCGCGCCTCCACCCCAGCAGAAACCGATGGCGCCCACCTTGCCATTGCCACCCTCCACCTTCGCCAGCGCGTCGACGGCCGACTGCGCAAAACCAACGGTCTCCTGCGGGCTGAGCGTGCCGATCAGCTCCCGCGCCTTGTCCTCATCCGCTGGCGTTCCACCCTTGGAGGTCAGGAAATCGCCACCGAAGGCGATGAACCCTTCCTTCGCCACACGGCGCGTGACGTCCTTGATGTGCGGATTGAGGCCGCGGTTTTCGTGAATGACGAACACCACCGGATAGGTGCCGGCAGCCTTTGGCCTGACCAGATATCCCTTGATGCCGGGGGCGATCTCCACCATTTGGGCGGTGATGTCAGGGTCGTTTTCCGGCACGATCTCCGCCAGCGCATAGTTGTTTTCGAGGATGGGCAGCAGCGCCGCCGCAGCGGCAGCCGTGCCTGCAAGCGATGTCAATCGCTCCAGGAAGTCGCGCCGGTTCATGCCACCGTGGGTGTAGCGGTCAAAGAGATCGATGATTTTCTGTTCCATGGGCTCCGTTCCTCTTCCGTTCAGCCATCCGCCTGAGTAAACGTGGGGCGAAGTCTACAGGATGACAATGGATTCGACCCTTCGTACCGCCGTGGCGTCTGGCATGGGCGCCGTGATTGGCGGCGAGCCCATGGAGCCGATCCTTGCCCTGGCAGCCCTGGCGGCGAAGCCTCATCTCATCTGCCATTCCGCCTTTTTCATCGAGCGGCTGGGCGTTGCCGCACAGGCGCAGCGCGCCGCCGTTAGGGCAGCCCGCGAGCAGCGGCACTTTGATGTGGCCGAACTCTTCGCCTTCGTGTGCCCGGCCCGCTTCGCCACCCCAACGCCCACAGGTTTCGCACGCTCCCTGGCGCTGGACCCCGGCAAGGATGATGAGGACACTCTCCGCCTTATCGCGGAAGATCTGCTCAACCGCTTGAGCAGCAAGCATTATCCGGTAATCCGGGAGACCGCTGAAAACGCCACTTTCCTTGCCCGGGCCAACTGGCCCTGGTCCAAGCCGGTGATGCAGGCCCTCCTCAAGGCCAATCCGAAGCTGGACGTGGGTTCCTTTGCCACGGGCCTCAATGCCTGGGACAGGGTGGAGGAATGGGAAGAGGACGGCGGCCGTGCGCCGGGGCGCCAGGACGCGATTTCGCCTGAGGAGGCCCAGCGCTTCCTGAGGGAGGTGCTGGGGTCCCGGTCCGAGGAGCGCAGCTCGCAGGCGGCTTATGCCGGCTCTGCCAGCTTCGCTTTCCAGCCGCGCCAGTCAAAAGAGATCAACAATATTTTACTGGCGGAAGCGGGCACCGGCCTCGGCAAGACGCTGGGCTATCTCTCGCCCGCCTATCTCTGGGCGCGGAAGAACAACGCCCCCGTGTGGGTCTCGACCTACACCAAGAACCTGCAGCGCCAGCTGGACCAGGAAACCGCCCGGCTCATTGAAAACCCGGAGGAGCGGCAGTCGAAAATCGTGATCCGCAAGGGGCGGGAAAACTATGTCTGCCTTCTCAACATGCAGGAGGTGTTCGGCCGCCTCACCTCCGCCAACCCGCGCACTGCACTTCTCGCGGCACTCATTTCCCGCTGGGCCCGGTTCACGCGCGATGGTGACATGGTAGGCGGCGACTTCCCGTCCTGGATCCTCTCCCTCTTCAACGATCTGTCGCTCGATGGCGAGCAGCGCGGCGTCACCGCGCAATCCCTGGGCCTCACCGACAGGCGGGGCGAATGCATTTATTCCGCCTGCCCGCATTACCGGCGCTGCTTCATCGAACGCTCGGTGCGCGCTGGCCGCAATGCATCCATCGTCATCGCCAACCACGCGCTGGTGCTGCATCAGGCCGCGGTCGACCATGCCTTGGGCGTGGCCCAGACGGAGGAAGAAGAAGCCGCCCCCGGCGGCATCCGCCGCATCGTCTTCGACGAGGGCCACCATCTGTTCGATGCCGCGGATTCAGCCTTCTCCGGGCATCTGACAGCACTTGAAACCGCCGAACTCCGGCGCTGGATCAGAGGGCCGGAGGCCGAGCGCCGCAGAGGCCGTGGACTGGCAGATCGCATCGCCGATCTTCTGGGTGAGGACGAAGCGGGCGAAAAGCTGCTGCAGCAGGTTCTGCGCGCAGCATTTGCCCTGCCAGGCCCCGGCTGGACCAGGCGCGTGCAGGCGGGCCAGGCGGAGGGACCGGCGGAACACTTCCTCGCACTCGTCCGCCAGCAGGTGCTCGCCCGCGCCGAACAGGCGAACGCTGCCCACACGCTGGAAACAGATTGCCTGCCACTGGTTGAGGGCCTCTCAGCAGCCGCGGCGCAATTGTCAGAGGCATTGCTTGACCTAAAGCGACCGATGTCAGCGCTTGCCAATGCGCTTGCACGCAAGCTGGACAGCGAAGCCGAGGATCTCTCCAGCAATGACCGCGGCCGGATCGAGGCCATCTCGCGTTCGCTCAAGCGGCGCGGCGAATTGATGGTGGGCTCCTGGATCGACATGCTACGGCGGCTTCTCGACGGCAAGAACCCGCTCTTCGTGGAGTGGTTCGACATTGCCCAGGCCTTCGGCCGTGAGCATGATGTGGGGCTCCATTCCCATTGGCTGGACCCGACGGAACCCATGGCGCTCGCCGTGCTGCGCCAGGCGGATGGCATCGTCATCACCTCCGCCACCTTGAAGGACCGTCCCCCGGACGTGCCCGATGACTGGGCCAATGCCGAAATGCGCACGGGTGCCGTGCACCTCCCCTACCCCGTGAAGCGCGAAAGCTGGGACTCGCCCTTCGATTATGCCGGCTCCAGCCGCGTCATCGTGGTGACCGATGTGAACCGCGAAGACATGGACCAGGTGGCCGCCGCCTACCGCGAGCTTTTTCTGGCCTCAGGCGGCGGCGGGCTCGGCCTGTTCACGGCCATCTCCCGGCTCAAGGCCGTGCACAAGCGGCTGGTGAAGCCCTTGGCCGATGCGGGCCTGCCGCTTTACGCACAACATGTGGACCCGATGGACACAGGGACGCTTGTGGACATGTTCCGCGCCGAGCGTGATGCCTGCCTCCTCGGGACCGATGCGGTGCGCGATGGGGTGGACGTGCCGGGCGACTCGCTCCGCCTTATCGTGCTGGACCGGGTGCCCTGGGGCACGCCCACCATCCTTGAGCGGGCGCGCAAGGAGGCCTTTGGCGGCAATGCCTATACGGACATGGTGGTGCGCCTGCGCCTGAGGCAGGCGTTCGGCCGGCTGATCCGCCGCACGGGAGACAAGGGCCATTTCGTCATCCTTGACCCGCGCCTGGCCTCCCGCTTCCTGACTGCCTTTCCACCCGGCGTTCAGGTCTCGCGCCTGGGTCTCGTCGATGCAATCGACATGGTGAGAGCTTGACCGTTCGGGCCCTCTTCCCCTAACTCCCTGGCCAAAACGGAGGCATCGATGCCCGGCACGATTTCGACTGAACAGGCGCTTATCTACACCATGGTCACCATGTCTGGTGTCGAGGGCAAGATCAACGCGATTGAACTCGCAGAGATCCGCCAGCTCGTGCTGACGCTTCCGGTGTTCCGGAATTTTGACGAGAACCGGCTTCTGATGGTTGCGCAGGAAGCGGGCGAAATCCTGCAGGACTCGGAAGGCCTGGAGGCCATACTGGGTCTCATCAGCAGGGCATTGGCGCCCAGGCTGCGCGAGACGGCCTATGCGCTGGCCGTGGAGGTTGCCGCGTCTGACCTGGCTGTTGGCAAGGAAGAGCTCCGCTTCCTCGCCATGCTGCGCGATGCGCTGAAGCTGGACAAGCTGGTGACGGCTGCCCTCGAACGCTCTGCCATCGCGCGTTTTCAGCGGGATTAGCTCGACGGGTTCAGAAACGGGTTCGTCCGCCGCTCCTCGCCAATCTGGCAGGGTGCGCCATGGCCTGGCAGGCAGACCACGTCATCGCCCAGCGGATAAAGCTTTTCCGTGATGGAGCGGATCAGCGCCGCGTGGTCGCCACGTGGGAAATCCGTGCGGCCGACGGAGCCTTGAAACAGAACGTCCCCCACCAAGGCAAACCGGTTCTCCTCATTGAAGAACACAACAGAGCCTGGCGTGTGGCCGGGTGCCTCATAAATGGCGAAAGAGAGATCGCCCACGGTGACGGTGTCACCTTCCTTGAGCCAACGGTCCGGCGTCACCGGCCGAACACCGGTCATTCCATATTTGGCGCCGCTCTCGGGCAGCGCCTCGAGCAGGAACAGATCTTCCCGGTGCGGCCCTTCGATGGGAACGCCGAGCTTCTCCTTCAACTCAGCCGCACCGCCCGCATGGTCGATGTGCCCGTGGGTCAGCAGGATCTTCTCCACCTTGACGCCGGCCTTGGCAATGGCCTCGAGGATTGAGGGCACGTCACCGCCGGGATCGACGATCGCGCCAACTCCGTTTGCTTCATCGATGATGAGCGAGCAGTTCTGCTGAAAGGGAGTGACGGGAATGATGAAGGCCTGAAGCTTTGTCATGGCGGCAGTGCATAGCTGCGGCCCACCTTCGGCGCAACCGCCTTGCCCCGCGCCGGGCGGCCCTCTACAGCTCTATTGAACAAAAATTCAGCACCGCCACTCCGAATCTGCATGACCTCCGCAAACACCGCATCGCGCAACGGGAACATCATTGCCGCCCTGGCGGCAGTGGGCGCGTGCGATATTGCCTTCGGACTGACGCTGCAGTTGATCCCCCTGCTGATGGAGCAGGACGGCTGGCCCGCCTGGGCGATCGGCCTCAATGTGGCGATGGGGCCGATCGGCATCCTCATGGCCGGGCCTTTCCTACCGAAACTCCTCGGCAATGCGGGCACCAAGCATGCCGCCTTCGCGCTGGTGCTGGTCCTGGTGTTGAGCCTTCTCGCCATCAGCATGTCACCTGTCTGGATGTGGTTTCCGCTGCGCTTCATCTTCGGCCTGGCCACCAGCGCCCTCTTCACGGTGAGTGAAACCTGGGTTCTCTCGTTTGCCACCAATGCGAACCGTGGGCGGGTGATGGGAATTTACACCTCTCTCCTTGCCGTCACCTTCGCGGTAGGCCCGCTGATCCTGCCGTGGACAGGGCTTCAGGGCTTTCTGCCCTGGGGCATCGGCATTGCCTGCATCCTGGTAAGTGCCCTGCCCCTCGCCTTCGTCAAGGTGAAGGATGAGGATTTCCGCGAGCAGGGTGGAGGAGGCTTCTTCGGCTTCGTGCGCAAGGCGCCCATGCTGCTGTTCGCGGTTGCCGCGGCAACGCTGTTCGACAATGTGCTGATCTCCTTCTTCACCATCTATGGCATCCGCCATGGCCTTGACCTGGCAGTGGCGAGCCGCGTGCTGGGGATCGGCATCATTGGCAATGTGCTGATGTTCTATCCGCTGGGCTGGCTCGCGGACCATTGGTCCCGCAAGGGCGTGATGTTCGTGACGGCGGGCCTCACCGTGGTGCTCTCGCTCAGCTTGCTGCTGGTCATCACCCACTGGCTGGTGTGGCCGGTGATGATGCTGCTCACGGCTTCGGCCTTCGGTGTCTATGTGGTGGCCCTGGCTGTGATGGGTGACAGCTTCAAGGGCCCGGACCTGATGGCCGGGGCCGCGGCAATTGCCGCCATGTGGGGTGTGGGTGGCCTCATCGGCCCGCCCGTTGCGGGCGTGGCGATCGACAATTTCGGCATCAATGCCGTGCCGGTCACGCTGGCCTTCTTCTATCTGCTACTGTTGGGCGGACTGGCTTTGAGCGGCGGGCGGCTGGTGCGGGGAGAGGCGCATGGATAGGCAGCGCATCATCAACCTGCTGGCCGCAGTTGCCGCCATCACCGTCTTCGGTTTCACCTTCGGGCTGATGTTCCCTTTGCTCTCCCTCATCATGGAGAGCCGGGGCATTCCATCGGACTGGATCGGCTACAACGCCGCCATGCACCCGGCGGGGATCATGCTGTCGGTCTTCTTCATCCCACTCGCCGTGCGCCGCTTCGGGGCAAAGCGCGCGGTCATCGGTTCAGCCCTCGTCACGGCCTGCGTCATCCTCTGCTACCCGTTTTTCCCCGTCTTCTGGTGGTGGTTCGGCCTGCGCGTTCTTCAGGGCTTCTTCGTCTCCATCCTGTTTGCGATCAGCGAAGCCTGGATCGTGAAGTTCTCCGAAGGAGCCTGGCGCTCGCGCATCCTCGCGCTCTACACATCGATCCTGGCCTTGAGCTTCGGTGGCGGGCCCGCCGTCATCGGTTTCACCGGCATTGAAGGGGCCCTCCCCTTCATCGTTGGCGCCGTGGTGCTGCTCTTCGCCACCTTGCCCATCTTCTTCGTGAAAGACGAAGAGGTGGATAGTGAGGACGAAACACCGCTCTCCGTTATCGCCTTCGCGAAAAAAGCGCCCATCCTGCTCTTTGCCGTCGGCATGTTCGCCATTCTGGATGCAGCGAACCTGAGCTTCCTTCCCGTCTACGCGGTGAAGAAGGGCTTCAACCAGGAAATGGCGGCATTGGCGCTGACCGCCTTCGTGCTGGGCAACACGGTGCTGCAGTTCCCCATCGGCTGGTGCGCCGACCACTTCCCGAAGCGCTGGGTCATGGCAGGCTGCGGCATCCTCAGCGGCGCCTGTTCCTTCCTCGTCCCCTTCGTCTTTGGAACCTGGATGCTGTGGCCGGTTCTCACCGTCATGGGGGCCACCGCCGCCGGCATCTATACGGTGGCGCTTGCGGAACTTGGCGAAAAGTTCTCCGGCCATGAACTGGTCACCGGAACGGCATCCTTCTCCACCATGTGGGGCCTGGGAGCACTTGCGGGCTCGCTCGCGGCCGGCTGGTCCATGGCAGGCTTCGGCCCGGACGGCCTGCCCTTCTCCATGGCGGCGGTCTTCCTCGTCTTCATTGTCTCCGTCATCGCCAGCAATGGGCGCGGAAGGCGCGCGCCTGCATGACCCGCAGGATCTTCAGCTATGGCGCAGGCGTCATCTTCGTGGCGTCAGGTGCGGCCTGCTGGAGCCTAGCGGGCGCTCTCGTCCGCCTCACACAGGGAATCGACGCCTGGCAGATCGTCTTCTACCGCTCGCTCACCCTCCTGATCTGCCTCGGCGTCTGGCTTTCTCTCCGCTTCCAAGGGAGATTATGGGCGGCCTTTCGCGAGGCCGGATTGAATGCCGTGATCGCCGGTGTGGCGATCGGCACTGCCGGGCTCGTGTTCATCATCGCCATGTTCTACACCACCGTCGCGGGCGCGGTGTTCATGTCCGGCATGGCTCCGTTCTTTTCTGCGATCCTCGGCCTGTGGATTCTGCGTGAGCGCATTCCACCCGTCACCTGGGCTGCGATGTGCGTGGCACTGGCGGGCATGGCCGTGATTTTCTATGGCAATGCCGGGGGCGGCGCATTCATCGGCTCTGTTCTGGCGCTCTATTCCGCCTTCTGCTTCTCCTGCTACGCCGTGCTGCTGCGCTGGGGACAGAAGACGGAAATGTCCGTGGCGCTCATCTGGAACGCGGTCTACCTCATCCTTTTCGCCGGTCTCGTCATCCTGCTGCCAACGGGCCTCCGGGAAACCTATGGACTGCAGGATTTCGCCATTGGCTGGTGGAACTTCGCCCTCACCTTCATCATGGGCGCAGTGCAGCTGACGCTAGGCCTCATCCTGTTCACCATCGGCTCACGCAGCGTGCCTGCAGCACAGCTCGCCTTGATCGCCTTGGTGGAGCCTGCCCTCTCGCCGCTCTGGGCCTGGCTCGCCAGTGGTGAGCTGCCGCCCATCTGGACTTTCCTCGGCGGGGCGGTGATTGTGGCGGCAATCGCGATTCAAGCTCTCTTCGCTACCCGGGATAGACGCCATGCCAAACGCCAAGCCGACCGACCACGAAGTGGTGAGCCAGCTTTCGACCATTCGTGACTTTCTGCGCTGGGGGTTAAGCGAATTCCGCGACGCCAAACTCGCGCATGGCCACGGCACCACCTCCGCACTGGACGAAGCTGCCTTCCTGATCCTCGAGACGCTGCACCTGCCCATCAACGACATCAATCCATGGCTCGATGCGAAGCTTCTGGAGGGTGAGCGGCAGGCCCTGGCCGCCATTATCCGCCGCCGGGTGGAAACCCGGGCACCAGCTGCCTACCTCGTCAAGCGCGCCTATATCCACGGGTTGTCTTTCCATGTGGACGAACGGGTCATCGTGCCGCGCTCCTATATCGGTGAACTCATGTTCTCCGGCATCTTCGGCGGAGACGAAGCACCGCTGATCGAAGATGTGAGCAATGTGACGAGCGTGCTCGACCTGTGCACCGGTTCAGGCTGCCTCGCCATCATCGCGGCGCAGATCTTCCCCGATGCGGAGATCGATGCTGCCGATCTCTCGCCCGATGCCCTCGAGGTCGCACGCATCAACCTTGATGAGCATGATGTGGAAGACAGGGTGAGCCTGCTCGAAGGCAACCTCTTCGAGGCCGCGGAGGGCCGCACCTATGATCTCATCATCTCCAACCCGCCCTATGTGGCGGAGGGCGAGGTCGAAGCCTTTCCTCGGGAATACCAGCACGAACCGGTGATGGCGCATATTGGCGGAGAAGACGGGCTGGATCTGGTGCGGCGCATCCTTGCCGAAGCGCCGGCGCATCTGAACCCCGGCGGTGGGCTGCTCTGCGAAGTGGGTACCGGTCGAGAGCGGCTCATCGATGAATTTCCGCAGCTCGACTTTCTCTGGCTCGACACAGAAGAATCTGAAGGCGAAGTCTTCTGGATCACCCGCGAGCAACTGCTCGAGCTTCAGGGCTGATCTATTTGCGAAGGCCCGTGGCGGTGACGAGATTGTCATACATCTGCCGGGTCATGCGCGCCATCTGCGGCATCAGCGGAAAAGATTCCGTGACAAGGCGCGGATAGGCCCCTTCGCCACGGTGCTTCTCGAGATTGGCAACATAGCTCGGCAGGGATGACCATCCGGCCACCGTCTGCGGTGTGAACTCGCAATGAAACTGCGTGCTCATGGCGTGATCGCCGAAAGCGAGTGCTTGCACCGGAATTAGTGCGGACGCCGCCAGCACCGCGGCACCTTGCGGAGCGCGTTTCACTTCCGCCATGTGCCATTGCATGACCTTGTGGCTGGGCTCGAGCCCCTGTGTCAGCCGGTGGGACTTCGCCTGCTCAGTCAGCGTCACGTCAAACACGCCAATCTCGCCTTCCGCCGCCGGGCCCACGTCCCCGCCGAGTGCGGTGGCCAGAAGCTGGTGGCCCAGGCAGACGCCGAAATAGGGCCGCGCCCGATCAGCCACCCATTCCCGGATGGCCTGTTTCTCAGCGATGAGCCAGGGGTGAAGGTCCTCTTGCCAGGTATCCTGCGCGCCCCCCAGCACGAACAGGAAGTCATAGGGCGCGAGCGGCGGAATCTCCTGGCCCTCGAACAGCCTCACCTGCTCCGGAACAATGCCATCCTCGGCGAAATAATCGAGGAAGCGCCCCGGATGGTCATGGTCCATATGCTGGAAAACAAGTGCGCGCTTCATTCGGTGACCCCGGTCATGCCCCGGATTTTCTGGCGGGGCCGCGCAAGCGGAATGGCGCAAAATGGAGCGGCTGTCGAGTGGGGAGCGGCAATGCAAAGAATTCGTGTATCGCACCCGCCCTGGGCGGCGCGATGGGGGTCAAGGGAAGGCGGTCAGCGCCAGATCGTCAGACGATCTGCAGGTCCACGGCCTGGGGTCCACGGCCCTTCTTGTCGGGCTGGATTTCAAAGCTGATTTTCATGTTTTCCGACAGTTCCGGAATGCCGGAGCGCTGCACGGCCGTGACATGCACGAACACGTCCTTGCCGCCGCCGTCCGGCGAAATGAACCCGTAACCCTTGGCTTGGTTGAAAAACTTCACAGTGCCGTTCTGGCGCATGAAAGAAGCGTCCCTCATCCAGTCTACGTTGCGCCCAGCGGCCAGCCGCCTTTCGAGGGCTGCGCCGGACTGAAGGCTCAGCCGTGTCTCAATGGAAAGGCACTTTCCCCAGCGGGAATACGGTCTTGGCCAGTTGAACAGCACGGCTGATGTACGGACCTTGCCGCCCGGACAGGTTTGATTATGAGCTACCTATGCGTTCAGGGCAAGAGGGGTCTTCGCCTTTGGCGGAGCTTGCTTTGCCTCGAAAATATGCAAAGTATTCCACTGTTGAGGAGTGGTTTGCATGAGTCGGTTTCTGGGTTTGGTGGGCGCAATACTGGTTGCGGCGCTCAGTGGAAATGCCCTGGCCGGAACCACGCACAGCACCAACTACAGCTATTACACGGTGAATGGCCGGACGCCGGCCGAGATCTACCGGGCGATCCTCAGCCGCGGGCCTGAAGTGAAAGGCAACAAGGCGCTCGCCTCCAGCTCTGCGACGGTACTTCGCAATGGCAGGCTCGTTCAGGCCGCCAACTGCCAGATCGTCGACTTTGGGCTACACATGGACTTCGTCATCAACCTTCCCAAACTTAAGAACGAGGCGGCGCTTCCTCCATCGCGGCGGCAGCTCTGGCGCAATTTCTCACGCTTCCTGAAAGCCCATGAGGAGCACCATGCCGCCCTCTGGCTGGGCTGCGCCGCGGATCTCGACCGGAAGGTCAAGGCGATCAAGGTGAAGTCCTGCAAGCAGGCATCCCAAAAGGTGAACCAGCTGTGGCAGCAAATGCTCGCAAGCTGCGACAAGAAGCAGACGGCTTTCGATAAATCCGAACGCCAGTCGCTGATGAAGCAGCCCTTCATGCGGGGTGCCGTGCTGGGAATGGCTGCCGAATAGGCGGGCAGCCCGCAGGCCTCGCTTAAGCCTGGAGCACCCGTCCCGCCACCGCTTCGAGCTTCTTCAGGAGCGCCGCATCCCGCCGCTCGGGAGCGGTCATGATGGCAAAATCAAGCGCCCGGTCAGACCCCAGCGGACAGGGCTGATGCTCCCGCGGAAAATTCTGCGCGATCCTGGTGATGAGCCGCGCCGCATTGCCCGAATTGGCCTTCAGCACCTCGATCACCTTGGACACATCCACTGAGCCGTGGTCATCGTGCCAGGAGTCATAGTCTGTCACCATGGCAATGGTGCAGTAGCAGATCTCGGCCTCACGGGCCAATTTCGCCTCCGGCATATTGGTCATGCCGATCACCGAGGCGCCCCAGGACCGGTAAAGCTGCGATTCCGCCAGCGTCGAGAATTGTGGGCCTTCCATGGCGACATAGCTTCCGCCGCGGCCATGGGGAATATCCTCCTGCCGCAGCGCCTGCTCCGCCACATCCTGCAGCAGCGGCGAGATCGGGTGGGAGAACGGCACATGGCCCACGCAGCCGGTGCCAAAGAAGCTTTTCTCGCGCGCGAAGGTGCGGTCGACGAACTGATCGACCAGCAGAAACATGCCGGGAAAAAGCTCCTCCTTCAGGGAGCCGACCGCAGACAGGGAATAGAGATCCGTCACCCCTGCCCGCTTCAGGACGTCAATGTTGGCGCGGTAATTGATGGTGCTCGGCGAATAGACGTGGCCGCGGCCATGGCGCGGAAGGAACACCACCGGAAGGCCGCCGATTTCACCGCGCCGCACCGCGTCCGAAGGCGCGCCCCACGGTGAGGAAATCTCCTCCCAGCGGGCGTTGTCCATCGGAATGTCATAGACTCCCGAACCGCCGATGATGCCCAGCACCGATGACGCCATGATCTGCTCCCTCCACGCTCGACGTGGAACATGCCCGAGACTTCCACAAACGAAAAGGGCCCGGAGCAGAACTCCAGGCCCGTGAACAAAGCGTGCGGGTGATCAGTGGACGTCGGCCCAGATCTTCTTCTTCACGAGGTAAAGAAGCAGCGCCAGGATGCCGAGATAGATCAGCACCATGAAACCCAGCCGCTTGCGCTCTTCCATCTTGGGTTCGGCCGTCCAGGCGAGGAAGGCAGAGACGTCACGCGCCATCTGGTCCACCGTCGCCGGTGTGCCATCGTCGAAGGTCACCTGATCGTCGGACAGCGGCGGCGGCATGCCGATCCAGTGGCCGTTGGAGAAATAGGGATTGTAATATTTGCCCTCGGGCTTCTCCGCCAGAACCTCCGGCGTCAGCTGCTCGTCCGGCACATAGCCCGTCAGAACGGAATAGACATATTGCGGCCCGCCGATGCCGTTGATCAGCTGATTGATCGTGCCATACCAGCCGGGGCGGGACTTGGTGATCAGCGAGAGATCCGGCGGATAGGCGCCGCCATTGGCCGTGCGCGCGGCCTGCTCATTGGGGAAGGGCGAGGGGAAACGGTCGGACGGCAATGCCGGCCGCTCGAACATCTCGCCTTCGCCATTGGGGCCATCCTGAACAGTAAAGGTGGCGGCCAGCGCCTTCACCTGTTCGTCGGTGAAGCCAGGCCCACCGGGCTGGGAGAGGTTGCGGAAGGACATCAAGTGCATCGCATGGCAGGACGAGCACACTTCCTTGTAGACCTTGTAGCCGCGCTGCAGTTGGGCCTTGTCGAAGTGGCCGAAAGGCCCTTCGAAGCTGTAGCTGATGTCCTTGGCTGTCTTCTGGATTTCCGAAGCCCCCGCCGCCGTGAAGGTCAGCAGGAGGCCAGCGGCCGCGATGGTGAGTGTCTTGAGCAAGTTCATATCAAATTCCCCCAGATCACTCGGCCGGCACGGCAGCGGTGGACGGACGATGCTTGGCGAGCACAGCGTCCGAGATGGACGCGGGCAGCGGCTTCGGCGTCTCGAGAAGGCCAAGCAGCGGCAGGATCACCAGGAAATGCAGGAAGTAATAGGCAGTGCAGATCTGGCCGACCAGCTTGTAGGTCAGCGCCCATTCCTCCGGATTGGCCGGTTCGTGGCTCAGGAAGTAATTGTCCGGCGCACCTGAGCCCGCAAAGCCCAGGATGATGCAGACGATCACGAAGACCCAGAAGAACTGCTTGAAGATCGGCCGGTAAGTGCCAGACCTCACTTTCGAGGTGTCGAGCCACGGCAGCGCGAATAGGATCAGGATCGAGCTGAACATGGCGATGACTCCGCCCAGCTTGTCTGGAATGGCGCGCAGGATCGCGTAGAACGGCAGGTAGTACCATTCGGGCACGATATGCGCCGGCGTCACCAGCGGGTTGGCTTCCTGATAGTTGATGGCGTGGCCGAGATAGTTGGGCGCGAAGAACACCCAGGCCGCATAGAACATCAAGAAGATCACGATCGCGAAGGCGTCCTTCACCGTGTAGTAGGGGCTGAAGGGGATGGTGTCCTGCGCGCTCTTCACCGATACGCCGGTCGGGTTGTTGTTGCCCGAGACGTGCAGCGCCCAGATGTGCAGCACCACCAGGCCCGCCAGCACGAAGGGCAGCAGGTAATGCAGCGAGAAGAAGCGGTTGAGAGTCGGGTTGTCCACCGAATAGCCGCCCCAGAGCAGCGTCGTGATCGAGTCCCCGACGAAGGGAATGGCGGAGAACAGATTGGTGATGACCTTGGCGCCCCAGAAGCTCATCTGGCCCCAGGGCAGCACATAGCCCATGAAGGCCGTGGCCATCATCACCAAATAGATCAGCACGCCGATCATCCAGAGAACTTCGCGCGGCGCCTTGTAGGAGCCGTAATACATGCCGCGGAACATGTGGATGTAGACGGCGATGAAGAACATCGAGGCGCCATTGGCGTGCATGTAGCGCAGGAGCCAGCCGGAGTTCACATCACGCATGATGTGCTCGACGGACTGGAACGCCATGTCCACGTGGGGCGTGTAATGCATCACCAGCACCACGCCGGTGACGATCTGCACCACCAGCATGAGGGCGAGGATGCCGCCGAAGGTCCACCAGTAATTCAGGTTCTTCGGGGTGGGAAAGTCCAGCGCCTGCGCCTGGACCAGCTCCATCACCGGAAGGCGCGCGTGGAACCACTTTCCGAAGGCTGACTTTGGCTCGTAATTCGATGAATGTCCGCTCATTGAGAAAGTCCTTGCTTAGCCGATGCGGATCTTGGTGTCGGAGAGATAGGCATATTGCGGAACGGCCAGGTTCTCAGGCGCCGGGCCCTTCCGGATGCGGCCTGCGGTATCGTACTGCGAACCATGGCAGGGGCAGAACCAGCCGCCGTGCTTGGTGTTGCCTTCAACCACCGCATATTCGCCTTCATTGCCGATCGGCACGCAGCCCAGATGGGTGCACACGCCCATCATCACCAGGAACTGCTCCTTGCCGCCCACCACGCGGTTGGCATCCGTCGCCGGGTCGCTGTCCGGCAGATTGGCGTTGCGCGCCAGCGGGTCTTTAAGATCCGTGACCGCCACCTTGTTGGCGGCTTCGATTTCGGCCGCCAGCCGGTGGCGGATGAACACGGGGTTGCCGCGCCACTTGATGGTGATTTCCTGGCCTTCCGCGATCGGGGCGAGATCGACTTCGACTGAGGCCAGCGCCAGCACCGAGGCGTCAGGGTTCATCTGATTGATGAAAGGCCAAGCCGTCAGCGCTACGCCGACGGCACCCACGGCACCGGTCGCGATATAAAGAAAATCGCGGCGGTTCGTTTCCGCATGTTCCGCTGTGGACACGTCTCTTGTTCCCTTTTGTTGCCGCACCGCCCCGCAGAGATAGATACGTGGCGGCTTTCCCCGGCGCTCAAACCCGCGACCTTTTGACATTGCGCTTGTGAGAAGTCTAGCCATCAAGTGTCGCAGTTCGCAGGCAATTCCCGCCCGCCCGGACCTTAGGCTAAGAAACAGGAATCATGGTCGAAATCGCCCTTTACCAGCCGGACATTGCCCCCAATGCCGCAACCATCCTCCGGATGTGCGCCTGTTTCGGCCTCACCTGCCGCATCATTGAGCCTGCTGGCTTCGTTTCAGGCGATTCCCAGTTCCGCCGCGCCGGCATGGATTACCTGAAAAAGGCCAGCCTGGTCCGGGATGCCTCCTGGACGGCCTTCCGGGAGGCTACAGCCGGCCGCCGCAGCGTGCTCATCACCACCCGTGCCACCCAGCCCTACTGGGACTTTGCCTTTCAAGCCGGAGACGTGATCCTGATGGGCCGGGAAAGCTCCGGCGTGCCGGACGGCGTGCATGAGAAAGTGGAAGCCCGCCTCACCATCCCCATGCACCCCGGAATGCGCTCCCTCAACGTGGCACTCGCCTGCGCCATGGTCACGGGCGAGGCACTGCGGCAGCTGAGGGGGTGAGCGGCGTGCGCCTTGAGGCCCGCAACAAGCTTTTTATGCTCGGGCCGGTCGTGCCTCGTCCCATTATTATTTTGTCAAACGCGGCACCTGAATGGAGTTTGCAATCGTAACGAACGCATCAGCCAGCTGATTTGTATTCGCTGCCAGCAGGGCATTCGCCGGACTGCTCGCGCAATCCTCCAGAAGCTTGACAGTTGCAGGATCGGTACTCCGGTAAAGAATAGTGTAAACCTCGATTTCCGGATTGGTTGTATGCATGTTGGTGCACAGGGTTCGCGTATCGGTGTTCGCTTGCGCGAGCTTAAGCAGGAACGCTGGGTCGGTCGGATTGCTCACCGCAGGAAAGCCGCCGTTATTATCATCGGGAACAGTTGCGTTGCCACCGTCTGACAGAAAGATGAGGAATTTCCTCACGCCCAGTCTGACGGCATCGGCTTGTGAGACGGCATCTGTAACGGGTTCTTCGTGGGTCAACATGTTCCATCCCCAAATGAAACCTGTCGGCAAATAGGTGTCCCCGGATGTGCGAGAGTTCAATCCGTTAATAGAAGTTGTTATCTGCGACTTGTTGTCATTCAGGGGCGAAATTTCTGGTCCGCATTGAGTGAACACTGTTTGAATTGTCTGGTCTTCGTATGAGATGAAGCCCGGATATCTGTTGGTGTCAGCATTTGAGATTTTCGTCCGGTAGGCTGGCTTACGGACACCCGTGCAACCCAGCCAGGTCAAATTTGCTGTGCAGACTGTTTCCTGTGCAACACACTTATAGCAAGTGTAGCTTTCCCCGTCCCTGGTGCAAGTGTCAGGAGCTATACTGGTGCATTTGCATGTGAGCTGGTCGGCAGGATAGGAAATCCATGGTTTGCCCTTATACCGTGTTCCGAGGTTGATCTGGTCTGAGAACGGAACCACCGCGAACCTCACGCTCGTGCCCGGAATTCTCGCTGCTGCAGTATACAATTTGTCAACCAGATCGGTTGCCGCGGTGCGCAGCGCGGTCATGGAGCCTTGCATCGAAGGGGTAACATCCATCGCGAGAGCAATTTCCATCGGCACGGGGGTACTCTCCGTCGTGGTTGATGCGCGAATTGTTATGGAGGGTATGTCAATGACATTGAGGAACCTTGTGGAAACCTTGCTCGTCGCTGTGATGTTGACTTGCCTGGCACCGTTGTTGATGCTTGTCGTCACATTGAACACGGGCGCCGTCATACCGGGCTGGGTCGGATATAAGCTCGTGAATGTTTCTGCCATTTTTTTCGCATCCACGTCTGTCCCTTCGGTGAGGGCTGCCTTGGCAGCTGCATCAATGTTTTGCTGCAACGTGTCCTGCCGCATTGACGCAATCCCGACGTCCATCGCGCCACCTGCAAGCGAGAGCAGGACAACGAGCAACAGCGCCATGGTTATGGCCACTCCGCCCCGGTTATCAGTCCAAAAATGCCGTGGATGCATGATCAACACCATTGTCTATTTGCGCCTTTTGGTAGCATAATCCCCCTATTCATGCACACTCAAAATGCTATCCCTGGTTTATGGAGAACCCGGCGCGGGCGTTCTTAGGCCAACGGTAGCTGTCCACGGGTGGACAATGCTAAGATCCCGGCGCAGCATCAGGAACAGCCATGACAGACCTCCTCCAGACCCGTCAGACCACCGCCCGCCACTGGTTTGAGCAGCTTCGGGACCGGATATGTGCAGCGCTGGAGGAGATTGACGCAGGGACAAATTTCGAGCGGCGGCCTTGGGAGCGTCCCGATGGTGGCGGGGGCGTCATGTCCATGCTCCATGGCAAGGTTTTCGAGAAAGCGGGGGTCCACACCTCAACCGTACATGGCGCCTTCTCCCCGGAGTTTCGCAAGCAGATCCCCGGGGCGGATGAAGACCCACGCTTCTGGGCCTCGGGCATTTCCCTGATCATTCACCCCTGGAACCCTCATGTGCCCACGGTCCACATGAACACGCGCTTCATCGTGACGACCAAGACCTGGTTTGGCGGCGGCGCGGACCTGACGCCGATGCTGGACCGGAGGCGGGTGCAGGACCATGTGGACACGATCGACTTCCACGCCGCCATGAAATCTGCCTGCGATGCCCATGAGGTGGCAGATTACGATCGCTTCAGGGCCTGGTGCGATGAGTATTTTTTCCTGCCCCACCGGAATGAACCCCGCGGCATTGGCGGCATTTTCTATGATCATTTCAATACGGGGGACTGGGAGAAGGATTTCGCCTTCACGAAGGACGTGGGCCTCGCCCTGCTCGACATTTACCCGAAGCTTGTGCGCCGGAACATGGCGCTGGCCCATACGGATGAAGACCGGGAGGAACAGCTCATTCGCCGGGGTCGCTATGTGGAGTATAATTTGCTCTATGACCGCGGCACGATCTTCGGGCTCAAGACCGGTGGCAATGTCGAATCCATCCTGTCGTCCATGCCGCCCGCGGTCAAATGGCCCTGAGGGGGAAAGAAGCAATGGACCTGCGCAACGGCTTTGACATCAAGCGCTATATCCGCACCATCCCGGATTATCCCAAGCCCGGCATCATGTTCCGGGACATCACCACCCTGCTCTCGGACCTGCACGGCTTTCGCGCTGCGGTGGACGAGTTGGCCTGGCCCTTCCTCAAAGGAGGGATCGACTATGTGGCGGGGATTGAGGCGCGGGGCTTCATCCTCGGCGGAGCCGTGGCGCATAATCTGGGGCGTGGCTTCATCCCCATCCGCAAGAAGGGAAAGCTCCCCTCACGCACCATCGGACAGGACTACGCGCTCGAATATGGCGTGGACACGATCGAGATCCATGCCGATGCCATTCAGAAGGGCGACCGGGTGCTGATCGTTGATGATTTGATCGCAACTGGCGGCACGGCCGGTGCCGCGATTGATCTTGTCCGCAAATCAGGAGGCGAAGTGGTGGCGGCGGCCTTCGTGATCGACCTGCCGGATCTGGGGGGTGCGGCAAAGCTCAAGGCGAAAGGTGTCAAGGTTCATACGCTGGTGAGCTTCGAAGGCCATTAACCTCAGGACGGCCGCTTCGGCGTCAGCACCTTGCCGTCAAAGGAGAAGACGCGTTCGCCCATCTGATTGAAGCCCTCATTCAGCGCGAAGACGAGGCCCCAGCCCGGCCTGGAGTTAAGCTCGCGCTTTCCTGTCACCGTCGTGCGGAAAGAAATCGTGTCACCCGGCGTCACCGGTTTCAGCCAGCGCAGATTGTTGAGGCCGGGTGAGGGTCCGAGCCGGGCCGGCGTCCGGCCCTCGGCCCGCATGCGGTTTTCCGCCTTCTGATTGGTGGCAACATAGCATTTCATCCAGGCCGCGCCCGTGTGCCAGCCGCTGGCGGAGAGAATGCCGAAAGGCCCGTTTCGCGCTGCCTCTTCATCAAGATGAAAGGGCTGCGGATCATAGGCGCTGGCAAATGCGATGATCGCCTCCCGGGTGAAATGATGCTGCCCCAGCTCCACCACCTGCCCAACCTCAATCTCTTCCAGGTAAAGCCCGATCATGGATTGCGCACCTTCATGAACTGGATGCCGGTAATCTCCGTCTTGAGTTCGCCAGCCATGTTGAAGAGTTCGAACTTCATCTTGAGGATGCCCATCTCCGGCCGCTTGGCGGAAACCCGGCGGGAGACAACCGTGCCGCGCCCCGTCAACGTTTCGCCTGCATAGACGGGCTTCAGCCATTTCACCTCTTCCATGCTATTCGAGGCCATGGCGGCGGATGCGTTGGCATAGCCTTCGACGGCAAGCTTCACAAGAAGCGCGCTGGTCTGCCAGCCCGATGCCGCCAATCCTCCGAGCACGGAGTTTTGCGCCGCCTCTTCGTCCACGTGGAAGTCCTGCGGGTCCCATTCCATGGCAAAGGCGATCACCTCCTCGCGGGTGAGGTGATGTGTGCCGAAAGGGATGACGAGCCCTTCGGGGAAGTCTTCGTAGTGCAGCTTCTCTGTGACCACGCCCCGTCCCTCCATTCCGTCATGCCAGCCTTCGCTCAGGCGGCGGAGCTTGACGTTTATGTATTGAACCTGAAATGCATGACGTCGCCATCCTTGACGACATACTCCTTGCCTTCCAGCCGGAACTTGCCCGCATCGCGTGCGCCCGCTTCGCCATTGCCGGACACGTAATCCTCATAGGCAATCGTCTCGGCGCGGATGTAGCCCTTCTCGAAATCCGTGTGGATGACGCCCGCCGCCGCCGGGCCCTTGGTGCCCTTGGTGATGGTCCAGGCGCGCGCTTCCTTGGGGCCAACAGTGAAATAGGTGACCAGATGCAGCAGATCATAGCCCGCGCGGATCACCCGGTTGAGGCCCGGCTCCTCAAGCCCCGCTGACTCGAGAAAATCCTTCTGGTCCTGCGGCGCCATCACCGCAATTTCGGATTCGATCTGGGCAGAAACGACCACGGCCACGGCATTTTCTTCCGCCGCGCGCTTGAACACCCGGGCTGAGAATTCATTGCCCTTGTCGGCCGAGGCTTCCTCAACGTTGCACACATAAAGCACGGGCTTCGATGACAACAGTCCGAGCCCGCGGAAGGTCTTCTCCTCCTCGGCTGTGCGCTCCACCAGGCGCGCGTGCTTGCCCTCGCGCAGCAGCACCAGGGCGCGGTTCATCAGATCGGCCAGCTCTTTCGATTCCTTGTCGCCCTGCTTCGCCTTCTTCTCGATATTGACGATGCGCTTTTCGAGCGAATCCAGGTCGGCCAGCATCAGCTCCGTCTCGATCGTGTCGATGTCCGCGACCGGGTCAATCTTGCCTTCGACATGGGTGATGTCGCCATCCTCGAAGCAGCGCACCACATGGGCAATCGCATCAACCTCGCGGATGTTGGCGAGGAACTGGTTGCCGAGACCCTCCCCCTTCGATGCCCCGCGCACGAGGCCCGCAATGTCAACGAAGGTAAGGCGCGTGGGAATGATCTGGCCGCTTCCGGCAATCTTCGCCAGCACATCGAGCCGCGGGTCCGGCACGGCCACGTCACCCACATTGGGTTCGATGGTGCAGAAAGGATAGTTGGCAGCCTGGGCTGCCGCCGTCTGCGTCAGCGCGTTGAAGAGGGTGGACTTGCCGACATTCGGAAGGCCCACGATGCCACACTTGAAACCCATCAGTCTTCTGCCTTCCTTGGCGGTTTCTCCGGCGCCGGATTGAGCGCCAGATGCACCTTGTTCTGGAATGACCCCTCCTCACCCTTGATGAGGAGCGGTGTTTGATCTGCGGCCGCTTCGATGAGCGGTTCGAGCCAGGCCTGGTCCGACTTTGCGAAATCGCTCAGCACATAGCCATGCACCAGCGCCTTGTGGCCGGGGTGGCCGATGCCCATCCGCACGCGCACGAAATGCGGCCCGCAATGGGCGATCATGGAGCGGATGCCATTATGCCCCGCAGCCCCACCGCCCAGCTTCACCCGCAGCTTGCCCGGCTCAAGGTCCAGCTCGTCATAGAACACGATGACCTGCGAAGGGTCGATGCCGTAGAAGCGCATGGCATCTCCCACGGCGCGGCCGCTCTCGTTCATGTAGGTCAGCGGCTTGAGGACCAGCACTTTCTCGCCACCCAGCAGACCGTCGGAGGTTTCGCCCTGGAAGCGCTTCCGCCACGGCGAAAAGCCATGGCGGTGGACAATCGCGTCCACCGCCATGAAGCCGATATTGTGCCGGTTGCCCTGGTATTTGGAGCCCGGGTTGCCGAGCCCCACGATGAGGTGCATCTGGCCCTCTTGGAGACGAGATTACTTCTTCTTGGCAGGTGCTGCAGCAGCAGGAGCCGCACCCTTGGCAGGTGCTGCACCCTTTGCCGGAGCCGCACCCTTGGCAGGAGCAGCGCCCTTGGCGGGAGCAGCCGCAGCTGCCGGAGCCTTCTGGTTGGTGGCCGGAACGTCCGCCGCAGTGGCGTCCGCCGGTGCTTCCTCTTCCTTCGCCTGTGCGCTGATGGCGCAAAGCGTCACGTCATCGCTCGCGGCGGACGACACGCCTTCAGGCAGCGTGATGTTGGAAAGATGGACCGACTGGCCGATCTGCATGGGGGAGACATCGACCGAAATCTCGTCCGGAATGAGGTTCGCCGAGCACGAAAGCGCCACCGTGTGCGACACGATGTTGAGAGCGCCACCCTGCTTGATGCCGGGGGACAGTTCCTGGCCCTTGAAATGCACGGGCACGTTCACCTTGATGCGGGCGTCCTTGCCCAGGCGCAGGAAGTCGATGTGGACGATGAAATCGCGCACCGGCTCGAACTGCACGTCACGCGGAATGGCGCGGACGGCCTTGCCGTCAACCTCAAGGTCGATCAGCGTCGAGAGAAAACGGCCGGTCTCGATATGGGGGAGAACGTCGCCGTAGGTGAGCGAAATGAGCTGGGGGTCCTGCTTGTCGCCATAGACGACACCGGGGATGAGGCCCGTACGGCGGACTGCGCGAGAGGCCCCCTTGCCTGCCCGGGCGCGCGACGCGGCCTTGAGCTGCACGATCTTGGACATGGTATACTCCTGATATGAATGATCCGCCCGGACTTCCTCCAGGGGTGAACGAGCCAGACGGATGGCCGGGCCTATAGCGGAAGGTCAAGCCGAGCGCAACCCAGGCCGATCTCCGCCTGCGGGGATGACGGCCCCTTGGAGACCCTACTCGAACAGGCTCGAGACGCTCTCTTCCCGGTTGGTTCGGCCGATGGCTTCGCCCAGGAGGGAGGCGATGGGGATGGACCGGATGTTATGGGCGATCTTCACTGCCTCCGTGGGCTGGATCGAATCCGTGATCACCAGCTCCTTGAGCTTCGAATTGGTGATGCGGGACACGGCCCCGCCGGACAAAACGCCATGGGTAATATAGGCCGTCACGTCCTTTGCCCCCTGGGCCAGCAGTGCCTCTGCGGCATTCACCAGCGTGCCGCCGGAATCGACGATATCGTCGATCAGGATGCAGGATTTGCCCTGGACGTCGCCGATGATGTTCATCACCTCGGATTCGCCCGCCCGCTCGCGCCGCTTGTCGACGATGGCCAAGGGCGAGTCCAGGCGCTTGGCCAGCGCCCGGGCGCGCACCACGCCACCCACGTCAGGCGAGACGACAACGGTTTTCGCCACATCCATATGGTTCATGATGTCCCGCACCATCACGGGGCCGGCAAAGAGGTTGTCTGTCGGGATATCAAAGAAGCCCTGAATCTGGCCGGCGTGAAGATCCATCGTCAGCACGCGGTCAGCACCCGCCCGTGTAATTAGATTGGCAACAAGCTTTGCGGAGATGGGGGTCCGGGACCCTGATTTGCGGTCCTGCCGGGCGTAACCGAAATAGGGGATCACCGCCGTCACGCGCGCGGCAGAGGCACGCTTCAGCGCGTCGATGATGATCAGAAGTTCCATCAGATGATCGTTGGCGGGAAATGACGTCGACTGCACCACGAACATGTCCTGCCCGCGGACATTCTCCTGGATCTCGACGAAAATCTCCATGTCATTGAAGCGCTTGACCACGGCCTTCGTCATGGGAATGTTGAGGTAGGAGCAAATGGCTTCCGCCAGTGGCCGGTTGCTGTTGCCTGCCACGATCTTCATCATGCCCGAGATTCCCTGATCGCCCTGATGGCGGCTCTATAACAACCGCATGACGCAATGCAAAGAGCATTTCGCGCCTGCAACGGCAGCATTCACCAATGACAGGTCTGAGCTTGCGGCGGATTTAGCGGTAACGCTTTACCACATCGAAGATGCCGGTGGCGGCCGCCTCCGCGACAGCGTTGGCAGCCCCGCCCCAGCCCCCGTTCAAGGCGCCGGTGGGCACGTCATTGGCCTGTTTGACGTCACCCAGAACCTTGCCGCTCGGGGCTTTCACCAGCCAGCGGAGCGAAACCGACTGGGTTTTGGCGTCTTTGGCGGTGAGCTTCACATGGCCCTCGATGGTGATCGCATCTGCCTGCGGCTTGCTCACCACCGGCCAGCCCGCGCTGGAAAGGACCTTGCGCATCGCCGCCGTCAATTCCGCATCCCCACCGCCCGGTGAGCCTTTGACCGGCACCACGGCAACGGCGCGGATCGGCTCCTGGCCGGGCGTGGCCTTGGCGGGAACCGCCGTGGATTTCTTGGTTTCGGCAGGTGCCGGATCGGCCGCGGCGAGTGTGCCCTCGGCCATTGCATCGGGCGGGGGCGTTGGCATCAGCCCCGCCTCGGAAACGGCAACGCGCGGCATCACCTCTTCATTGGGCAGAGGCGTTGTTGAGGCAACCCAGGGCTTGATGTCCTCATGCTCCACCACCTTGTCCGCGTCCGCCAGCGCCATGGTGCCCAGGGCGGCCAGCCCGGGACCGTGCACGGTTTCAAAGTCAATCTCCTGGGCGGCGCGCGTTCCGGCCTTGGCGAAGAACTCGGGCGGAGGTGCTGTGAGGCCCGAAAGCCGCGTCGCATAGCCCATGGTTGAGAGCCGCTGTGCCATCACATCGGCCGTCCGCCTGGCAATGCGGTCCAGCACTGCGGAGGTGACGGCCCCCCACGGGTCTGGCCCTGAATAGACGCCGGCATTGTCCTCACCCGAAATCGTGTCGATCAGCACTCCTTCGGCATCCCGGAACTGCCATTCATAAACGACCCGCACCCCCGCACTCCCCGGCAGGGCGCGGATGCTGCCGCCCAGGCTGAACACGCCGGACTGGAACGTGCCTTCAACAAAGCCGATGTCATGCTGGCCGCCGGCACTCGCAAGCGATTGCTTGAAATCGGAGAGCTTGTCCGGCGGAATTCCCGTGATCTGCTGATAAGCCACTGGCGGCACCGTGCGGCCCTTTGGATTGCCGCTGCTGGCAGAAGGGCTTGAATCGCTCAGGATCGAACCTGCGGAACACGCCGCCAGCACCACGGCCAGCACCGCCACCAGCACTGAGACGGACCAGCGCCGATACCACTCCCCCATGCCGATGTTACGCGACTGACCCATGCGCTACCGGATTATCATGCCAAGCGGGGCCTTCGATACCGGCTCCGGACGCTTTTCCCCTATGATGTATGTGCGGCCCAGGCAATAGGCAGCACCCGCCTTGGAATTCATCAGGATCATGTGGGCGAAGAACACCATGCCGGGTTTGATCTCCACGGGATTATCCTTGTAGAACATCGGGCTGTCCATCCAGCTTGGCGTGAACTTGGCACCCAGGGAATAACCGCAGGCATTGAGCCTGTGTTCCTTCATGCCATGCGCATCCATGACCTCTGCATGCGCGGCGAAAACCTGCCCTGCGGTCCGGCCCGGAACCAGTTGCGCCTCAACCGCCGCCAGCGCCTCCTGGCAGGCCGCATCCATGGCGTGGTGCTGCTTGGTTGGAGTGCCGATCACCAGGGTGCGCATGAAGGCGGCATGGTAGTGGCGGTAGACGCCTGCCCATTCGAGTGTGAGCTGGTCACGCTTGGTCAACTTGCGCCGCCCCGACTTGTAGCGGCAGAGCAGCGCGTCACGTCCTGATCCGATGATGAATTCGTTTGCGGGATAATCTCCGCCGCCAGAGAAGATGGCAGCTTGCTGGGCGGCCAGAATGTCTCCCTCATCCGCTCCGGCCTTGGTCTTGCGCACGGCGGCTTTGAGCGCTGCATCGCCAAGTTCGCCTGCTTTCCGCACGTATTTGAGCTCCGCAGGTGACTTCACAACGCGGATCATGTTCACAAGGTCACTGGCATCGGTGAGCTTCACAAAGCCTTCGAGCGCGGCATCGACCTGTTTGCCGTTCAGATGGGTGAGGCCGTAGGACTGGTTCTCGATCCCCAGCCGCTTGCCCTTGCAGCCCAGGCTTTCCAGCATGTCCCGCAGCTGCGTGGCGGGCTTGGCACCTGCGGCATCTGTCCAGATGCGAATGTCGTCGATGATCGACGTGTGCTGCGCCTGGCGGAGATCGGCAGACCGCGTGAGCAGCGCCAGCTTGCCGTCGACGCCGAGGTAGAGGCACTGGAAGAAGCAGAAACCGAACGTGTCATATCCCGTGAGATAATACATGCTCTCCTGCTGGAACATGAGGAGGCCGTCCAGCCCTTGCGCTGCCATGGCGGCAGTGGCCGCCTCGATCCGCCGGTCATATTCGGCACGGGTGAAATGCAGGGCCATCCCCAACTCCCTAGGTAAGCGCAATGGCCGAGATGAGGCGGCCATAATCCTTTTCGTGACGGTGCGTCGCGCGGCGGTAGCTGAAGAAACGCTGCTCGTCACTGAAGGTGCAGAGTGACAGATTGACGACGTTCCCGACACCCTCATTCCGCAGCCGGTCCGTCAGATAGGCCGGCAGATCGAACATGAAGTGCCCGGGCCGGGCGGAGGCGGTAAAATAACGCGCATTGGCTGCGTCCGCCTCGAGAAAGCGCGCGGGAAATTCAGGGCCCACCTCATAGGCGGCGCGCGAAATCATGGGTCCGAGCACCGCAGTGATGCGGGCCCGCCTGGCACCCTGCTCTTCCATCAGGGACAGGGTGCGGGTGGTGACGCCGGTGAGCGCCCCCTTCCAGCCCGCATGCGCGGCACCGATGACGCGCGCCTCCGGGTCCGCAAACAGAACCGGCCCGCAATCTGCAGTCAGCACGCCCAAGGCCACACCAGGTGTGGTGGTGACGAGGCCATCGACCCTTGGCCGCTCCTCCCCCTCCCAGGGGCCAGCCACCAAGGCGGCCTCGGCACTGTGCACCTGCCAGGCGGAGAGCAGATTTGGCACAGGCACGCCCAGCCGCTCCGCAACGTCTGCACGATTGCGGTGCACCGACTGGCGCTCATCGCCAGATCCCATCCCGCAATTGAGGGAAGAGAAAATCCCGCCAGAATGCCCGCCCTGGCGCGTGAAGAAGCCATGGGAGATGCCGTCAAGCTTCAGGGCGTCTGCTTCGATCATCATGGTCCGAATGGATAGGGCGTGCTCAGGCCGGCGGAGGTGACAGCGAGCACCTTGAACAGGTTACCCATTTGCGCCTCATCCGCAAGACGTGCCTTCTGACGGTTGAGAACGGCGCCCGTTTCAGCGTCTGCCTTTGCCGCAAGCTGCGCCATGCGCGGCTCAAGCCCCATGGCGAGAAGAAACTGGCGCTGGCTCATGGCCGGGTGAGCGCGCGCGCCACCTGCCCCGAAGGCCTTGGCCAGCGCCTCGAAATCCACATGCGAGGTGAGATCCGCTTCTCCTGGCGCTTCCGTCACCGGGACAAACTGGTGACCGCGCATGGCCTGCAAAGTGTCGCCCGGGGCGGTCTTGAGGTGGCCATAGTCAATGATGAGGGCGGATCCGGCATGTCCTGCCAGCCTCTCGCCAATGTGCCGCGCAATCTGCTCGCGGAAGGGCGCGACCTCGAGGATGCTGCCTTCTTCTCCCATCGGTCCCGGCACGATGCCGCCAATCCCGATCGCGAGGCCGCCCTCCGAGAGCCCGACCACCCGCTCCCGCCACTGTCCGTCCCGCCGCTCATTTTGGCGGATCGGAATGGCATCGAAAAATTCGTTCGCCAGCAGGATCATCGGACCCTCCGGCACGTCTTCGAGACGTGCGTGCCAGGTGACCCCCTCTCCCAGCGCTTGGCTCTGCTTCTGGCGCAGCACCGGGCTCGTCTCCACCAGGTGAACCTGCACAGCCGCCGCGAGGGCGGGGGCGGCCCTGGCAAGCGTCCGCAGCACATCTGCCATGAGCGTGCCGCGGCCGGGGCCCAGTTCGACCAGGTGAATGCGCTCCGGCTGCTCCATCGCGCCCCATTGCGCCACGGTCCAGATGCCGATCAGCTCGCCGAAAACCTGAGACACTTCGGGCGCCGTCACGAAATCCCCCTTCTCACCCAGAGGATCGCGCGTGATGTAGTAGCCGTGCTGTGGATGGCCCAGGCAGAGCGCCATGTAGCGGTCGATCCGCATCGGCCCCTCCTCGGCGATCATCTCC
The DNA here is from genome assembly GCF_965227715.1 of Aestuariivirga sp. Taxonomy (GTDB): domain Bacteria; phylum Pseudomonadota; class Alphaproteobacteria; order Rhizobiales; family Aestuariivirgaceae; genus Aestuariivirga. The sequence continues at coordinate 3,833,681 of NZ_OZ245771.1, read as the reverse complement.
CTCAGCAAACGTTCAAGGGGCGTCACGGCGTGACCTCACGAGAAGCCAGATCCCGATCGCACAGAGCGGCAGCGAGAGGATCATTCCCATGGTGATGAAGCCTGCGAAATAGCCAAGGAAAGAGTCCGGCTCGCGGAAGAACTCAGAAAAGATTCGTGACAGACCATAGGTGAGCGCGAAGATGCCCGATGCCCGGCCGGGATACTGGAGTGCGCCATAGCGGTGCGTGCCGATCCGCACCGCAACGAACAGCACGAGCCCTTCGAGAATGGCCTCGTAGAGCTGGCTCGGATGGCGGGCAAGCTGCAGCTCATCATGCGGGAACACCATGGCCCAGGCCACATCGGAGGGCCTGCCCCATAATTCGCCATTGATGAAATTTGCAAGCCGCCCCAGACCCAGCCCGACGGGCACCGAGGCCGCGCCCAGATCCAGCATCCGGTCCAGGCTGGTGCCGATCGACCGGCCATATAGAATGCAGGCCACGACGACCCCTAGAAAGCCGCCATGAAACGACATGCCGCCATCCCACATCCTGACGATTTCCAGAGGGTGCTGGAGATAGAACAGCGGCTTGTAGAACATCACGTAGCCGAGCCGGCCGCCCACCACCACGCCCAGCACCGACCACAGGAAAAAATCATCGACCTGGGGCACCGTCATCGAGGGTTTGGAGGCGCCCCACAGCCGCGGCGTGGAGACCAGCCGCTTCATGTACCAGGTGGCGAAGACGAGGCCCACGATATAGGCAATCGCATACCAGCGCACGGCGAAGGGGCCGATCCGGAAGATCACCGGATCGATTGTGGGATAGGCCAGCAGGGCGGGCGTGAGGGCCTCGGAAATCATGGCGGCGGACAGTGGTCGCGCCGGGGCGCCCCGTCAAGACGGACGATGCCCTTGAGCGCATCGCATCTTGAAGTCAGGAGCCAAAACCCATAGCTAGAGCGTAATAGAGAGGGCTCATGCCATGACCACGACCCAGACCCGATTTTTCGACGAACTGGCCAAGCTGATGACCAACGCCGCAGGTGCCGCGCAAGGGGTGAGGCGCGAGATCGACACGCTCGTCCAGTCCCAGATGGAACGGCTCCTCAACAACATGGACCTCGTGAAGCGCGAGGAATTCGAAGCGGTGAAGGCCATGGCCCAGAAGGCGCGCGCGGAAAATGAATCGCTTGCAGCGAGGCTCGCCGCACTCGAAGCAAAATCCGGCTCCGAAGGCGCATCCGACTCGCGTGCTGACTGAAGCGGTTCATTGACTCTAAGTCACACGATGCCGCGTGTATGGTTTCTGCAACCGTAGCGGAAAAAAAGCATTTCACCTGTGGAGGAATCGTCAAGTTTCCTTCGCTGACTCTTGAAGCGACTCAACACCTTGGGCACTTTCCCTCCTGCGGCTCGGCGGGTGATTCGTCAGCCTTCGGAGGAGTGATTGATGGCCCTCGAGGCCCTGGAAAGCGAAGAGTACAGCAATCCGCTCGATCGTGTGGAGCGCATTGCGGAGGCCTATCAATGGGCCTTCTCGCGCACCGATGCCCGTGAAGTGATGATGGAGATCTCCGGCGGCTGGAGCGACATGACTGTCTCGCTCAATTGGCGTGACGAGTTCGAGATCCTGCATGTGGCCGTGAGCCTCGAGATGAAGGTACCGCCCGGCCGCAGGGATGAGGTGGCGAAGCTTCTGGCGCGCATCAATGAGCAGCTTCTGATCGGCCACTTCGATCTCTGGCACTCGGACGGGAGCCTGCTGTTCCGCAACAGCCTGCTGCTTTCCGGCAATGCCGAGGCCAACGACCCGCAGTGCGAGGCACTGATCCGCTTTGCCGTCGAGACCTGCGAGCGTTATTTTCCGGCGGTCCAGTTTGTCGTCTGGGCCGGCCAGAGCGCGCATGAAGCGCTCGAGGCTGCAATGATTGATACCTGGGGTGAGGCCTGATGGTGAAGCTTGCCGGAACGCTGGTGCTGGTGGGAGCCGGCAAAATGGGCGGTGCCATGCTGGAAGGTTGGCTCAAGGGCGGCGCCGACCCCGCGCGCATCGTGGCGCTGGACCCCGCACCTCCTGCCGAGGTGAAGGCCATGCTGGAGCGCCACGGCGTGCGGCTGAACCCGGATGTTGCCGGCATTACCGATGCGGAGGTCGTTGTCGTCGCGGTGAAGCCGCAGCTGATGGAAGATGTTCTGCCCGGCGTCGCGGGCCTCAAATCCGCCAGGCCTCTGATCCTTTCCGTGGCGGCGGGCAAGACCATCGCCTCCTTCGAGCGCCATTTCGGATCCGATGCGGCGGTGATCCGCACCATTCCCAACACACCGGCAGCGGTCGGCCGCGGCATTACCGCCATGGCCGCCAATGGCAATGTCTCGCCCGCACAGCTGGCGCTTGCCCGCACGCTCCTTGAAGCCGTGGGCGAAGTCGTGACAGTTGAGACCGAAGCAATGATCGATGCCGTTACCGCCGTTTCAGGTTCTGGCCCGGCCTATGTGTTCTACTTGACCGAATGCCTGGCGGCGGCGGGTGAGAAGCAAGGGCTCTCGAAGGAGCTCGCCATGCAGCTGGCCCGCGCCACGGTAGCGGGTGCGGGCGAACTGATGCGCCAGTCCGGCATCGAAGCGGCAACGCTCCGCCAGAATGTGACATCGCCCAAGGGCACGACCTATGAGGCGCTGCAGGTGCTGATGGCGGAAGACGGCATGCAGCCTCTCTTCGACAAGGCGATTGCCGCAGCCACCAGACGGTCCCGCGAACTGGCGAGCTGAGGCAACATGGCGATTTCCTTTGATGATTTTCTGAAGGTCGACGTGCGGGTGGGCACCATCATCGCGGTTGACCCCTTTCCGGAAGCGCGGAAACCCGCTTTCAAGCTGCGGATCGATTTCGGCCCGGAGATCGGCGTCAAGAAGTCCTCAGCGCAAGTCACGAAATACTACACGCCTGAAACGCTGCTGGGGCGCCAGGTGGCGGCCGTCGTCAATTTCCCGCCGCGCCAGATCGGCCCCTTCATGTCCGAAGTGCTGACCCTCGGCTTCCCCGATGGCGATGGCGACGTGGTGCTTGTGGCCGTGGAACGTGCCGTTCCCAATGGCGGCCGCCTGTTCTAGCCGCGACGGTGTTTCCACGCCGGGAATTTAATCCTTGACAGCGCGCGCTCGATAGGATAGAAAGGCGCATACTCCGAAATTGTATCCCGTGGCGACATTCCGGCGAAAGCCAGGATCGCTGGCAGACTTGAACTCTATCTGGTCCGTCATGCCAGCGAAGGCTGGCATGACGCTTTGTGTCGGCATGTCCGGCCAGCAAAGCGGGATGCCAGCCTACGCTGGCGTGGCGGTGCGAGCTAGAGGCTGATCTCAGCTGAACGCGCGCCGCTCTATGGGATGCGGCCTCTGGATGACCAACGAAAAGGTGACGACGACCGATGCTCAGCGCGATCTGGCGAATGATGCTGGCGTTCATTGGCCGTGTTGGGGCCATGAAGGGCGCGGACGTGACCGGAGGGGCTTCAGCCCAGCCCGAACATCTTCTTCCAGTTGTTCATGGCCTGCATCCACGGGTTTTCCGTGGCGGGGCCTGCGCCCCAGATGTCTTTGGGGGGCTTCATGCCGAAGATCTTTTCGTAGGACTCGAGCGTCGCCTTCCAGGTGTCCGCCATGGAGGCGAATTGCCTGGCGTCGAGGCCTTGTGCCATGGGGCGTTCGCCGATCATCTGGCCGAGATTTTCCCAATAATTCTGGGCGGTCTGGATATGCATCATCCAGGCATCGTTCACGGGGCCGGGCGGGATCACCTGATGGCCGGCGCGCATGGCGAGAAACAGGAACTTGCGATATTCCTCGATCACGCGCTGCGTGGTTTCGGCGTTCTGGCCCATCTGCTTCTGCATCGCCTCCATCAAGGGGGCAAAGGCCTGCAGGCCATCGGCGTTCATCATGTTGAGTTTGAGCCAGAGCGGGTCGACGCGATAATCCATCATGAGAACCTCTATACCGGAATTTGCACGAGAGCGCGAAGCCCGCCTTTCGGACTATCTTCGAGTTTCAGTTCTCCACCATGGGCGCGTGCAATGTCGAGCGCAATCGCCAGGCCGAGCCCGGTTCCTGTTTCATCGAGATTGCGGGCATTGTCGAGGCGGACGAAGGGGCGGAACGCCTCGGCGCGCTGTTCAGGCGGAATGCCGGGGCCATCATCATCGACAAGGAGCGTCAGCATGTGGTCCGACACCTTCGCCGTCACCTTCACCGTTCTGGCATAGCGCACGGCATTGCCGATGAGATTGGAGAGAAGCCTGCCGAAGGCGTTGGGCTTGACCCGCACCATCTGGCCCTGCGTCACCTCGACGTCAACCGTGCCGCCGTCCCGCTCAGAGGCGCGGGCGGCCGTGCGCACCAGATCGGCGAGATTGACCTCACGTGCAGCTTCTCCGGCATCACCCTTCACGAAAGCCATATAGGCTTCGAGCATGTGCTGCATCTCGTCCACGTCTTCCTTCAGGGGCTGAACCTTCGGACCGTCACCCAGCACGGCGAGTTCCAGCTTGAAGCGGGTGAGGATGGTGCGCAGATCGTGGCTGACGCCGGCGAGCATCGCGGTGCGCTGCTCCACCTGGCGCGCGATACGGTCCCGCATGTCCAGGAATGCTTCGCCTGCCGCCTTCACCTCGCGCGCGCCGCGGGGGCGGAAAGAACCGAGATCGCGCCCGGTGCCGAAATTCTGCGCCGCGCGCGCAAGATCGGTGATGGGGCGGATCTGGTTTCGCAGGAAGATGATGGCAATGCCGAGGAGCAGGAGCGAGGACAGCAGCATCAACGCCAGCAGGAAGCCGGTGGAGGTGGCGAAGGTGCGCTCGCCCCGGGTGCGGAACTGGAAGACCGTGTCCTTGCCGGTCAGCACCCGCACCTCGACGTAATCCGGCTGCTCGCGGCTGTCGAGCCAGAAGGGCCGCTTCATCTGCACGGTGAACTCACGCGCAAGCCGCGTGTCGGCACGCGAGAAGAAAGGCTCCGGCAGGGGCGGCGGCAGCTGGCCCTTCTCGATCGTCAGGCCGAGGCTCAGCGTGCCATTGGCCAATGCCTCGATCCGGTCCTCGGCGGCAGCGCTCTTGTCAGAATCCTCGTAGAGTTGGACGAGCAGGCTCACGTCCCGCGCATAGGAGCGCGCGAGAAGCCGTGTCACATTCTCGAAATGCCTTTCGAGGATGAGGCCGGTCATGATGGTTTGCAGCAGCACCACGGGTGCCACGAGAATGATGAGCGCGCGCGGGAACAAGCCTTCCGGCATGCGCCGTTCGAGGAAGGCGTTGAAATGGTCGAACAGCCAGTTGCGCGCCATGTGCTCAGCCCTCAGTCGATGTGCAGCACATAGCCGGCGCCGCGCACTGTCTGGAGATAGACGGGGTTCGATGGATCGTCCTCGATCTTCTGGCGCAGGCGGTTGATCTGGACATCCACACTGCGGGCACCCTCTTCTGATCCTTCGGGGGCAAGCTCGCCGCGCACCACGGTGCTTCCCGCATTGGCGGCCAGCGTCTTCAGGAATTCCCGCTCGCGCGTGGTGAGCCTTATCAGCTCCGGCCCGCGCCGCAATTCGCCGCGCTGGAGATGGAAGGTGAAGGGTCCGAAGGCCACTTCCGCCCGGCCGCGGCCCGGCTGGTCCTGGCGGCGCAGCAGGCCGCGGATGCGCAGCAGCAACTCACGCGGCTCGAAGGGCTTGGCGAGATAATCATCACTCCCCGTTTCAAGCCCCGCAATGCGGTCGGATGATTCCGCGAGGGCTGACAGCATGAGCACCGGCACGGTGTTGCCCTCCGCCCGCAGCCAGCCCGTGAAGGAGAGGCCCGTTTCACCCGGCATCATGATGTCGAGGATGACGAGATCGAACGAGACGATGCGCATCTTCTCGCGCGCTTCTGCAGCGGTTGCTGCCACCGAGATGCGGAAGCCGTTCTCGATCAGATAGGTCTGGAGCAAGTTGCGGATGCGCCGGTCATCATCCACCACGAGTATGTGGGGAAGATCATCCATGGGGAGGCTCCCCATCGCCCAGCAGGCTTGCCCGGTCGATCCAGTCCCGCACCGCCTCCCGGTTCGCGGGCGACACCATGTGGTAAAGCACCCGGCGGTAGAGATGCGCGGCATTGCCCTCCGGCAGCGACACGGCGCGGCGGATGCGGTTGATCTGCGGGCCCATCAGACGCTGGCGCAGCTCTTCGCCCGCCTCCGTCAGGTGCAGGAGGCGCTGGCGGCGATCCGTGTCGCCCTCCTTCTGGTACACATATCCCTTGTCGATCAGCTCCTTCAGCACGCGGCCGAGGCTCTGCTTGGTGATCTGCAGAATATCGAGCAGCTGCTGCACCGTCATGCCGGGGTCACGCCCGACAAAATGCAGCACCCGGTGGTGCGCGCGGCCAAAACCGAACTGCCCCAGAATCTCGTCCGGATCGGACACGAAATCGCGGTAGGCAAAGAACATCAGCTCGATGAGCGCAACAGTGTCCTGCTCGCTTATATTGTCCCCTGCCGGATGGTGGCCCGTTTCTTGGGCAGAAATTATGTCAGCCATATTGACATATTTAACCCGGCTCGTTACGCTTGGCCAGTTGAAAATGAGATGTGGGCGCGAGGGCGGCATTTTGCTGGCTTTCAGCCCAGCAACATAGGCCGGACAGGAGCTTCAAGCCATGACGATCATACCCTTTGACCAGCGCGACGGTTGGATCTGGTTCAACGGCGAGATCGTGCCCTGGAAGGAGGCCAAGGTTCACGTGCTGACCCATGGCCTGCACTATGGCTCCTCCGTGTTCGAGGGCGAGCGCGCCTATGACGGCGTGATCTTCAAATCGACCGAGCATTCAATCCGGCTGCGGAAATCCGCCGAGATCATGGATTTCGAGATCCCCTATTCGGTGGAAGAGCTGAACGCGGCGAAGGACAAGGTCGTGGCCCTCAACGGCGGCGGCGACCAGTATGTGCGGCCCGTCGCCTGGCGCGGCTCCGAGATGATGGCCGTCTCCGCCCAGCACAACAAGATCCACGTGGCGATCGCCACCTGGGCCTGGCCCTCCATGTTCGATCCCGAAACCAAGATGAAGGGCATCAAGCTCGACATTGCGGAATTCCGCAGGCCCGACCCGCAATGCGCACCCGTTCATGCCAAGGCCGCAGGGCTCTACATGATCTGCACCATCTCGAAGCACAAGGCCGAGAAGAAGGGCTATGCCGACGCGATGATGCTGGACTGGCAGGGCCGCGTGGCCGAATGCACCGGCGCCAACATCTTCTTCACGAGGGACGGCGCCATTCACACGCCAGTGGCCGACTGCTTCCTGAACGGGATCACCCGACAGACGGTTCTGCAGCTGGCGAAGGAACAGGGCCTCGAGGTGATTGAGCGCCGGATCATGCCGGAGGAGCTTCCCTCCTTCAACGAATGCTTCATCGTGGGCTCGGCAGCCGAGGTGACACCCGTGGCCGAGATCGGCCCCTACAGCTTCAAGCCCGGCAACATCAGCCGCACCCTGATGGATGCCTACACCAATGCTGTGAGGCCAAAGTCGAAGGCCGCCTGAGCTTTCCGTCCAGAGGTTGCAAAGTGAAGGCCGCTGCCCCCGGGCGCGGCCTTAACCATTCGCGAGACAGTCTTTGACGGAGCGCAAACGATCTCATAGCGTGCCGCCCTCACTGGAGGTTCACGTGATGAAATCGAAAGTCTCTCGCAGACGGGCGGGCATGTTCCTGCTCTGCGCCCTGGCGGCGGCCGGCATGCTCGCCGGACCGCAGCAGCAGGCGGAAGCCAAGACCATGGGGCCCACGGCCGCTGCCATCGTCGGCGGTGTGGCAGGTCTCGCCGTTGGCGCGGCCATTGCCGACGCCAACAAGCCGCGCACCAAGAAAGTTTATTATCCGGGCTATGTGCCGCCCTATGCGCCGGGCCAGTATGACCCCTATTTCAACCAGGCCTTCAGCCCGACCACGGGCATCGTGTGCTATCCGGCGCAGCGGGCCTGCTACAACAACAATGGCAGCGTGAACGGCGTGTGGTCACGCAAAGTCTATGGCTATTGATCGGGGTGACATGATGAGACTTCTTTCTTCGCTCCGCTCCGCCGCCGGCGCTGCCGTGCTGCTGGGCCTCGCCCTCTCCGCCACGCCCGCGCTGGCCGATGATTTCCGCATCGATGATGCATGGAAAGCGGCACTGCAGGACAATGAAGGCATACTGGACGAAAAGCAGCAGGCGGTGATCAACGGCATCGCCTTCAGCGCCGCCGCTGCCCTGCTGTGCGACGGGATCGACATCGACGGTGAAAAGGTGGCCAAGGCCACCACCGCCGTTCTCGCGGGCGGCCCTGCCGACCTGACGGATGACGAGCAACTCGAACGTTACTCCAACATCCTGCTGATGCTGGGAACGGCCAAGGGCATCCTTCTGGCGGAAGGCGCCCTTCACAAGGACGACTTCTGCGCCAGCGCCAACCAGCAGAAGGCGGACACGCAGGTCGCCAATTTCTGGAAATGACGTGAAGATTCAATCCGCCGGGCAAGTACCCGGCGGATTCCTTATTGGCGAATATCACAACTTATGCGTTTGACGGGAATATGCTCACTGCCTAGACTGTGATGCTCAAGGAGAGCATCATGAATCACGGCACTGCTCCGTCATTGAGACATTCTGCGCTGGCACTGCTGGCAACGGCCTCGATCTTTCTCAGCATGCATCAGGCCGCGGAAGCCAAGACGATTGGCCCGACGGCGGCGGCCATTCTCGGCGGCGTCGCAGGCCTTGCGGTGGGCGCCGCCATCGCCGATGCCAACCATCACAACAACCGGCGCATCTATTACGAAGGCTATCAGCAGCCCTATCCGCCCGGTGGCTATGATGCGTATTTCAACCGCTCCTTCAGCCCGGCGCCGAGGGTCGTGTGCTATCCGGCGCAGCGGCTTTGCTACGATGCCAACGGCACCGTTGCGCATAAGTGGACGCGCCGGATCTATGGCTACTGAGCGGGAGATGATGATGGGTATTTTCTCAGCTGCGCGCCGTGGAACGGCTCCGGCCTTGCTCTGCGCCCTCACGGTTTTTGCACCGCCCGCCATTGCCGACGACAGGCGGATTGATGACGCCTGGAAGGCGGCCCTCGTTGACCAGCAGGGGGTGCTCAGCGGAAAGCAACTGGCGATCGTCAACGCCATTGCCTATGGCGCCGCCGCGGCACTTCTGTGCGACGGGATCGGCATTGACCCCGACAAGGTGGCAGCCGCGACGACCGGTGTTCTGGCCGAAGGTCCGAAGGACCTGACCGAGGAGGAAGAGCTGGTACGCTATACCAACATCATGCTGATGATGGGCACCTCCAAGGGCATTCTCTTGTCCGAAGGCGCGCTGCACAAGGCGGATTTCTGCGCCAACGCACTGGAGGCAAAGACCTCCGCTCCGGCGGAAACTTTCTGGAAATAGGTGGCGCGCAACAGCTGCGCTGACTAAGCTTCCGGACTCATGACGGCGCAGTGTGACTATCTCATCATCGGCGGCGGCTCGGCAGGAGCCGTCGTCGCAAGAAGGCTTGCTGAAAGGTCGGCGGGCCGCATCATTCTTCTCGAAGCGGGAAAGTCTGACGAAGGTGACCCTGCCGCCGTGGACCTGAAGCGGCTGGACGAGCAAACCCCGGATTATGACTGGGGCTTCCGCGCCTCCACCCTTCCCGGCACGCCGCCCCTCCTCAACTATGCCCGCGCCCGCCTGCTGGGCGGCTGCGCCAATCACAATGATTGCGCCTTCATCCGCCCGCCCGATTCCGATTTCGATGACTGGGAGCGCCTTGGCGCCACGGGCTGGAACGGAAACGCCATGGCGCCCTATTGGCAGCGCATTCTCGATGCCGTCACCATTGAGCCTGCCCCCTGCCACCCCGCGAGCCGCAGCTTCATCGAGGCGGGGATTGAACTGGGCCTGGAGGAAGTGGACTTCCACCGGGAGGTTCGCCAGGGCGTGGGCGTCTTCCCGCTCAACGCCAGGGGCCGCGCGCGGCAATCATCCTCCGTTGCCTATCTTCACCCCCTGGCCGGACTGCCGAAGCATCTGGAGGTGTGGACGCAGTGCATGGCAACGCGCCTCATCATCGAGAACGGCCGCGCGGTGGGCGCTGAAACATCGCGCGGAAACATTCATGCGGCAAAAGCCGTCGTACTCACATGCGGCGCCATCCAGACGCCGCAGCTGACGATGGTTTCGGGGCTGGGGCCTGCCGCCGAACTGAAGGCCCATGGCATCGGTGTGATCGCGGACCTTCCCCACCTCGGCAAGCACCTGCGGGACCATGTGGCCGCACCCGTCGTTTGGGAAACGCATGCGCCCATCGGCGATTGGGAAATTTGTCCCTTCGAGGCCACGATGATGCTGCAACTCGACGCGGACGCTCCCGCGCCCGACATCCTGTTCCACTTCGGCTTGCGCGTGCGCGAGAAATATGCAGACCGCGCGCGGCTCGCCACCGGCGGCCCCGCCGTCAAAGCCTCCCCCAATGTGACGCGCGCGAAGAGCGAAGGCGAAATCCGCCTCTCGGGCCCGTCCATGGCGGACAAGCCCATCATCAACCTCAACTATTTTTCAGATCCCGCCGATCTCGAGCTTTTGCTCCGTGCTCTCAAGCTTACCCGCAAGCTGGGCCAGACGCGCGCCATGCAGGCCCTGTGCCGGGCGGAGATCCACCCCGGCCCCGCCGTCCAGAGCGATGATGAATGGCGCCATTATATCCGCAGCGTCTGCGAAACCGTCTACCACCCCTGCTGCACGGCGGCGATCGGCCAGGTGGTGACGCCGGACCTCAAGGTGATGGGCATCGGCGGGCTGTTCATCGCCGACGCCTCGGTCTTTGCATCGCTCATCACCGTCAACATCAACGGGGCCGTGATGATGGTGGCGGAAAAGGCGGCGGAGTGCATCTTGCGGGGTTGAAACGCTCCTACGAAATCAGGTCGAGAAAGCGCCGCGCAGTGGCGGTGTTTGAATGCTTCTCGCGCAAATCCTGCCCGATGCCTTCAAGGCCGAAACGCGCACGGTCGCGCGCGCAGTCGAGTGTCTTTAACAGGCGGGAGAGGGTGAGCGGCCCGTCGAACAGCAAGGGCTCCAGCCCGTAATTTCGCGCGATGTTCCAATAGCTCGGCGTGGCCGAGGCCAGGGGCACCATGCCCCGCACCAGCGCCGTCAGCAATTTATTGGGAGACTTGATGAAGCTGTTGAGCTGCAGATCATAGGCGAAATGACTGAGCAACGCATAACCGCAATCCGCCGCGTCCCGGTAGAAGCCCGTTTCGGTGAAGGGCTTGTGGACGGCCCCTTGCCACAGGGGCTCCTGTGTATCCGTGATGATGGTGAAAAGCTTCACATCGAAGGACGAGCGGGCGAAGGCATCGGGCAGAAGATAGCCCATCGATTTTCCAAAGGATTCCGGATAGCCGAACCAGCAGAGCCGGTTGTTGCAGGCAACCGGCACCGCTGTCCCCTGCCCCGGCAGCGCGATGGGATCGATTGCCTCCGGCAGAACGGCCACGGGCTTCATCACGGCGGACTGGATCACCTGACGGTGCAGCGGCGTCGGTGCCAGGAACAGATCCACTGACTCCGCCAGCCACCGGTAAGGCGCCAGCTCATAGACATCGGCGCAGAGGCAAAGGATCTTCACGGGGTGGCTCTTGCGCAGCTCGAATGCGGCCGCAATCGCCCGCCGGTCATTGTAGTGGATGACGGCATGGCTGGGCGGCGCGATATCGACCGTGGCGCTGTCAAGCACCGCCATTCCGGTCGAGACGCCAAGCTCTCTCAGGCCTACATACAGCGGTGTGGAGTGCAGGCGCTGCAGAACGTCGCGCGGGTTGTCCGAACTCTTGACGAAGACCACATGCATGGCCGCTCAGACCCCCGCAGCGTGGCGGGCACCGCTCACAATTTCACACCCTTCTGCGCCAGCTCATCCAGCAGGGCCTTCACCTTTTCGGGCGGCACCTCGCGCACGTCGCCTGGGTACATGTCATCGAGTGTGAAGGGGCCATATTGCAGGCGGACGAGGCGGTTCACCACGCAGCCGAAATGCTCGAACAGCTTCCGGATCTCGCGGTTCTTGCCTTCGGTGAGAACGCAGCGGTACCAGCGGTTGGCGCGGCCTTCCTGGCCATATTCCTCAATAAACTGCACGCCCCGGTAATTGACGCCGTCAACGGTGATGCCCTGGGCCAGCGTCTCGGCATCCGCAAGCGTGATCTGGCCCCGCACCCGCACGCGGTAAAGCCTAGTGAGCGCCGTTTCCGGGCTCATCATTGCCTGGGCAAGTGGGCCATCGGAGGAGAGGACGAGCAGACCCTCGCTGTTCACGTCCAGCCGGCCCACATTCATGATACGCGGGTTGGAGGCTGGCCACAGCGGCGGGTTGAGCGCCGGGAGATCGAAGATGGTGGGGCGGCCCTTGTGATCCCGGTGGGTGACCAGCACATCCATCGGCTTGTGCATCAGGAACAGGCGCGGCAGCGGCTTCGTGTCCGGGTTGACGGGCTTCCCGTCGACGAGCACGGCGTCGCCCTCCTCCACCGGCGTGGTTGCCATGGCCGTCATGCCATTGACGCTCACCCGGCCTTCAGCGACGAAACGCTCCGCCTCGCGCCTGGATCCGATGCCGGCCTTCTGGAGATAGACGTTGAGGCGCATCAGCCGCCTGTGACGGGTGGGAAGAAGGCCACCTCGCGCGCACCTGCAATGGACGCATCGAGCGGCACATGGGACTGGTCCACGGCGGCCCGCAAGGTGCGGCGCTCGGCCAGCGCCGCCGCCACGGCTTCATCACGCCCGCTCAAGTGCGCGATCAGATCCGACACGGTGACGACGGAGGCCGGAACCTCCAGCTCTTCCATGCTGCGGCCGGCAATCTGCCGGATACGGGCAAAATAGAGAATTTTCATTCAGTCAACGACATGCCGGATGCCGGCGCGGAAATAATCATAGCCCGTATAGAGCGTCAGCGCCGCTGCGACCCACAGCATGCCAATGCCCATGGACGTGGTGTGCGGAAGCACCGTATCTCCCGCCGGTCCTGCGATCAGAAAGCCGATGGCGATCATCTGCACGGCCGTTTTCCATTTGGCGATCTTGGTGACGGGAACCGACACCTGGAGTTCGCCCAGATATTCGCGGAGCCCCGAGACCAGCACCTCACGCGAGAGAATGATGATGGCCGCCCAGATATGGCCGCCGCGCAGGATGGAATCGGCGCAGAGCACCAGCAGCACCACGGCCACCAGCACCTTGTCCGCAATCGGGTCCAGCATGCGGCCCAGGGATGATTGCTGTTTCCAGCGCCGTGCCAGCCAGCCGTCAAAGAAATCACTGATTGCCGCCAGCACATAGATGAAGAGGGCTGCCCAGCGCGCATCATTGCCGCCCCAGAGCAAAAGCCCCGCCACCACGGGCACGGCGACGATGCGGCCATAGGTCAGGATATTCGGAAGGTTCCACACCTTCGAATAGCCCGCAGTCTTGCCCGTCTCCGTTCCGTTCATCGCGCCGCTCATTCTGCACTCTCATGGAAGTGGTCGTAAATAGCCTGGGCAAGCGCATGGCTCACCCCCTCCACGGCCGCCAGGTCCGTTACACTGGCGCGTGATACTGCTTTGGCCGAACCGAAGGTTTGCAGCAAGGCTTTCTTGCGCAAGGGTCCGATGCCGGGCACCTCATCCAACGGGTTGATTCCGATGGCCTTGGATCGCCTGGCCCGGTGTGAACCGATTGCGAAACGATGCGCCTCGTCCCGCAGCCGCTGAATGTAATAGAGGACGGGGTCCCGAGCCTCGAGCATGAAGGAGGCATGGCCCGTCACATAGAAGTGTTCGCGGCCAGCGTCCCGGTCCGGCCCCTTGGCCACGCCCGCCACGGCAAGATCCGAAAGGCCCAGCTCCTCCAGAACCGCCTTTGCCGCTGAAAGCTGGCCCTGGCCGCCGTCGATCAGCACCAGATCCGGCCAGGCCTGCACGTCCTTTGCCTGCTCTTCGCCCCGCTCCTCGCCCTGCTCCTTCAGCAGCCGGCTGAAGCGGCGGGTGAGCACCTCGCGCATCATGGCGAAATCGTCGGAGCCGATGTCCTCGGTCCGGATATTGAACTTGCGGTACTGCGACTTGATGAAGCCGTCCGGGCCCGAGACGATCATTGCCCCCACGGGATTTGTGCCCTGGATATGGGAGTTGTCGTAAACCTCGATCCGGCGCGGCGCCTCGGCCAGGCGGAACACACGCTGCACACCCTCCAGCAGCTTTCCTTGAGAAGACGTCTCCGCCATTTTCCGACCCAGCGCTTCGCGGGCGTTGGTAACGGCATGTTCAACCAGTGTCTTTTTCTCGCCCCGCTGCGGCACGGCCACTTCGATCCGCCGCCCGGCATGGGTTGAGAGCGCCTCTTCGAGCAAGGCCCGCTCTTCAATGTCATCCGAGAGGAGCACAAGATCGGGGATCGGCTTGTCGTCATAGAACTGGGCCAGGAATGCCGCGAGAATCTCAGGTGCCTCGTGGCTCTTGTCCGCCTTCGGATAATAGGCGCGGTTGCCCCAGTTCTGGAACGAGCGGAAGAAGAACACCTGAATGCAGCTCTGCCCGCCCTCCTGGGCAAAGCCGAACACATCCGCCTCCTCCACATACTGCGGATTGATGCCTTGCGTCTGGGTAACGAAGCTCATCGCCTGGATGCGGTCACGGTAGGTGGCGGCGCGCTCGAAATCCATGGCCTCTGAGGCGCCCTCCATCTGCTTTGCGAGTTCGGCCTTCACCGCCTGGCTCTTGCCGTTGAGAAAGGCTTCCGCCTCCTTCACCAGCGCATCATAGGGCTCGGCTGCGATGTAGTTCACGCAAGGGGCAGAGCAGCGCTTGATCTGGTAGAGGAGGCAAGGCCTGGTCCGGTTGGCATAGATGCTGTCATTGCAGGTGCGCAGAAGGAAAGCCTTCTGCAGCGTGTTGATGGCGCGGTTGACGGCTCCTGCAGAGGCAAAGGGGCCGAAATAGCTGCCCTTGCGGTTGCGTGCACCCCGGTGCTTCGCCAGCTGTGCCACGCCATGGTCCCTCGCGATGAGAATATAGGGAAATGACTTGTCGTCCCGCAGGATCACGTTGAAGCGCGGCTTCAGCTTCTTGATCAGGTTTGCTTCCAGCAGCAAGGCTTCGGCCTCGGTCGCTGTCGTCATGAACTCCATATTGGCGGTGAGCGAGATCATGGTGGCGATCCGCGCGGTGTGCCCCCAGGCGCGCGTGTAGTTCGAAACGCGATTCTTGAGATTGCGCGCCTTCCCCACATAGATCACGTCGCCCTTGGCGTCATACATGCGGTAGACGCCCGGCTTGGCCGGAAGCCTGGACACGAAATCGCGGATCAGCTCCGTTCCCCGGGCGTCAGGAACAGGCGAATCATGTGGCGCTTGGGAAGGTTCGGACGGCATGGCGCTACTTTACAGCTCTCCCCCTCACTTGGGGAAGATGATGCGCCGCCACAATGAAAAACCGGCGCTCCACGGGGGGAGCGCCGGCTCATCAGAGACTAAAGGTCCAGATCAGGGGCCATAGGGGCTGATGCACTGGCGCACGGCACCACTGTAGGCAACCCAGGTGTTGTAGCGCGGATTATAGGACTGGTAACGGTTCAAGCACCACGCCACGTGACGGCTGCCATAGCCACCGCCGCCGCCATCATAGGCCGTTGCCGCGCCGATCCCGACGCCGAGGGCCACACCGCTGCCCACCAGCCACCACGGGTTCTGGTACCAATAGTTGCCGTAGCGATAGCGGCAATTGTTGCTCCAGCTGCCACAGCGGTTGCCGTGATAGCGGCGATTGTAGCGGTGATTGTTCCAATTATTGTTGTAACGGTTGTACCGGTTATTGCCATTCCAGCCACGATTCATCCCGCCATTCATGCCCCGGTCGCGGACCTGGGTCATCAGCGGATTGGCGTCGGACTGAATGGCCGGTGCAGGAGCCGGGGTGAAGGCCGAAGCCTGCGTGGCAGGAAATCCAAGAAGGCCCGCGCCCATGGCGGCCAGTGCAATGAGGCTATGTTTCAACATCTGAATATTACTCCCTTGCTCGCCGCGAAGCCTTCCGGAAAAGGGAAGGCACTCAAAGGCGTGTAGCAGGAAACGGGGGAATCTGCCCTTAGTTCCGTATCCGCACGTGATCGTGAACGCTCGATTCGATAACGAAAGCTTCCTATCTCTGCCGCTCGATCTCCACGCCCACGCTGCGGGCGTTTTTGATGATGTCGGGCTTTTCCACCCGCACTCGGGCGGCGGCCACGCGCTTGTCGCGCAGGCAGGCGGCGGCGATCTTCTCACACAGGGTTTCAACGAGGTTGATATGCCCCTCGGCAATGATGGCCTCAACCTTCTTCACCACGATTTCGTAGGACACCACGTGTCCGATATCATCGCCTTGCGGACCATCGCCCTCCTGAACGGAGAGATCGATGTTGACGATGATGCGCTGCGGCTCCAGCTTTTCATGCTCATAGATGCCGATCAGCGCCATCAGATCGAGGTCGCGCACGAACACGTGGCGGAGCCCCGAGGCAGCGCTGGCCACATGATGGCTGATCATCGGCTTCTTCATTCATTCACCTCGACAACATCCGGCGTCTGCCAGACGAGATGCTGGCCGCCATCCAGCGCGATCATCTGCCCCGTCAGTGACGGCTGTGACAATATGAATTTGACAGCGCCCGATATCTCCGCCGGCGACGTGCCGCGGCCCAGAAGCGTCAGCGCGGCCTGTTTGTCGAATTCCGCCTGGTCCATCCGGGCGGACGGCAGGGCAGGCCCGGGGCCGATCGCATTGACGCGGATATGGGGGGCCAGCGCCTGGGCGAGCGTGCGGGTTGCCGTCCACAGGCCGGACTTGGACGTCGTATAGGAAAAGAACCGGGGGTTCAGCTTCCACACCCGCTGATCGATGATCGAGATGATGTTTCCTTCCTGCCCCGCCGGCAATTGCCGGGCGAAGGCCTGGGAGAGAAACACCGGCGCGCGCAGATTTGTGTCGAGATGCTCGGCCCAGCTCGACGTGGTGATGCTGCCAACCTCGTCAGGCTCAAACAGGGAGGCATTGTTGATGAGGCAGGTGAGGCCACCGAGACCCGCGGAGGCTTCCGCGATCAGCCGGTCCGGCACATCGTCCCCCGAAAGGTCGCCCCGCACGATCACCGCACGCTGGCCGATGCCACGGATGAAGCTCGCCACCTCTTCCGCTTCGACCATCGAGGCATTGCAGTGAACGGCCACATCCCAGCCGTCCTTGGCGAGGTCAAGCGCCAGCCTGCGCCCGATGCGCTTGGCGGAACCGGTGACGAGAACGGATTTCTTCTGGCTCATGGCATCAAGGCTTGGGCAGCAGGATGACGTATTGCTTCTTCACCTTCTTCACCGTCTCCCATGTTCCTTTGAAACCTGCTGGAATGATGAAGGCATCGCCCTTCTTCACTGTCCAGGACTTGCCGTCTTCATTGGTGAGAATGGCCTTCCCCTCGATGAAATGGCAGAACTCCCATTCGCTGTAGTCGACGTTCACCTTGCCGGGGGTCGATTCCCAGATGCCGCAATAGAGCCGGTCATCCTCACCCGTGAAATGGTTCCAGGTGCGGGTTTCATACTTGCCCTTGAGAAGCTTCGCCTTGTCGGGCTTGCCCTTCTCCGCCTTGGGCGCGTGCTTGCCCTTGGTCTTCATCACCAGAATATCGGCCATGCTGAACCCCTCTATGCCAGTCTCTTCAATAGCTCTTCCCGGTCCGGCCGGAAATCGGAAGCCACCCACCAGTCCTCGAGCTGCTTGAGCATTACGCCAATTTGCGGTCCAGGGCTCATGCCCGCGTCGAGAAGATCGCGGCCGGAAACGGGAAGCACGGGAATGGCCCACCGGTCCGGCAGGGAGAGCAGCTCCTGCCACGCCGCATCATCGAATGTTGCATCAGCCTTGGCCCAGGCAATTTGCACCAGGTCGCGCCAGGCTTCAGCTCCGATCTGGTAGAGGATGATCCGCTGCTCCTGGGGCCTGAGGGCAGGCGAAGGTGCGGGCGTTGAGACAATTGCCTCCAGCCGCTCGCCCTCATGGTTGGAAAGCCGCCAGCGCGCCTTCATGGCGAGGGGATCACGGGCCAGCACGGCAAGCCGCAGGATAGGCTCCGGCGGCAGGCGCTCCAACGCGCGCCACGCCTCCACATGGTCAAGAAGATGGGGAAGAATGCCCTGCTTGGCCATCAGCTGCAGCGTGGGAACGGCACTCTTCGCGGCCAGGAGCTTGAACATCTCCTGGCGGACCCGCTCGGCTGACAGATGATCGAGCCCCGCCCGCATGCGCGTACAGGCATCAAGCCCCGCGGCATCCGGCAAGCCTTCGCCATAGCGTGCATGAAAGCGGAAGAAACGCAGGATGCGGAGATAGTCCTCCGCGATCCGCTGGACGGGATCGCCAACGAAGATCACCGCCCGGCGCAGGATATCCCTGTAGCCATGGGTAACGTCATAAATCCTGCCCGATGCATCGCAGTACAGCGCATTCATTGTGAAGTCGCGCCGCATGGCATCGGCGTCCCAATCATCCGTGAAGGAGACGACGGCGCGGCGGCCGTCCGTCTCCACATCATGGCGGAGCGTCGTCACCTCATAGGGCTCATGCTCGCAAACCACCGTCACCGTGCCATGTTCGATGCCGGTGGGGTAAACGGACATGCCGTGAGCGGCGCAAGCCTCCGTCACCTGCTGGGGAGACAGCGTGGTGGCGAGGTCCACCTCCGTCACCTCCTCGCTCATGAGCGCGTTGCGGACCGCGCCGCCCGCCACGCGTGCCTCCCCGCCCGCGGCCGCGATTGCGGCCATGACACGCTGCAGAGACGGCTTTTGCAGCCATCCGGCATCGGCGAGAGAGGGAAGGTCGGTCATGGGGTTTCGTACATCAGGCGATAGAGATTGCGGATCATGCCGGCGGTGGCGCCCCAGATGTAGCGCCCCTGCCAGGGCATCGCATAGTAGTAGCGCAAATGGCCCTGCCAGTCCCGCGAATGGCGCTCATGGTGGGCGGGGTCCATCAGGAAGGAGAGCGGCACCTCGAAGACGTCCTTCACCTCCGCATCATGCGGCGTCACGGTAAAGCCTGGCCGCAGCAAGGCGACGACCGGCACCACGCTGTAATTCGTGCTGGTGATGTAGCTGTCGAGGAAGCCCAGCGGCTCCACGAAGGCTGGTTGAATGCCCGTCTCCTCCTGGTTTTCCCGCAAGGCGGCCTCGAGCGGGGTTTCCGCTTCGCCATCGATCCGCCCGCCGGGAAATGCGATCTGCCCGGCATGGCGCCGCATATGCGGCTGGCGCTCGGTGAGCAGCAGGTGGAGGCCGTCAGGCCTTGTCACCAGCGGCACCAGCACGGCCGCGGGGGTGGGTGCTTCACCCTCCGGAATCATGCGGGCGGTGGGATTCAGGTCATCATCACCCAGCCGCGGCGGAACCGGCGCGCTGTGCAGGCGCAGTGCCGCCCGCGCACGCAGTTCATCTGCATCGAAGCGGTGGCTCAAGGGCCAAGCCCGATCTCGGAGGCTTTCTGCATGGGGTAGAACTGCCCGGAAGACCACACGCCGAACCAGCCGTCCTGAACCACGCCCGCCGCCGCCAGATCATAAAACAGCGCCCGGCTGACGAGCGCCTCAAGCCCCGCCCTTACCAGCACATAGGGCTTGAGGCCGCCTGTTCCCTCCTCAGGCGCAAAGCGCAAGGGGTGGGCGGCATCGACCGTCACCTCGTCTTCCACATTGGTCTCGAACCGGATCACCTGGCGTTGGCCTTCGCCCTCGACCGCCATGCGGACGGCGGTGAAGGGCGCGTCATCCACCCGGATCCCCACCTTTTCAACGGGGGTTACAAGATAGTAATTCCCGTCCGCATCATGCCGCAGAACGGAGGAAAACAGCTGCACCAAAGGTTTCCGGCCGATGGGCGAGTTCATGTAGAACCAGGTGCCGTCCTGCGCGATCCGCATGTCGATATCGCCGCAAAACGGCGGATTCCACAGGTGAACGGGCGGCGGTCCCTTGCCGGACTTGGCCTCTGAAAGCCCCTTGAGGGGGTTTGCTGCGTCTTGGTTGCCACTGTTCATTTTCGCGTCATCAACGTTCTGCCGGACTGTCTTTCCTGCCTCTTTTAGGCCATTCTCGTTCCCGAAGCTGGGAACCTTAGCAGCGGGCCATGAATCATGGCCCGATCCCTTTTACGATAGTGAGCGTCATGCCAAGCATCAATGAAGCCGACCGCCAGATTATCGCCGACCTTGAAACCGCCTGTGAAAGGCTGGGAAAGGCCCGCGCTGCGATTGGCCGGATCATTTTCGGCCAGGATGAGGTGGTGGAACAGGTGCTGATCGCCGTTCTGGGCGGCGGCCACGCGCTTCTCGTCGGCGCCCCCGGCCTCGCCAAAACCAAACTCGCAACCACTTTGGGCCGCGTTCTGGGGCTTGACGAAAAGCGCGTGCAATTCACACCAGACCTGATGCCTGCCGACATCATCGGCTCCGAAGTGATGGATGAAACGGAAGGTGGCCGCCGCCAGTTCCGTTTCCTGCAGGGGCCAGTCTTCTGCCAGCTGATGATGGCGGACGAAATCAACCGCGCCTCGCCCCGCACTCAGTCCGCGCTGCTCCAGGCCATGCAGGAACACCATGTGACGGTTGCCGGCCAGCGGCACGATCTGCCGCGCCCCTTCCATGTGCTCGCCACCCAGAACCCCATCGAGCAGGAAGGCACATACCCCCTTCCCGAAGCCCAGCTGGACCGCTTCCTCGTGCAGATCGATGTGCCCTACCCCTCGATCGATGCCGAGCGCCGTATGCTGTTCGCCACCACCGGCGCTGACGAGGCAGAGCCCGAGAAGGTTCTCTCCACCACGGAACTGATGAATGCGCAGCGCCTGACGAGGCTCATCCCCGTGGGCGAGCAGGTGGCGGAAGCAATCCTCCGCGTGGTGCGCGCCGCGCGCCCCGGCCCTGACGCGGATGAATTCATCAACCGCAACGTCGCCTGGGGGCCATCGCCGCGTGCCTCCCAGGCCTTGATGCTCGGGGCCCGCGCCCGCGCCATGTTGCAGGGCAGGCTGTCGCCCTCGCTCGACGATGTGATGGCGCTGCTGGGCCCCGTGTTCCGCCACCGCATGGCGCTGAACTTCACCGCCCGTGCGGATGGCCACACCATTGACGGCACCATCGAGCGGCTCGCCCGGCTCCTTGCCTGACCTGATGACGAAGGCCCAAGCCCTCACCCTCGCTGACCGCGCAACGCACCAGGCGCAAGCACTGCCCCCGCTGCTGGTGGAGGCGGAACGCATTGCCGCAACCGTGATCCTGGGCGAGCATGGGAGGAAGCGCGCGGGGCCTGGCGAATCCTTCTGGCAATACCGCCCCTACAGTTTTGGCGATTCCACCCAGCGCATCGACTGGCATAAATCCGCCCGCTCGTCCCACGTCTATATCCGCGAGAATGAGTGGGAGGCCGCCAACACGCTGTGGGTCTGGTCCTCACCATCCGTGTCCATGGATTTCCGCTCGCATCTGGCCCAGGTCACAAAGCGCGAGCGCGCCCAATTGCTGAGCCTCGCCATCGCCTCCCTCGCCGTCCGCTCGCAGGAGCGGGTGAGCGCGCTGGGCTCGCCCTATGCGCCTGACCACACGCGCACGCAGCTGGTCAAAATCGCGGACTGGTTCCTGAAGGGCCAGGGCAGCGCGCTTCCAGGCTTCGCGCGCATGCCGCGCTTTTCAGGCGCGGTGCTGACGGGGGATTTCCTCGAGACGCCGCAGGACATTGCCCGCGCCCTCACGCCCATGGCCGAAGCGGGGGTGAAGGGCCACCTCGTGCAGGTCACCGATCCGGCGGAGGAGACGCTCCCCTATCATGGCCGCGTGGAATTCCATGAGATGGCGGGGCCTGCCAAATTCCTCGCCTCCAAGACGGAGATGCTGCGCGAGGCCTATGTGCAAAAGCTCGCGGAGCACCGCTCCCGCCTGCGCGAGCTGTGCCGCAGCATCGGTTGGAGCTTCATTGTCCACCGCACGGACGAGTCTCCCACGCGCGCGCTCCTGGCGCTGCATGCGCTGATCTCGGGTGAGGCCGCGCGATGAACTTCCTGAGTGCACTCACCTTCACCACGCCGCTGGCCTTGGTCGCACTTCTGCTGTTGCCCGTTATCTGGTGGCTGCTGCGCTTCACGCCGCCGCGGCCCGAAACCGTGCGCTTCCCGCCGATCCGCCTGCTCTTGGGCCTCGCCAACCGGGAGGAACAGCCAGACAAGACGCCGTGGTGGCTGATGCTGCTGCGCCTTGCCATGGCGGCCCTCGTGATCCTTGGCGTCTCGCAGCCGCTTTATGCACCGGGCCGCCTTGCCGTGCCCACAAAGACGCCCCTGCTGCTGATCGTCGATGACAGCTGGGCCGCCGCCAAGGATTGGGATCAGCGCCTGGCCGTGATGGCGCAAACGCTCGATGGCGCTGCCGCTGCCGGCTCTCCCGTAACGCTTGCCACCTCAACGCCGGAGCTCCGCCCGCAGCCACTGGAACACCGGGCGGCGGCCGATGTGAAACCGCGCGCCGCCACGCTCAGCCCCCGCGCCTTCGATCCGGACAGGGACGCTCTTCTGAAGCGGCTGCAGGATGCTTTCGGCAAGGAACCTTCGCTTCGCGTCGTGTGGCTGGCGGACGGGCTTGATGATGGCAAGGCCAAGCGCTTTGCCGAAGGCCTCCTCGGCCTTGCCAATGGTGCGGCCCAGGTGGAGGCGATCCTACCCGCTGCACTGCCTCTGGCGCTGGCAACCCCTGCAATTGAGGGGGGCCGCATTAAGGTCACGGCCTTGCGCGAGCCCGGCGGCCCGGAAGCTGCGGTTCAGGTGTCCGCCCGCGCCGGCAATGGCCGCAGCTTCGGGGACGTACCCGTTCGATTTGCCGCCAATGCCACCAAGGCAGACGGTGTGATCGAGCTTCCCGTCGAACTCCGCAACGAGGTGGGCCGCATCTCGATTGAAGGTGCGCGCAACGCTGCAGCAACGTTCCTGATGGATGACCGCTGGCGCCGTAAGACAGTGGCGCTTCTGACCGGCGCCTCGGCGGAATCGGCCCAGCCGCTGCTCTCCCCCCTCTATTACGTGTCGCGCGCGCTCGAGCCCTATGGCGAGCTGAGCGAACCCGGCGATGCCAACGCCCTCAAGAACCTGCTCGACCAGGGGCTCTCCATGCTGGTCCTCGCCGATATCGGCGTGCTCCCCGCGGATGAGCAGGACATCGTGTCCAAATGGGTGGCCAATGGCGGCGTGCTGCTGCGCTTTGCCGGACCCCGGCTTGCCGGCGCGCAGGACAGCCTCATCCCCGTGACGCTGCGCGAAGGTGACCGTTCGCTCGGAAGTGCGCTCAGCTGGGAAACGCCCCAGGCGCTTCAGCCCTTCCCCGAGAAGAGCCCGTTTGCGGGCCTCCCCGCCGACCCCGTCGTGAAGGTCACCCGCCAGGTTCTGGCGGAGCCTGACAGTGAGCTTCCCACCAAGGTGTGGGCGAGCCTCGAAGACGGCACCCCGCTGGTGACGGCCAAGAAGGACGGCAAGGGCCTGATCGTCCTGTTCCATGTGACGGCCAATGCCGACTGGTCGAACCTCCCCGTTTCAGGGCTCTTCGTCGAGATGCTGCGCCGCGTACTGGACCTTGCACCTGCTGCGGGCGGCGGCGCCAAGACGGCCGCCGCGCCGGATGCGCAGGCCTTTGCACCCTTCGCAATGCTCGATGGCTTTGGCGACCTCGCCGATCCCTCGCCCGATCTCCAGCCCATTCCGGCAGCCTTGATCAACAAGGCCACGGTCTCGGCGGCAACGCCCGCAGGCCTCTACCGCCGCGGCGAGCAGGAGCGCGCCCTCAACATCACCCGCAGCGGCGACGCGCTGACGCCGATTGCGGGCCTTCCCTCCGCCGTCGCCATCCGCAGCCTCGCTCCGCTCCCCGCCACGGACCTCGCACCCTATGCCTTTGCCCTCGCCATGATTTTATTCCTTGCAGATTGCCTGGCCGCCCTGTTCATGGGCGGTGGGCTGGCGAGGCTTCGCCAGCGCCGCGCGGGAGCCGTCGCGGGAGCGCTTGCCCTTCTTCTCCTTCTGCCCTGGCAGGCCGCACCGTCCCATGCCCAGGTGGCGGATGACTTTGCCATGAAGAACGCGCTGGAGACGCGGCTTGCCTATGTCATCACCGGAGACGCGGAGATTGACCAGGTGAGCGAGGAAGGCTTGAAGGGCTTGGGCGAAATGCTGCGCGAGCGTACCTCCGTCAACACCGGGGATCCGGCAGCCGTCAATATTGAGCGTGATGAGCTGATGTTCTTCCCGCTGCTCTACTGGCCGGTGAAACCCGATGCTGCGGTTCCTTCGGACGCGGCCCTGGCCCGCATGGACGACTACATGAAAGGCGGCGGGACGATCTTCTTCGATCTGCGTGAAGACGGCGCAGGCGCTGATGCCCTGAGCGGCGGCAGCACCGCCGCCGCAGACGCGCTGCAGCGCATCCTTGCCAAGCTCGATATACCGCCGTTGGAGCCCGTGCCCCAAACCCATGTGCTGACCAAGAGCTTCTATCTTCTGGACCGTTTCCCCGGCCGCTATGACACGGGAAAGCTGTGGGTGGAGCGCTCGGACAGCGAAGGTGCAGCCTCCGGCAACACCGATGGCGTGAGCGGCATCATCATCGGTTCCAATGACTATGCAGCGGCATGGGCCATGGATCTGAACGGTGACCCGCTCTATGCCGCCGTGCCCGGAACCGACCGCCAGCGCGAATTTGCCTTCCGCACCGGCATCAATGTCGTGATGTATGCCTTGACCGGCAATTACAAGGCCGACCAGGTGCATGTGCCGGCACTGCTGGAAAGGCTGGGCCAGTGATGGACTGGAACATCAGCTTCGATCCCGTCCTGCCCTGGGTGCTTATTGCCGGCCTTGGCCTCCTCGGCCTTGCTCTGGTCGCCGCGCTTGCTTTCGCCCGCGCCCGCGGGGTCCTTCTGCGGGCCCTCTCGCTCGTCCTTCTGATCGCAGCACTTGCCAACCCGGTGATCCGCAACGAGCAGAGCGAACCCCTGACGGACATTGCGGTTGCGGTGATCGACCGCTCCCTCAGCCAGCAGAACCCTGAACGCGTCGAGCGCACAGATGCCGCCGCCGAAGCCCTGAAGGAGGCGGTCGCCAGGCTTCCCAACACCGAGCTTCGCACGGTGGAGGTAAAATCCGGCATCAGCAGCGAGGATGATGGCACCCGCGCCTTCGAAGCGCTGAACCGGGCACTGGCCGACATTCCGCCCGAGCGCTTCGCCGGTGCCGTGATGATTACCGACGGCGAAATCCATGATGCGCCCCCTGATGCAGCAAAGAGCGGCATCGGCGGTCCGGTCCATGGCATCATCACGGGCTCCAAATCCGAGAAGGATCGAAAGATCGTCCTCGACAAGGCCCCGCGCTTCGGCATGGTCGGCCAGGAGCAGACGGTCACCTTCCGCCTCGAGGAGGTGAACGGACCGGGCCAGACGGTTCCCGTTTCCGTCTCGATCGGCGGCGAGTCCCCGATGACGATTGACGTCACCCCGGGCCAGACGGTGGATATTCCTGTCACCGTCGATCACGGCGGTCAGAACATCGTCGAAATCGTCGCGCCGCCGCTTGAAGGCGAGATCTCGGTGCAGAACAACCGCGCCGTCGCCGTGATCGAGGGCGTGCGCGACCGCCTGCGCGTGCTGCTCGTTTCGGGCGAGCCGCATCCGGGCGAGCGCACCTGGCGCAATCTTCTCAAAGCCGATGCCTCGGTCGACCTGGTGCACTTCACCATTCTGCGGCCGCCGGAAAAGCAGGACGGGACCCCCACCAAGGAGCTGGCCCTCATTGCCTTCCCGACGCGCGAGCTGTTCGTCGAGAAGCTTGACCAATTCGATCTGGTGATTTTCGACCGCTACCGCCGCCAGACCGTGCTGCCCGCAGCCTATATGGCCAATATCGCGCGCTACGTGGCCGATGGCGGCGCTGTGCTGATCGCCTCAGGCCCCGACCTCGCTGGCGAAGACGGGCTCTACTACACGCCCCTGTCCGACATCATCGCGGCTGCTCCCACAGGTGAGGTCCTCGAAGGCCCCTTCAAGCCCGAACTCACCACCCAGGGCCGCAAGCACCCGGTGACCAAGGATCTGCCGGGCTCGGAGGGAAAGACGCCGAGCTGGGGCCGCTGGTTCAGGCTGGTCGACACCACCACGAGCTCCGGCGAGACCGTCATGTCAGGCCTTGATGGCAAGCCGCTGCTGGTCCTCTCCCACCAGGGCAAGGGCCGCGTGGCCCAGCTTCTCTCGGATCAGGGCTGGCTCTGGGCCAGAGGCTTCGAAGGCGGCGGCCCCCAGACGGAGCTTCTCCGCCGCATGGCGCATTGGCTGATGAAGGAACCGGACTTGGAAGAGGAGGCGCTCCTCGCCAAGCAGCAAGGCAATGACCTGGTGATCGAGCGCCGCACAATGGCGGACACGGCATCAAACGTGACGGTAACACTTCCCTCCGGCAAGACTGAGGAGGTTCAGCTGCGTGAGGTTTCTCCCGGCCGCTTCCAGGCTTCGCTTCCCATCACTGAAGCGGGCCTCCACCGCCTGTCGGACGGAAAGCTGGTGTCCGTTGCTGCAGCAGGCGATGGCGATGCAAAGGAAATGGCGAGTCTCATCGCCACCACAGCCATCCTTGATCCAGTGGCAAAATCCACCGGCGGCAGCGTGCAGTGGTTTGAAGACGGCATGCCGCAGCTCGTGAAGGTGGACGCCGGGCGGCAGATGTCCGGCAGCGGCTGGATGGGCCTGCGCAGCAATGATGCGCACCGCGTGCTGGCTGTTTCCGACACGCCGCTTTTCGCCACACTCCTAAGCCTCGCAGTGCTGCTCCTGGGTCTCGGCGGCATGTGGTACCGCGAAGGGCGCTGATGCAGGAACCCGCGCCAGCCCTGAGACGCCCTTGAGCGCGCCGGGCACGAGCTCGAGATAGAGGAAGCGCTCTGGATTGACGGGCCCCGGAAGCGAAATGACGCCGTCCGGCAGCCTGGCAAAGCCCACCTTGGAATAATAGGGCTCGTCCCCCACAAGCAGCACCAGCTCGTGGCCCTGCGCCTTCGCCCGTGCCAACCCTTCGCGCATGAGCGTGAGGCCGATCCCCAGTTTCTGACGGTCGGGATGAACCGCAAGCGGCCCCAGCAGCAGCGCGGGAGATGCGGCATTGCCAATGACCAGCGGCCAAAAGCTGATGGTTCCGGAAATCCCCACCCCGCCGTCACGCGTGACAAGGGAAAGGCCAGGCACTGCAGTGTTTCCCTCGCGCAGGCGGTAAGAGGTTTTTGAAAAACGGTCAGAGCCGAAGCTCACATCGAGCAGATGCTCGATCGCGT
This sequence comes from Aestuariivirga sp., assembly GCF_965227715.1. Lineage (GTDB taxonomy): Bacteria > Pseudomonadota > Alphaproteobacteria > Rhizobiales > Aestuariivirgaceae > Aestuariivirga. The sequence goes on along the minus strand of NZ_OZ245771.1, from coordinate 3,806,222 downwards.
CATTATCATTCGAAGTCGTGTCGTCGCAGGCGATGGAACCGCACATGGGCATTGGATCTCAGGAAGAAAGGGCATCAAGGGAGCACCCGGAGACCCTGCTGCCACCCCGCGTCACCTGTGCGGATGGGAGGACCGGACGCGTTCAGCCGCGCGGAAACCCGCGCGTGTCACGGGCTCGTCGTCGCAGTCGGATCTGGTCCATCGCGTTCATCACGGGCGCCTTAGCTTGAACGCAGGGTAACGTCAAGGTGAAGAGAAGGTTTCACCAATCCCGCGCCGGGGGCCGGCCGTCCAGCACCTCGGCAATGCGCCGTCTGGTACCCGGGGTGGTGCCTTCGGGAAGGGCTGCGGCGGGAAAGAACCTGGCTTCGGCGATTTCGGAATTGGGGGTGAAGCTCTCCTGCCGGAAGCGCCTGAGCACGAAGCAGGCCACGTGATCGCCCGGGAACTGCCGGTCATTCAGAAAAATGCCGTGGAAGACTGGCGCTTCCTCCGCCTCGATCGCCGCCTCCTCGCGCAGTTCGCGCACCGCCGCTTCGGTAAGGCTTTCGCCGCGCTCCACACCGCCCCCGGGCAGGAGCCAGCCCGGCGAGTAGGAATGGCGCACCAGCAGCACCTCGCAAACCTCATCCTTCAGCACCAGCGTGCGGGTGCCCAGCGTCATGCCGCGCCTCTGGCGGTAGACGGCATGGACCACAGGTTTCGCTGTTTGATAGAACAGGCGTTTCAAAAAATCCGGCATGCCTCTGGTTAAACCCTGCCCCGGCCGCCGCCAAGCTTGAGTTCCCGCGAAACGCAGTTTAATTCCCTGAGGATGACCCAGTCCGTCAGCGTTCGCCCGGTTCGCGGCAAGGCCGATCTCAAGGCCTTTCTGGACTTGCCTTTTGCCCTGTACGAAAAGGATCCCAACTGGGTTGCGCCGCTCTATCTGGAACGGCTGGAACATCTGGACGCCGCCAAGAACCCCTATTACCGCCATGCCGAGGTGGAACTTTTCCTGGCCTTCCGGGGTGAGAGGCCCGTGGGCCGCATCTCCGCCCAGCTGTGCCGGCTCCGCACCGAACGCTATCAGGATGGTGTGGGCCAGTTCGGCTTCCTCGAGGCGGAGAATGATCCCGAGGTGTTCAAAGCCCTGAGCGATGCTGCCGCTGCCTGGCTGAAGGCACGTGGCGCCACCCGCATCCAGGGGCCGTTCAGCTTCTCGATCAATGACGAGATGGGATTGCTGATCGAGGGCTTCGGCACGCCACCCTCGGTGATGATGGGCCACGGCCTGCCCTATTATGCCAGCCGCATGGAAGAACAGGGCTTCGCCAAGGCCAAGGACGTGATCGCCTATGACATCCTGGACAAGGGTGAAATGCCGCGCGCCATGAGAGCGGCCTATGACAAGGCCCTGGCCGAGAAGGACGTGGTGATCCGCCCCCTCGACAAGAAGAAACTCACCTCAGAACTGGAAGCCATCGTGGCGATTGCCAATGACGCCTGGTCCGAAAACTGGGGCTTCGTTCCCTGGACGCAGGAAGAGATGACGGCGCTGGGCAACAATCTCAAGATGCTGGTGACGGGCGACTATGTGGCGATCGCCGAATACCGCGGTGAGCCCGCAGCGATGGCAGTGACACTGCCCAACATCAATGACTGGATCACCGGGCTCGATGGCCGCCTGTTGCCCTTCGGCTGGGCGAAGCTCGCCTGGAACCTGTTTGCAAGGCCGCCCCGCTCCATCCGCGTGCCGCTCATGGGCGTGCGGAAGAGGCACCATGGCACGGCCCTGGGTGCGGTTCTCGGCATGTCGGTGATTGCGCGGATCAGGGACTATCACGTCGGCCGTGGCACGTCGAAGGGCGAACTCTCTTGGATCCTCGAGGACAATATGCCGATGCGGCGGATGATCGAATCCTTCGGCGGCATGCCTTACAAGACCTATCGCGTTTACGAGAGGGCGATTGACTAGCGCACCGTCTTCTTCGCACTTCCTCTTGCCGGGATTGCATGTGAAGCGTTAACCATCAGCCGCCTAGAAACCACGCAGTTATTTTCGAGACAGCCAGCCGTACCCTGTGTTCAGCCTCGCCCATCTTTCCGACCTTCATCTCGGGCCCCTGCCCATGGGATCCGCGCACCGGCATTTTGCCTTCAAGCGGACGATCGGGGTGATGAACTGGCGCCTGAGCCGCCACCGCGTGCACAACCCCGCCGTGGCACTGGCCATCGCGGCGGACATCGTGCGCGCTGCTCCGGACCATGTTGCCCTCACTGGCGACATTGTGAATGTGGCCGCCCATGACGAATTCCTGGCGGCTGCACGCTGGATGAAGGCCTTCGGCGAGCCGGACTGGATCAGCTTTGTTCCCGGCAATCACGATACCTATGTGCGCATGGCCTGGAGCAACGGCCTCGCCCATCTGTCGCCTTACATGCAGGGTGACATGCGGGTGCCACTCACCCAATCCACCCCCCAGATCGACACGCCCTTTCCCTACGTTCGCCTGCGCCGCAACGTGGCCTTGATCGGCGTCTCGACCGCCGTGCCGCAGCCGCTGCACCGGGCGGCCGGGCTGCTGGGCCGAACCCAGCTCGACTCGCTTGCCCAGCTCCTGCAGGACCTGCGCGAGCGCGGCTATGCCCGGGTGGTGATGATCCACCATCCTCCCCTCCCCGGCCTCGCCCAGCCCCGGAAGGCGCTGATCGACGCCTCCCCGTTGCGGGACGTGCTGGAGGCCCATGGGGCGGAACTGGTGCTCCACGGCCATAATCACGAGCATATGTTGAATACGCTCAACTCGCGTTTCGGCACCGTCAATGTCGTTGGTGTGCCCTCCGCCTCGCTGATCGAGAGCGAGCACCATCCGGTTGCGGCCTGGAATCTGTACCGGATCCAGCGCATCGCGGGCAAATGGGCAATTGACGTTTCGGTGCGGAGTTTCGACCCCGCGACACGGCAGGTCGTGCCGCTCACTGAATTCGCGCTTTCTTCCTGATCCCCTGCTGGGCTAGATTGCGCCGATGACGCGCCCCCTTCCCGCCCGCAACTGAGGCAACCTTGCTCCGCATCGTCGATAGACACGTCCTGAAGCAGGTCTCGATGCCTCTCGCTGGTGCGCTGGTGATCGGCCTCCTGATGCTGCTGGCAGATCGCATGGTTAGGCTGCTCGATACCACGCTCGGCAAGAAGAACTCCTTCAGCGTGGTCTTCGAGATGCTCGCCTATCTCGTTCCGCATTATCTGGGAACAGCCCTTCCGGCCGCGCTGTTCTTGGGCCTTCTGCTGGGCTTCGGCAAAATGTCCACCAACTCCGAAACCGATGCCTTCATGGCCTCAGGGGTGGGCCTCAACCGCATGGCGCGCTCGGTGATCGTGCTGGGCGTGCTGATGAGCCTCGTGTCGATGTTCGTCATTGGCTGGCTCCAGCCCTATGCGCGCTACTCCTACCGCTCCGTGGTCTTCGACGTCCAGAACGTGGAAGTCTTCTATTTGGCGGAGGAAGGCGTGTTCATGCAGTCGGGAGACCGTACCTTCATCCTGGACAAGCTGAACCGCAGCACCAATGCCTTCCAGCACGCCTTCATCTATCAGGACAAGGGCGCAGATGGATCGGAAACGGTGACCGCGGCCAAGGGCTCCCTCGTCGAAAACAAGCAGGGCGGCCGCCCCACCCTCCACCTTGAGGATGGCCACCGCCTCACCTTCAAGGCGCGGCCGGATGTGACTGCGGCAGAACCGGAAGTGGGCGAGGCCACGGAATTTGCGCTGGCGGATACACCGCTTGGCCGCATCTCGCAGAAACTCTTCCGCCCCCGCGGCCAGGACGAACGTGAGCTCACCCTGCCCGAGCTCTTCAGTGCCCTCAGCAACCCGCCACCCAAGGCAACCTTTGCCAACGTGTCCTCCGAACTGAGCGAACGACTGGTGACGGCCGTCAGCATTCTCATCCTGCCGTTTCTCGCCATACCTTTCGCCGTCGGCTCCCGCCGCAGCGCGCGGGGCTTCCGCACCGGCGTGGCCCTGGTGCTGATCGTGGTCTACAATGAGGTCATTCATCAGGGCGCATCCCTTTCGAACCATGGCGTGGCCTCGCCGCTGGTCACAATGTGGCTCCCGTGCCTGCTGCTCGCGGCCTTTGCCGCATGGCGTTATGCCGGCACCTGCTTCACCTTGCGCAGCGATCCTGTGAGCTCCGTCATCGACCGGGTGGGAGACATGTTCGGCACACTGCGGCTGGCGATAACCCGGCGCTTCGGCTGGGGGGCCGCATCATGATGAAGATCATCGGATGGATGCTGAACCGCATGGTGGCCGTGCGCTTCTTCGGCATTCTGCTTGGCATCTCCTTCTTCGTTCTCTCGCTTGACGTTCTGGCCAACGCCAAGGACCTCCAGACGCTGCGCCCCGATGACGGCATGATCCTCATCCAATACATGCTGTACCGTGCGCCTGCCGTTCTCTCGAACTACATGGGCATCAGCATGCTGCTCGCCATGCTGCTGTCTCTCACCGAGCTGAGCTACCGCAATGAAATGGCCGCGATGTGGGCCACGGGGCTGTCGCCCGCCCGCATCATCATCATGCTGCTGCCCCTGGCCTTCGTGGCGGGCGGGCTGCAGTTCGTGCTGTCCGATTCCGCCATTCCCGCCACCACGCCGCAATTGCGGGAATGGGGCATTGGCGACTATGGCGCGGAAAAGCTGAAGCTGGGTGAGAAGGACCCGATCTGGATGCGCGCCGGATCGGACATTCTTCGGGCCGGCACCGCCAATGCGGACTCAACCAAGCTCAATGACGTCATCATCTTCCGCCGGGATGACAAGGGCCTGCTGCGCGAGCAGATCTATGCCAAGGAGGCGGAGCTCTCCGGCGGCCGCTGGACCCTCTCCAAAGTGCTCGTCTATTACCGTGACAATCTTCAGCCCTCGCGCCTCGACACGCTGGTCTATTCCGGCGCCATGAAGCCCGCCCAGGCCGGTGCCCGCTCGGGCGCACCTGAGGACATGTCGCTCACCGAGCTCTTCTACTTCATCGACAATCAGGGCTTTGGCATCAGGCCGATCTGGGTTTACGAGACCTGGGCCAACAAGCGCATCACGCTGTTCTTCTCAAGCCTGCTTATGATGGGCCTGTGCATTCCGCTTGCCACGCGCTTCCGCCGTGGCGGCGGCCTGGGCGCGCTTTTCGCCGTGGGCGTGGGGCTGGGCTTTGTCTATTTCATCGTGGATGGCATTTCGCTCACCATGGGCGAGCTGGGCTTCGTGGCGCCATGGCTTGCGGCCTGGCTGCCGATCCTCGCCTTCGGCTCCCTGGCAGCCGTGCTGACGCTCCGCGCCGAAACGGTGTGATGGCGTGGTGAAGGCCGGACTGATCGTCAACCCTCTCGCGGGCAAGGGCACAGGCAAGGGCCTGGCGCTGGTTGAAAAGCTGGCGCGCAGCGGGCATGTGTTCACCCACGTCATCGAACGCTTCGAAGGCCTTCCCTCCGTCCTTGCCGAAATGGCAGGAGCCAATGTAACGGATCTTTTCATCAGTTCGGGCGATGGAACCATCCAGGAAATCCTGACGGAAATCGCCGAGCGGAGCCCCTTCGGCCAAATGCCGCGCATCTGTCTGCTGCCGCACGGCACCACCAATCTCAGCGCCAATGATTTGGGGTTCAGGAGCCGCTCAATTGCGGCTCAGGCCGCCTTCGTGGAGAACCCTGGCGCTGCCGAGACCGCCCTTCGCAACACCATCCGCTGCCTGAACCCGGGAGATGGCAAGCTGCGCCACGGCATGTTTGTGGGCACCGGTGCCGTCGCCATTGCCACGCGCTATTGCCAGGAAGCCTTCAACAGCCGCGGTGTGCGGGGCGAAGTCGCCGTGGCGCGAACGCTGCTGACGGCGGTTCGCAAATATCTCTTCTCCGCCCCCGACCCCGCGGATGAAGCCCGGTTTGACCGGCCCTCTCCCATCACGGTCGAGGCCAATGGCCAGTGCTTTGCGAGCGGCATGCAGCTTCTGCAGATGTCGACGACGCTCAACAAGCTGGTGCTCAATGCCAACCCCTTCTGGGGCGAAAGAACAGGCCCGATCCGCACCACCGTCATCCCCTATCCCGTGCCCTCAGTGGCACGCTGGATCCTGCCTGTCATGTATGGTGGCCCAAACCGTGCCTCACCGCCCGGCACGGTGAGCTTCTGTTCGGAGTCAGTGGCTGTCTCATCTACCGTGATGTTCACGATCGACGGTGAATTCTTCCCGGCTCCCGTGGGTGAGCCCTTGCGCCTCGAGACCGGCCCAAGCCTCACCTTCCTGCGCGGCCCGGCTTAAGCAAGGCCACGACTTGGCGTAAACCGCGAGAGCAACAGGCGGCCAATCGAGATCAGCTCCCAGCCCGCACCGTCATGCCAGCGAAGGCTGGCATCCCGCTGTCTTCGCAGCATGTACTTCCGCAAAGCGGGACCCCAGCCTTCGCTGGGGTGGCGGAACGGATGGAGCGTAAATGATAAGTGATCTCACGTGACCACCCGCCGCGCTACCCGTTCACGACCTTCTTGCCATGCCCCTGTGCCACAACCGCGCCGAAGAGTTCGATGATGCGGTCGATCTCCGCATCCGAATGCGCGGCGGAGACGGAGCAGCGCAGCAGGCAGAGCTTGTTGGGGGTTCCCGGCGGCAGTGCGATGTTCACATAGACGCCGGCCTTCAGCAGCGCATTCCACATGGCAATGGTCGAAGGCTCATCGGGGCATCTGACCGCAACGACCGGGCTCACCACATCGCAGCCCAGTTCCAGGCCAAGCGACTTGAAGCCCTGGAACAGGCGCTCGGAATTCTCCATCAGCCTCTTGCGCCGCTGCGGCTCGGCCGCAAGCTTGCGGATTGCCGCAAGTGAAGTTGCGACAGACGCGGGTGATGATGAGGCGGTGAACATATAGGGCCGCATCGCAAAGCGCAGATATTCGAAATAGGGGTGGTCGCCCGCGCCAAATCCGCCAATCGCACCCACGCTCTTGGAGAAGGTGCCGACGATGAAGTCCACATCGGCTTCGAGCCCTGCCTCATCGGCAAGCCCGCGGCCATGGGGGCCAAGCACGCCGAAGGAATGGGCCTCGTCGACCAGCAGCTGGAAGCCGTGCTTCTTCTTCACCTCGATGAAGTCGGCCAAGGGCGCACGATCACCCATCATGGAATAAATGCCTTCGAGCACGACCAGCTTGCCGCCGCCCTCATCCTGCTCGCCGCGTGCGAGCCGCTTGTCGAGGTCGGCTGCATCATTGTGGCGGAAGCGCACGAGCTTGGCGCCGGAGAGCGTGCAGCCGTCATAGATCGAGCTGTGCGAGTCGGCATCGAGATAGATCGTATCGCGTGGCCCTGCGAGACCGGACATCATGCCGAGATTGGCCTGATAGCCGGTGGTGAACACGATGCAGTGTTTGCGGTTCAGGAACGCCGCAAACTCCGTCTCGAGTTCCCTATGCAGCGCGAAGGAACCATTGGCAATGCGTGAGCCCGTGGTGCCGGTGCCGAACTCGTCCAGCGCCTTCTTGCCCGCTGCAATGCAGTCAGGGTCGAAGGTGATGCCCATGTAATTGTTGGTGCCTGCGAGGATCGTCTCGCGGCCCTCGATGATGGCGCGGGTGGGCGAGAGGATCTTCTCATTGTTGACGCCCACGGCATCAACCCCCAGCGAAGTGATGCGCGCGTGGCGCTCGGCAGTGGCCTTGAGCTTGGCGAGAAGATCCATGCCGCTATCCCTTCTTCACACGCGCTTCGACAACATTGGCGAGATCGCCCACCGTCCGGGTTTCGGACAGAACATTGAGCGGAATCTCGATGTCGAAATGGTCTTCAACCTCCATCACGAAATCCATGACGGTCACGGAATCGATGTTGAGATCGGTCGAGATGTCAGTTGTGGCCGAAAGAATCGTTCCATTGGTGTTGAACGGTTCGAGCAGCTTGGCGATCTGGGTGACGGTATCGGTCATTGAGACGTCCTTGAACTTGTGGCCCTTCTATCCGTGCCGTGGGGCTGAGGCAACCATCCGGCCGCGCGGTACCACGCCACGGTTTCGGCGAAGCCGGTTTCGAAGGGAATTGGATCGGCAAGGGACAATGTGCCCTCATGGGCAACCCAGTCCACATGGTAGAGCTCGGCAATCTTGCCGCGGTTGATCATGCCGGGCTTGGCCGTGAGCCGGGCAAGTCCCTCGGCAACAGTGGCAACGGCCTGGGGAATGGCCCGGGGGAGGAACACCGGCCGCACGGGTGCATTCCTGAATTGGGAGGCCGCGCGCAAAAGCTCATCCCAGCCATAGCCGCCCGCCTTCCCATCGCTCACCTCATGAAGCCCCTGCTCCGCCCCATCCAGCGCTTGCGCGATGAGGCGGGCCAGGTCCCGGCCGTGGATCAGCGAGAAGCGCGCCGCGCGCCGTCCCGGAATGGCCGCGATGGGCCTCGTCAATTCCTTGATCAGCGGCAGCGTGCCACGGTCGCCCGGGCCATAGACGGCGGGCGGCCTGATGATGATGGCATTGAGCGCCTGGGCCCGCCCGCGTACCACATCTTCTCCTGCGCGCTTGCTGGCGCCATAGGCCGAAAGCTGCGGCTCCCTTGCGGCGAGAGACGAGATATGGACGAAGCGGCGCGTTCCCGCCCTCTCCGCCGCAGCAGCCAGCGCTTCGGTGCCCTGCCGGTTGACGCGGAAATACCCCTGGCGGTCCAGTGAGGTGAGAGCCCCTGCAAGGTGGATGACGGCATCAGCCCCCGCCAGCAACCGTGCGAGCGCGTCCGTATCGGCCAGGTCTCCTGTCACCGTCTCCACGGCTTGCGGCAGGTTTGCCGTGTCCGGGTTGCGCACCAGCGCACGCAGCTGCCGCCCCCGGCCCAGCAATTCGGCAACGGCATGACGCCCGGCAAAGCCCGTGGCCCCGGTGATGGCGATGATCGGTTTCATCTGGTCCTTTGAAACGCCGGGCGGAAAACGCCCGGCTTTCAGTAAGCGGCCTCGAGGCCCGCCGCCTGCGCCATCAGCGACAGGGCGGAGATCTCCGCGATTTCACCCGTGAGGTATTTCTGTTTGGCGGCCGCGCGGGACAGCTTGCCCGAAGAGGTGAAGGGCAGGCTCTTCGGCGGCACCATCACCACCTTGCATTCGACCCCGGCACTGCGGTGCACGATGGCGGACACGTCATGGCGCAGCGTCTCGACCGAGGCCATGTCCTGCAGGCGGCACTGCACCAGCACCGTCACGGCGTCTTCGCCATCCTCACCTTCGACGGCGAAGGCAGCGACGTCACCGGCGCGCAGCGGCTCGATCTGCTCGGCCGCCCATTCAATGTCCTGCGGCCAGATGTTGCGGCCGTTGTGCAGGATCAGGTCCTTGGCGCGGCCGGTAATGACGATCTCGCCATCCAGCCAATAGCCCATGTCACCCGTATCCAGGAAGCCGTCCATGCCGACGACGCCCGATGTGGCCTCGTCATTGTGATAGTAGCCGGACATCAGGCTCGGCGTCTTGACGAAGATGCGGCCCACAAGGCGTTCCGCCAGCGCATGGCCGCGCTCATCGCGGATTTCCACGGTGCTTTCCGTCCACGGGCGGCCGCAGACCACGAAGCTGCGGGCATTGGCGCCATGAGCGGGAACGGCGCGGCCCTGAACTTTCAGCGCATGCCGGTCAATCGTATCGATGCGGATCGGCTTGTCCGGCGCCACGAAGGAAATCGCAAGCGTCGTCTCGGCCATGCCGTAGCTCGGCAGGAAGGCCTCGGGGCGGAAGCCCGCAACCGACAGGATGGCGGCAAAGCCATCCAGCACATCGGCGCGCACCATGTCACCGCCGATGCCGGCAATGCGCAGCCGCGACAGATCGATCTTCACGGCATCGCCATTGATGCGGCGGCCGGCCAGGTCATAGCCGAAACTCGGCGAATAGGTGATTGTGGACTTGTTGTCCGACATCAGCTTCAGCCACAGCGCCGGGCGGCGCGCGAAGGAGGTGGTGGCCAGGAAATCAACCGTCACCTGCCCCATCACGGGCGACAGGCAGAAGCCGACGAGGCCCATGTCATGATAGAGCGGCAGCCACGAGAAGGCGCGATCCTCCGGCGTGATCTTCATGCCCTCGTTGAGAATGGCGCGGGTATTGGCAAGGATCGCCTTCTGCGAAATCAGCACACCCTTGGGGCTCGAGGTCGAGCCTGAGGAATACTGGATATAGGCATCTTCATCGGGGCCGAAGGGCTCAAGCTTGGTGGCGGCTTCCGGCAGGGCCTGAAGCTCGGTGTGGGTGAGCACCCGGTAGACGCCCGCACGCGCCGCACCTTCGGTGATGTGGCCCAGAAGATCATCGCCCGAGATGACGGTGCACGCCTTGGCGGCCGCCAGCATGCCGGCAACGCGCTCGATGTAGGACTCCTTGCCACCGATATACATGGTGTAGGGCATCGGGCAGGGAATGAGCCCGGCATATTGGCAGCCGAAGAACACCGTCATGAATTCGGGGCCGGTTTCGGCAACGACCGCCACGCGCTCGCCACGCTTCAGGCCGAGGGACAGAAGCTTGCGCGCCGTGGACACGGCCTGGCGGCGCAGCTCGGAATAGGGAAGCACGGAGTCGAGATTGCCGCGTGCCGAATAGAAATTGAAGCCGGTGACCCCACGTGCCGCGTAATCAAGCCCTTCGGCGAGGGAACCGAACCCCGCCAGCTTCTGGGCGAGGCTGCGATTTGATGTGGGCGTGGCCGATCCGGACGAGACGGCCTCACTGTTCCGCTTCAAAGCGCTCTGCATGCAATCGTAACCCTGCAAAAATAAATCTTCTTGTGTTTGCTTCCGCCCTGAACTCCCCAGATCTAGGCGGAAACTGGTAAATTTTCGTAACAGGGTCGGTGAGTCGAATGAAATCAATTGTTGTTTCAGTTTGTAACGGCGCCGGATCGGTGAAAATAGTCTAACCGATTCAATATTTTAGAATGCCTGTGTAAATCGCCCCGGCCACCAGCGCAAGGGCCCCGAATGCGAAGCCCGAAACCCATGCCAGGATCAGCGCGGCAGAGCTGTAGCCGGGCTGCGGGGAAGCCTGCGGCGATGCGGCGGACTGGCGCTCCTTTGCCACCAGCCGGTGCGCCATGTGGCGGCGGATGGCAGCGGCCGTCTGCTCCCGGTCGATGCTCTCGAACAGGATTTCGCGGCGGTCCTGGCGGTCCTGCAGGAAGCGGTAGGTCCGGTGGTCAGGCTCCATCACCACATAAGAGATGAGATCAACCCAAAGTTTTGGAGGATCGCCCGGCAGCAATGTGAGGTCGAACATCTCCTTGGCCTCGGTTGATGCCTGCACCGTCGGCATCAGCTCGTCCTTCAGGATCTGCAGCCGCAATGATTTGGAATCGCGCAGTTCGAGACTTGCATCAAAATGAGCCGCCTCTGCCTGGCGCGCCTCGCGAAGCGCGTCCGTCAGCGGGTCCCGAACCGGTGTGAATGCGGCTTTCGCCACGTTTCAGCGCTCCTCAATGCCCAAGGCTCCTGTGCTGGAATGGAACAGTCCTGCAGGCAGGCGCCCGGGTCATGGCAATCTTGCATGCGCCGTGCCACGGTTCAAAGCCGCCGCTGGAAAGGCCGCGTGAGCAATTGCGGCAGCATCTCGTCGGTAAGCCCCTCGGTCCCGATCGGCATCTCCGGCGTCCGCACCGTTGGGCTGCGGCTTGCGAACAGCCGGTCCCAGATGGAAAGGAGCGAGGAATAGTTCGAATCCGTATCCCGCCGGATCGCGTGGTGGTGCACCCAATGGATCGACGGCGTCACGATCACGTAAGACAGCGCCCGTTCCAGCTTCGGCGGCAGCCGGAGGTTCGAATGGTGGAACATGGTGTTGACGGCCAGCAGCGTTTCGAACACCACCACGCTCAGCAATGGCACGCCGAGCGCCAGGATCACGGCAGCGCGCACCAGGGAGGAGATCAGCACCTCGCCGAAGTGAAACCGCAGCGCCGAGCTGGCGTCTAGGAATTCATCAAGGTGGTGCACCTCGTGAAAGCGCCAGAGCAGCGGCCAGCGGTGATTGGCGCGGTGCCACCAGTAGATCCAGCAGTCCAGCACCAGGATGTCGAGGGCGAGCCCCGCCCAGCCCGCCCACCAGAGGGGCCGCCAGCCCAGAACATGGGCCGCCGCAAAGGCCGAAACCGGCACCACGATGGCCCAGGAGAGGATCGCATTGGCCCCGGCGAGCGAGAGGTTCTTGGCCACGCGCCTGACCCCGCCCACCACCTTCGCCATGGGAAACACCCGCTCCAGCACCAGCAGCAGCACAAGCACCCCCAGCACGGCGATGCCCTTATAGGCGAGAAGAAAGGTCAAAGGCTCCATCAGCGGTCGTCTAGCTTTGAAGGCAGCGTGGGCGAAGTGACATTCACGTGAGCTCCCATGCGCTTCAGCACATAGGCCGTGACCACGGGCATGAGCAGCGCCAGCCCGATGTAGCGCGCCATCTGGTGGGCGCCCACATAGGCGGGGTCGAGGTTCAGCGAAAACGCCATGATGGTCATCGCGTCGAGGCCTCCGGGCGAGAAGGCGAGAAGCGTCAGCGCCAGCGGCAGGCCGGACGCCCAGGCCGCAACCCCTGCTCCGGCCATGGCAATCACCAGCGCGATGAGAAAGCCCATGAAGCCCTCGAACAGCGCCTCGCGGAACTCGGTGAAGGTGAAGTGCGAGAAGCGCGCGCCGATCATCACCCCCAGCACCACATTGGCGGGGATGAGGATGCTGGCCGGTGCCGCCCCTGAAATCAGGCCCGAAAGCTCCAGCGCGGCGCTGGCCAGCATCGGCCCCAGCATCAGGCCCGCAGGCACCCCCAGCCATTCCAGCGCATAGCCCGCAGCGGTAGAGCCCAGAACCACGATGACAACACCCCACAGGCTCCCCATCTGATCCGGCATCACGCTCACCGTGTCAGGCGGGGAAAGCCAGCTGATGACGGATGGCAGGGCCGCCACCAGGAAAAACAGCCGGATGCACTGCGCGATGGTCACGCGCCGCATGTCAGCCTTTGTTCCGCTGGCCAGCAGCAGCGTGAGGGACAATGCGCCGGGCAGGCTCGCGAACAGCGCGGTCGCCCGGTCCCACCCGCTGCGCTTCACATAGTAAAGGGTGCAGGCCCAGGTGACGGCAACGACGGTGAGCCCGAGGAAGGCAATCGACAGCGGCCAGTGCGCCGCCCGGTCCACCGTATCCCAGGAGACGGCCGTCCCGGTCTGGATGCCCAGGAAGATGAAGGCCATGGCCCGCAGCCAGTCCGGCATGCCCACCTTCACCTTCAGGAACACGGCGGCAATGGAGGCCATCATGCTGCCCGCAAGCCAGGGCGCGGGCATGCCGAGTAGCCAGAAGATCAGCCCGCCCGCGGCCCCAATCGCCAGCCCCGCGGCCGTGTCACGCATTCTGCGCCCGGGCGGCCAGCACGGCATCTGCAAATTCCGCGAAGCCATGCCCGCCTTCGCCCGCCGTCACATAGGCCGGAAGATGGGCCATCAGCTTCGCATAGGGCCTGATGTTGGCCACGCCCACGCCCAGCGGGAACACGGCAAACATCGGCGCATCATTGGGCGAGTCGCCGCAGTAAGCGATGTGGCGGAGGTCCGTTTCGAGTCTGATGTCAAAGGCTTCCGCCAGAAACCTCTCACTCATGGTGAGCTTGTCATGGGACCCGAACCAGGCATTCACATGGATCGAGGACACTTTGGCCGCGGCACCCTCCGCATGAAAGGCCTCGGCAATCGCTTGCGCAGTGGCGAGCGGCAGCGGCGGCACGTCCTCGCAGAAGTCGATTGCCACATCGATCTCGCGGTAGGCCTGGTCGGAGGCGATCGCCGTTCCGGGAAAATCCTTCAGCACGCGCTCGGCAATTGTCCAAAGTTTCCGGGTATTTGCGCGCCGCTCCTCAGGGGATTGCGCGTAGACGCGGATCATCTTCTTCGCGTGGTCGTCATAGCGGAAATAGAACGCCCCATTCTCGCCCACTACGCCGTCAACCGGCCATTGCCGCGCAATCAGGTCGCACCACCCAGCAGGGCGCCCGGTGATGGGCACGACTTTGATGCCAGCGCGCCTCAATTTCCAAAGCGCATCAAAGGCTTCTGCGGGAAGCCTGCCATGTAGGGTGAGCGTGTCGTCAATATCCGTCAGAACCGCCTTCACCCCGGCAAGAAGGCTGTGGGGCGCTTGGGCCAGAGGCTGCATGGTCATGAGAGAGAAGGCCTGTCGGGAGAGAAGGATGAGATCAGCGGGTCGCGCGCGCCGGTCAGGATTTCCGTGGCCGCGAAGAGGCCCAGTGCGGGGGCAAGCGTAATCCCCGAATGCGTGACGGCAAGGTAGAGCCCGTTCCGCCGGTGCGGGCGGCCAATGGCCGAGAACCCATCCGCCGGTGTGGGGCGGTTGCCGACGGTGAAAAAATCGAGTCCGAGGCCCTCTGCCCCCTTCACCATCGCCTCCACCTTGGCCTGCAGGTCAAGCGCCAGCCCCTCGGCATCGCCTTCGGGGTCGGCGCCCGCGAAATCGGTGCCGGCCACGATCCGGCCTTCCGCCGTCTGGCGCAAATGAAGGCCGGGCGACATCACCAGCCCGTTCAGCAGTTTGGGTGCGGGCTTCGAATGGGAGAGGAGACCCGCCGGCGCATCCATCTTGAGGGTCAGGCCCACACTGTCCAGAAGCTGCGCGGTGGCCGCACCGGCCGCCACCACCGTCTCGTCGGCGTGGATCACGCCCACATCCGTCATCACCCCCACCACCCGGCCATGCTCTTCCGCCAGCCATTTGACCGGGGTTTCGGCCAAAACCTCCGCCCCCAGGGCGCGGGCGGCATCAAGCAGTGCGAGGGATGTGGCCAAGGGTTCCAGCATGCCTTCGGTTGCGGCGTGATAGGCAAAGTCCGGAACGCTGGTGAGGTTCGGTTCAATCGCCAGGATCTCGTCCCGGCTCACCTTCCGGATGGGCTGTCCCCAGTTCTGGCGTTCCTTTGCATAGGCGTCGAGTTCGGCTGGCGGCACGTCCCAGATCAGCCCGCCGCACCAGTTGACGGCAAGCCCCGGAATCTCCTTCTGCAGCCGGTGCCACTCCGCAATGGAGCGCACCCGCAGCCGGAAATAGGGCTCAGGGTTCCCCCAGCTGGCATTGATCCAGGCCCAGCTCGCCCGGGTGGCGATGCCACCCGTCTCGCCCGCCTCGATGACGCTGACATGCGCCCCCGCCTTCGCCAGGTGAAAGGCAATCGACGCCCCGATGACGCCCGACCCGACGACGATGACACGCTTGGCCATATGTCCGTTCCCCCTGCCCCGCCGCCTTCAACTCAGAACTTCACGTTCTCCGCACCCTTGGTGTCCAGCATGGCGCGCGCTTCGTCAGCACTCGCGATGTCATAGGACAGTTCCTCGAGGATGTGCCGGATCTTGGAGACAAGCGCCGCGTTGGACGGCGCCAGCTGGCCCTTGCCCAGATAGAGATTGTCCTCGAGGCCCACCCGCACATTGGCCCCCATCGTTGCCGCCATGGTGGTGAAGGGCAGCTGGAAGCGCCCCGCCGCCAGCACGGACCAGTAATACTGGTCACCGAACAGCCGCTCCGCCGTCTCGCGCATCACCATCACATTCTGCGGGTCCGGCCCGATGCCGCCCAGAATGCCGAAGATCGTCTGCACGAACAAAGGCGGGGTCACCAGCTTCCGGTCCAGGAAATGCGCCAGCGTATAGAGATGGCCCACGTCATAGCATTCGAATTCGAAGCGCACGCCATGGCCCTTGCCCAGCCGCTCCAGAATCGTCTCGATGTCGCCGAAGGTGTTGCGGAAGATGAAATCCTTTGAGCCTTCGAGATGGGTGCGCTCCCACTCATGCTTGAACTCGCTGTAGCGGTTCAGCATGGGGAACAGCCCGAAATTCATCGAGCCCATGTTGAGGGAGGTCATTTCGGGCGAGAAGGCTTCCGCCGCCTTCACCCGCTCGTCAATGCTCATGCCCTGGCCGCCGCCCGTGGTGATGTTCACAATGGCATTGCAGGACTGCTTAATTCGCGGCAAAAACCCGTTGTACGTGTCTGGTGCGCCTGAAGGCTTGCCGTTTTCCGGGTCGCGCGCATGGAGGTGCAGGATGGCGGCACCCGCCTCCGCCGCATCGATGGCCTGGCGCGCAATCTCATCCGGCGTCACCGGAAGATAGGGCGACATGGACGGCGTATGGATCGAGCCGGTAATGGCACAGGTGATGATGGTCTTGGATTTCTTGCGCAAGTGGGCCTCCCTCGGAACCGTATTTTTGCGCGGAGGCTACCGGGGCAGCGCCAGCGCGTCACGCAGAAGTTTGGGCAGGGAAGCCATGCAAGTTTGCCGCAAGGCCGGAACGATAGCCTCGTGCCGTCAAACTCTTTCGGCGCTGGCCCTCCAATGACCTCGATGCTGCGCATTGCGCTTGCCGTGCTTTCCGGCCTTGCCGGGCTCTTTGCGCTCTATCTGATCCAGACCACCGGGCGCATCCCCTACGAAAAGGCCTTCGAACTCGGCGCGGTCACGCTGCTCTTAGGCATCACCTTGCTCTCAACCGTGTGGGAAGGCCTGCGCGCCCCGAAGGACGGGGCCGCAAGCGCGGCTCCGGCGGCCGAAGCGCCCGCCAGCCCTGAAAGCTCCGCCGAGCCCGTGCAGAGCGAGATCAGCAAGGTGCTGGGGCTCCTGAAACAGCATGCGGAAGCAAATGAGGCCTTCTCCGGCGTCCTCGACCGCGCCAATTCCGAATTGCACGAGAGCCTCAAGGCCCAGCAGGTGCGCGTCATCATTTCCTATCTGATGATCGAGAATGACAAGATGCGGGCCCGCACCTCAAACCTGCAGGCCAATCTCGAAACCTCGCAGCGCCAGATCGAGAAGCTCAAATCCCATCTCGCCAATGCGGAAGCCCAGGGCCTCAGCGATCCGCTCACCGGCCTCAAGAACCGCCGCGGCTTCGATGTGGTTCTGGCCTCGCAAGTGGCGAACGCCCGCAGCGCCACCCAGCCCCTGTGCCTCATCATTGCGGATATCGATCACTTCAAGGCCATCAATGACCGCTATGGCCACCCCACGGGAGATGACGTGCTGAAATGGTTCGCCAAGATCCTGTCCAGCAACGTCAAAGGCCGGGACACGGTGGCGCGCTACGGCGGTGAGGAATTCGCCATCGTCATGCCGGCAACCTCAGTGGAAAACGCCTCCAAGGTCGCCCAGCAGATCAAGGCGCAGCTTGAAACCCAGTTCTGGCAGAAGCCGGGCGCACCCAACACCATGCTCAGGGTCACCGCCTCCTTCGGCGTCGCCCAGCTCATTGATGCGGAAGGCACCAGTGGCCTCATTTCGCGGGCCGATGCCAAGCTCTATGAGGCCAAGCAGGGTGGGCGAAACCGCGTTGCGGCCTGAACAACGGCGCATTCCACGACCGGAGGTTAACTTCCG
Source organism: Aestuariivirga sp. (assembly GCF_965227715.1). Classification (GTDB taxonomy): domain Bacteria; phylum Pseudomonadota; class Alphaproteobacteria; order Rhizobiales; family Aestuariivirgaceae; genus Aestuariivirga. The sequence continues at coordinate 3,788,775 of NZ_OZ245771.1, read as the reverse complement.
GCAAGGGGAGCACAATCCCATTGCGCGCCGTTACACGATCGTCATATTCTCTTGAAATGAAAGAAGAAGCCGGGGCCCACCCGGACGTCATCCCATATTCCAAGCGAATGGCACTTAAGCCTCAGCGAACAGAGAGGAATGTCTAGAATGAAGAAACTCACCCCCGCGCAGGAAACCATGCGCGCCGCGGCCCTGTCGCGCCGCACCCTGCTGAAATCGGCCGTGGCCCTGGGCGCCGTCGGCCTCGCAGCCCCGCTCTATACCAAGAACGCGCTCTCCTCCTCGGGCGAGCTGAACCTGCTCATGTGGTCTGATGAATTCCCCGATCCGGTGCTGCCGAACTTCGAAAAGGCCACGGGCATCAAGGTGAACTCGACGCCCTTCTCTCAAAACGAAGAGCAGATCAACAAGCTCCAGGCCACTGGCGGCGAAGGCTTCGACCTCTGCCAGCCCACGCGTGACCGCGCGCCGCAGTTCAAGGACCTCGGCGTTCTTGCCCCCTATGACATGAACAAGGTCAAGAACTCCGGCAACCTGCTCCCCTCGATGCTCGAAGCCTCGACCAGCGTCTGGACCTGGGATGGCGGCCTCTACCATCTGCCGCATTGCTGGGGTTCGGAAGCCATCTCCTGGCGCACCGATCTCTATAAGGGCAACCCGGCTGACCTGAGCTACGGCTCGCTCTGGGCGGATGACGTCAAGGGCCACGTTCAGGGCCGTCCGCACTCCCTCCTCCTCGGCATCGGCCTGTGGCTCGATGGCAACGGCAAGCTGCCCACCAACCGCATGCTTGACGCGTTCAAGGATCCGGACAGCTTCAAGAAGATCTATGATCAGATCCTGCCGATCGCTCTCGAGCACAAGCCCTGGATCAAGCAGTTCTGGGATTCGGCTGACAACACCAAGTCCGGCCTGATGGAAAATGACGTGTGGATCGGCCAGACCTGGGATGGCCCCGTCCTTTCGCTCAAGAAGGACGGCAAGCCCGTCTCCTACCAGGCGCCGAAGGAAGGTGCGATTGCCTGGGTTGACGGCCTGTCGCTCATCAAGGCCGCCAAGAACACCGATCAGGTTTACGCTCTCCTCGAATACCTCCAGACGCCGGAGGCCTCTGCCGCCGTCGCCGAAGGTTCGGGCTATAACCCGGTTGTGAAGGGTGCGGACGCGCTGCTCTCGCCCGCCGCCAAGAAGAACTTCCAGGAAGCCTATCCGGGCGACGCCCTGAACAACCTCTGGAACCGCCCGCCGGAGCCCTCGTGGTTCGGCGAGCTCCGCACCCAGTATGCGGACAAGTTCAAGGCCGCCTGATCGGCAGCAAAGCAAGAAGACAGGGCGGGAGGCGCTGCTTGAATGCAGCCCTCCCGTTCTTCATCTCACCTCGTCATGGCCGGGCTTGACCCGGCCATCCTATTCCCGGCACCGAAAAAGAGGATTCCCGGATCAAGTCCGGGCATGACGGGAGGAGGACATCAGCAGTCGCCTTCGTCCAGTCCAGCGCGCCCTCTCAATCAGGTCCAGCGGGAGGTTCTTCTTGCACTGCAGCGGGGTTCAGTGGAAAGTTGCCGCAAAACCGCATAGACGGTTGCGGCGTGTTTATTCAGGGGTGGGGAGAGCGCATGAGCGCCGGCGTAGAACTCGATCATGTGACCGTACGCTTCGGCCAGTTCACGGCCGTTGATGATGCAACGCTGGACATCAAGGGCGGAGAATTCTTCTCCTTCCTCGGGCCCTCGGGCTGCGGCAAGACCACAATTCTGCGCACTGTTTCGGGCTTCCTCGATCCCTCCGCCGGAAAGGTCCGGATCGGCGGGCAGGACATGGGCGGCATCGGCCCCAACAAGCGCCCGACCGCGCTGATCTTCCAGAACCTCGCGCTGTTCCCGCTGATGACGGTGGCAGACAACATCACCTATGGCCTCCGCGTCCGCGGCGTGCCCAAGGCCGAACGCGTGAAGCGCGCCGGCGAGCTTCTCGATCTCATCGCCCTTCCCGGCCAGGGCAACAAGCTGGTGAGCGAACTGTCCGGCGGCCAGAAGCAGCGCGTCGCCATCGCCCGTGCGCTCGCCGTTCAGCCCAAGGTTCTCCTGCTGGATGAGCCGCTCTCGGCACTCGATTTAAAGCTCCGCCAGCACATGCGCAATGAATTGCGCGCCATCCAGAAGCAGGTCGGCATCACCTTCATCTACATCACCCATGATCAGGGTGAAGCCCTCACCATGTCAGACCGGATCGCCGTCATGTCGGATGGCGTCATCCAGCAGGTGGCGGACGGAAAAAATGTCTATGACCATCCGGACACGCCCTTCGTCGCCTCCTTCGTGGGCGAGAACAATCCCTTCGCCGGCAAGGTGGTCTCGTCAGACGCCGATTATGCCGTGGTCGAAACCCCGCATGGCGCGCTCCGCGGCCGCAACGCCAAGCAGCTGAAGCCGGGGGACAAGGCCATCCTCTTCGTCCGCCCTGAATCCTTCCGCTTAGGCGCCGGCGCGCCTGATGCGACGGTCGCGGCCGAAACCCTGTCCAGCGCCTTTGAAGGCAATGCCACGCATGTGTTCCTGAAGGGCGCCACCAAGAAGGACATCACCGTCACCGTGGCCCGCCACGGCGGCAACCCCATCCCGGCCCAGGGCGAACGCGCCCAGATCCATTATGATGCCGCCATGGGCGTCATCCTCCCTGAAGGGAAGATGGCCCGTGAGTAGCCGCCTCCTCGTCTTCCTCATCCCCATCGTGGTGATCGCCATCTTCTGGGCGATGGCAAAGTCCGAGAGGAAGCTGGCGCATGATCCCAGCCACAAGGGCTTCTTCGAGACGAACGGCATGGTGCTAGGCCTCACCTTCATCCTGCTCGTTGCCTTCTGGTCCCTCTTCCTCGTGGTGCTGCCCTATCTCTACATGGTAGTTGAAAGCTTCCATCCGAAGCTGCCGCCCATGCAGCGCGGCGGGCCTGACGATCATCTGACGCTGGAGCAATACAAGTCCTTCTTCTTCGAACCCATGGATGGCTCCTTGAACACCACCCACATGGGTGCCTTCGTCTTCTCCATCGTCACGTCGGTGCTGGTCACGGCCTTCAACTTCGCCATCTGCTATCCCCTTGCTTACTACATGGCGCAGGCGGGCTCGCTGCAGAAGGTCCGCCTCATCATGCTGGCCTTGATCGTTCCCTACTGGGTGAACGAGATCCTGCGCGCCTTCTCGCTCCGCCTGCTGCTCACCTCCAAGGGCCTCATCAATCAGGCGCTGATGGGGCTGGGTCTGACCACCGCCCCCGTCGATTTCCTGGCGATTGACGTCGGCCTCTATGTGGGCCTCTCTTACGCCTATCTCCTCGTCATGATCTTCCCGCTCTACAACGCCATCGAAAGCCTGGACAAGAACCAGATCGAGGCCGCGCGGGATCTGGGCGCCCCCTGGTGGAAAATCCACCGGGACGTGGTCATCCCCTATGCCAAGCCCGGCATCGCCTCGGGCTGCACAATGGTCTTCATGCTGGCGGCGGGCTCTCTCGCAGCACCACAATTCCTCGGCGGCCCGTCCACGCTGTGGTTCACCTCGATCGTCTATGACTTCTTCTTCCAGGCCTTCAACTGGCCGCGGGGTGCGGCCTATGCCTTCATCCTGCTGGCCGCCTGCATCGCCTTCGTGATGCTGATGCTCAGGCTGTTCAAGGTATCGCTCGGGGAGACGATCAAGTGAATTCCAAATCCGTCATGAAGGGCATGATCGGCTTCTACATCGCGCTCTTCTTCCTCTATCTCTTCGGGCCCTTGATGGTGATGAGCGTCACCGCCTTCAACACGCCCAATTATCCGACTGCCTATCCCTTCGAGGGCTTCACGCTGGATTGGTTCGTGAAGCTCTGGAACCACCGCGCCATGATGGAGGGCTTGCGCAACTCCATCATCATCGGCCTGGGCGTCGTCGCCGTCTCGGTGCCCGTGGGGCTCGCCGCCGCCATCATCATGAGCCAGATCTATCACCGCGCGCGCGGCATGTTCTATCTGGTCACCGTGTCCCCCGTGCTCACCCCCGGCGTCATCATCGGCATCTCCACCGTGATCTTCTGGAAAGACATGATGGGCATGACGGATTTCACCAAGGCGTGGTTCTACAAGGGCGTCATCCTCTCGATCCTCGGCCAGTCCAGCTTCGTTGCCGCCTATGCCCTCTTGATCATCATGGCCAGGCTCCAGCGCTTTGACCGCGCCCAGGAAGAGGCCGCGCTCGATTTGGGCGCCTCCCACCCCCAGGTCTTCTGGCACATATTGCTGCCCTTCCTGAAACCGGCCCTGATCTCGGCCTCCGTCATCGCCTTCCTCTCGAGCTTCGAGAACTACAACACCACAACCTTCGCCATCCTCGCGGACAAGACCCTCGTCACCGTGCTGGCCGGCGAAGTCCGCCAGGGCACCACGCCCACGCTTTCCGCCCTCGCCGTCATCATCATCGGCCTCTCCCTCTTGGGCGCCATCGCCTACGAAATCATGAAACGCCGCGAGGAAGCCTTCGCCGAACGCACCAAGGAAAACGCCAAGATCGCGGAACGAAGCGACCTGGCCGATGCGGCGGCGGGGTTGAAGTAGGAGCCTCTCCCAGTCAGCGGATCCCACCGCCACCCGCTCACCATGCCCGGACTTGATCCGGGCATCTTCTTATCCCCTCCTCACACCCGCGCCGGATCCTGCACGATGCTTTCGAGTGAGATCACCGCCGTTGCCACCTTGTTCGCCAGATGCCGGTTCATCGCGGCGATGAGGGCGGTGTTCAGCTCTGGCTTCGCGGCGAGGAGCTTCTTCAGCATGGCGGCGTTCCACACGAAATAGGAACAGCCCGGCTCCAGCGTCACGGTGGCGGTGGCGGTACGCTGGAGGAGGAAGGCGATTTCGCCGATGAAGGTTTCAGCCTTGGTGCGGGCATGGCGGCCCGCCTTCTGGATGTCCATCTCGCCATCCACCACGAAGTAGAGCCTGTCGAGCGGCTGGCCCTCCTGCGTGATCACCACGGGCGCGGTGGCCCGCCCCTCCTCGGCAATCCGCAGAAGCGAACGGAACTGGCCGGGTGAGAGGTCCTGCAGCACATCGAAGAGATGCTTCTGCGTGGCGGTCAAATCGAAATTCACCCGCTCTGCGATGATCTGCCCGATCATCCACAGATTGACCAGGATGAACAGCGAGCTCCAGAAAATGCCACCCCACAGCGGCGTTGCGGGCGCGAAGAAGAAATACAGCATGTAGACAATGTCGCCCGCAATCACCAGCGCACGGAGCACCAGCGTATCGCGGAACAGGAATGCCGCGAGATAGAACAGCGCGCCCACATGAACGATGTTCTCCCGGTGGAAGAGATCGCCCCATTCAAATCCCGTCATCTGCTGCTGCCCCCTTTGTCATGCGTCATCCCGTCTCCCGCTGCCACGCAAAGGAAGAAAGCGCCCGAAGGCCAGATGACACTGTGTGGATGATGCCCTTTCTTACCCTAACGAGCGCGCGCTGTCAAGGATTAAATTCCCGGCCTAGAGCTCCAGCACCGCCTTCACCGTTCCCGCCTCGGGCTTGATCCACTCCGGCATCCTCGCAGCCGCCTCCCACAGGGGCGCGCTGTGCGTCTTGATCGCCCGTGTCGGAACCTTGCCCTCGCGCATCGCCGTCATCACCGTGGCGAAGTCCGCCAGTGTCGCATTGCGGCTGGAGAGCAGCGTCGTCTCGCGCTTGTGGAATTCGGGGTCGCTGAAGGAAATATGTCCCTGCACGATCGAGACCAGAACATAAGTCCCGCCATGCGCCACCAGCGCGAAGCCGCGCTCCATCGCCTTGGGGCTTCCCGTGCAGTCGAACACGCAGTCATAGAATTCGCCCGCGGTATTCTCCCGCATCCGCTCCACGTCATTCTCGCCCAGGCGGATGGTGTGGGTCACACCCAGCGTGCGGGAGGCGAAATCCAGCCGGTCTTCCCGGCCGTCGATCACCGTCACCTCGGCCCCCTGGAGCCCCGCGAAGATCGCAACCCCAACGCCGATGGGCCCCGCTCCCACCACCAGTGCCCGGCGGCCCCGGCTCAGCTGGCTGCGCGCCACGGCATGGGCACCGATCGCCAGAAACTCCACCATCGCCGCCTCGTCCAGCGAGATGCCGTCTGCCGGAAACAGGTGGGTTTCGGGAAGCGAGAGATACTCGCACATGCCGCCGTCGATATGAACGCCCAGCACCTTGAGGCTGGTGCAGCAATTGGTCTTGCCCGCCCGGCAGGCAATGCAGTGCCCACAATGGAGGTACGGCACCACATAGACCGGGTCCCCCGGCTTCAGCGCCGAGCCCGCATCCGCCTCCACGATCTCGCCCGAAAGTTCATGGCCCATCACGCGGGGGTAGCTGAAGTAAGGCTGGTTTCCCTGGTAGATGTGCATGTCCGTGCCGCACACGCCAATGCGGCGGATGCGCACCAGCGCCTCGCCCGGCCCCCGCGCCGGCACCGGCCGCTCCACGATTTCCAGTTCGCCGGGGTTCCGGCACAGCACGGCGCGCATCGTCTCTGGCATGGGCTCACGATCCTTCTTGAGCGGAGGCAGCTTGTATAATAGCACTCTGCCCCCATGACGAGGCTTTCACGCTCCACTTTTCCCCGCTTGTCCTATGATCCCGCGCAAGCGGAGACCGGCATCGTGCATCTGGGCGTGGGCGCCTTCCACCGTGCCCACCAGGCCGATTACACGGACGCTGTGCTGCAGACGGGTGATCTCCGCTGGGGCATTCTCGGCGCCAGCCTCCGCTCCCCCGATACGCGGGACGCGCTTAAGCCTCAGGACAATCTCTATACGCTGGCGATCAGCGATGAGGCAGGAGAGCGTTACAAGGTGATCGGCGCCCTGCGCGGCCTCCTCGTCGCGCCGGAAAACCCCGCGGCCCTTGTGGAGGCCATGTGCCAGCCATCGGTGAAGATCGTCTCCCTCACCGTCACCGAGAAGGGCTATTGTCATGACCCGGCAACCGGCACGCTGAATGAGGCACACCCGGACATCCAGCATGATCTGGCCCACCCCGAAGCCCCGCGCTCGGCACCAGGCTTCCTCGTCGCCGCCCTGCGGCAGCGGCACGCCCGCGGCCTCGAGCCCTTCACCATTCTGTGCTGCGATAATCTCCCCGCCAATGGCCGCACGGTGGCCCGCGTCGTCACCCGCCTTGCACATCTCCAGAATGAAGAACTCGGGCGCTACATCGCGGACTACGCCGCCTTCCCGGCCACCATGGTGGACCGCATCGTGCCCGCCACCACGGACCAGGACCGCGCCCGCATCGCCGCCGCAACAGGCCTTGAGGATCAATGGCCCATCGTCACCGAGGCCTTCACCGATTGGGTGATCGAGGATAATTTCCCGCAAGGCCGCCCCGATTGGGCGGCAACCTTCGTCAACGACATCGCCCCCTTCGAAACAATGAAGCTGCGCCTTCTCAATGGCGCGCATTCCTCCATGGCTTATCTCGGTTATCTGGCGGGCCATGAGACGATCGCCGATTGCATGCAGGATGAGGCGCTGGCGCAATTCGTCAGCCGTCTGATGAATGAAGAGGTGACGGAGACCCTCACGGTTCCTCCGGGTACGGATGTTTCCGCCTATAAGGCGGCACTCCTCCGCCGCTTCCGCAATCCGGGCCTGCGCCACCGCACCTGGCAAATCGCCATGGACGGCTCGCAGAAACTCCCCCAGCGCCTGCTCGGCACCATACGTGACCGGTTGAAGGCGGGAGCGCCGATCCCGGCACTGGCCCTGGGCGTTGCCGCCTGGATGCGATACGTCACAGGGGTGGACGAGAAGGGCCAGCCCATCGACGTGCGCGACCCGCTGAAGGATGAGCTCCGTACACTGAGCAATTCCGCAGGACTTGATGCTGCCCGCCTGGCGCCCGCCCTCCTCTCGGTTGAGAGGATTTTCGGGCAGGACTTAGGCACGAACGGCGTTTTCACGGCGGCGGTCACCCAGGCCCTCCACAGCCTCATCACCCGCGGCAGCAAAGCCACATACGAAACCTTCCGGAGCAAGCCCTGATGAAGCAAACCTGGCGCTGGTTCGGCCCTGATGATCCCGTCACTCTCGCCCACGTCAGGCAGGCTGGCGCAATCGGCATCGTCTCCGCCCTCCACCATATGAACCGCGGCCAGGCCTGGACCGATGACGAGGTGCTGAAGCGCAAGTCCGAAATCGAGTCCGCAGGCCTGAGCTGGGACGTGGTCGAGAGCATTGCCGTGCCGGAAGCGATCAAGACCCGCAGCGGAGACTTCCGCGCGAAGATTGACAATCACAAGGCCTCGCTCCGCGCCGTCGCCAGAGCCGGCATCAAGGTCTGCTGCTATAATTTCATGGCCATCACCGATTGGACGCGGACAGACCTTGACTGGCCGCTGGCCAATGGCGGCACCGCACTCCGCTTCGACATGATCGACTTCTGCGCCTATGACGTGCTGATCCTGAAGCGCTGCGATGCAGAAGCCGATCACCCGCCGGAACGCATCGAGGCCGCCAGACAGCGCATGGCCTCCTGGCCCGAGAGCAAGGCCGCCCAGCTTGAGCGCAACCTGATCGATTGGGTCCCGGCGCGCGAAACCGTTTATGACCGGCAGAGCTTCCTGCACCAGCTCGATGAATATCGTGACATCACGGTCGAGGGCCTGCGCGAGCACCTCTTCCTCTTCGTCCGCGAGATTGCGGAAACCGCTGAGGAGCTTGGCCTCAAGCTGGCGATCCACCCGGATGATCCGCCCTTCCCGCTCTTCGGCCTGCCGCGCGTAAACTCGACCCAATCAGATACGCAGAAACTGTTCGACGCCGTGCCGAGCCCGGCCAATGGCGTCACCCTCTGCACCGGCTCCTATGGCGCGAACCCCGGGAATGATCTGGTGAAGATGGCAAGGGCCTTCGCCCCCCACATTCACTTCGCCCATCTCCGCAACACCACGCGGGAGGTCGATGGCTCCTTCTACGAAGCCGAACATCTGGACGGCGACACGGACATGATCGGCGTCGTCGCCGCCCTGCGCGAGATGGAGATGGCCCAGTCCCGCGAGATCCCGATGCGGCCGGATCATGGCCACCTCATTGTCGATGACACCGGCAAGAAGGTGAACCCCGGCTATTCCTGCATCGGGCGTCTCAAGGGACTTGCAGAACTGCGCGGCGTCATGCGCACGGTCGATGCATTCAGGGCAGGCCGCGTGAGCTGAGGGCTCAGACGCGCGGCAGCGGCATCGCCTGGTCCTTCGGCACGATCGTCTTGCCGATGGGCCACAGCGCAAGCCCCGCGAGCTTCAGATGCGCCCAGGCGAAGGGAATGCCGATGATGGTGATCGCCAGACAGATGGCCCAGGCCACATGCATCAGCGCCAGCCACCAGCCGGCAAACACCAGCCACAGAATATTGCCGACGGCGCCCAGGGGCCCGGTGCCCAGATCTTCCTGGCCGGTCAGCCGGTCACGCGGCACGGCGGTGTAGCCGAAGGGCATCAGCGTATAGAGCGCGATGTTGATCGCAGCCCTGGCCCAGGGGATGCCGACGATGGTCACCGCCATGATGGCTGCCGCAATAAGCCAGCCGAATGCCATCCAGGCGCCGCCCAGCAGGATCCAGAGAATGTTCAGCAGCAGAGACATCTTGCCCTCCAAAGTTCACGGGCAGACATATGGGAGCAACCGGCTCTCTTTGCCAGCAGAATTTGCAAAGCGTTGCAGCACCGGTTGACGCCTGCCCCTCCGGGCTTCCATTCTGCCACCCATGAAATTCATCCACACCGCCGATTGGCAGATCGGCAAGCCCTTCCGGGCCTTCGGCGAAAAGGAAAGCGTCCTCCGCCAGGCGAGACTCACCGCCATCGAGACGATCGGCCGCCTCGCCCGCGCCGAGGGAGCAGCGCATGTGCTGGTGGCGGGCGATCTCTATGACAATGATGCGCCCGCGCAGAAAACCCTGCTCGAACCCATGGAGCGCATGAGGGCATTTGCAGACGTCACATGGCACGTCATCTCCGGCAATCATGACTATCACCGCAGCAACGGCCTGTGGGACCGCGTGGCCGCCCAAGGCCTTCCGGCCAATGTCGCGCTTCACCTGTCGCCGGAACCAAAGGCCTTGGGCGAAGAGGCCGTTCTGTTCCCCGCAGCCTTGCGGCGGCGGAGCGAAGTGAATGATCTCACCGAATGGATGGATCACGCGGAGAGCGCCGCAGGCGCTATCCGCATCGGCCTCGCCCACGGCTCCATCACCGGCTTCGGAACGGAAGGCGAAGCCAAGAACCCGATCGCACCGGACCGCGCCCGCCGCGCCCGCCTCGACTATCTGGCGCTGGGTGACTGGCACCGCACGAAGGAAGTGAACGCCAACACCTGGTATGCCGGAACGCCCGAGGCAGATCGATTCAACAGTCAGGAACTTGGCGAAGTTCTCCTCGTCGAGATCGCTGGCCCGGGTGCTCCCCCCAAGGTCAGCCGGCGCCGCAGCGGCACCTATCGCTGGATCGCGCAGACGGAAGAGCTTTCAGCCACTGCCGACATCGACGGGCTTGAAGACCGCCTGCGCAATCAGCCGGATCTCTCCAGCCTGCTGATGAGGATCGATATCAGGGGCACGCTCGATCTGTCGGCCCGCGCCGCACTCACGCAAAGGCTCGCCGGCATCGAGGCCGCGATGTTCTGGCTGGAGGCCGATCTTGCTGACCTTCATGTGCGGCCGACGCCGGAAGACCTCGAGAAGATCGACTTTGGCGGCGTGCTGCGCGAGGCGGCGGAACGGCTCAAGGCGAAGGCAGAAGACGCGGGCGCCAGTGCCATCGAGCGCCGCCGCGCCGAAGAAGCGCTCGTCCAGCTCTTCGTGATGACGAAGGATCAAGCCAAGGGCCAGGCGGCATGAAGCTCACCCATGTCAGCGTCGAAGGCTGCGGCCGCTTCGGCAAGCTCACCCGGGTCGAAGGCTTCGGGCCAGGTGTAAATATTCTCACCGCCCGGAACGAGGCCGGAAAATCCACGCTGTTCCGCGCCATCCGCACCTGCCTGTTCGAGCGGCACTCTTCCACCAAGGAAGACATCGAAGCACTGGCAACGGAAGGCCTGTCACTTCCCGTCACCATCACGGTGGGTTTCGAGAAGGGCGGCACGCACTATGAGATCCGCAAATCCTTTCTTAGAAGCAAGTCGGCAAGCCTGCTGGTGGACGGTGTGGAAAGGGCGCGCAACGCCCAGGCCGATCAGGAGGTGTGGGAACTTCTCGGCATCGAGCAGCGCTCGGCCCGTGCCCTTGATGAAGCGGCCTATGGCATGTTGTGGGTGGCCCAGGGCCGCTCGTTCGAGCAGCCGAGTCCCTCCGAAGCGGCGAAGGGCGTGCTCAATGCAGTGGTGCAGCAGGAAGTCGGCACGCTGGTGGGCGGCGAGCGCGCGCGGCACCTTCTCAATGCCGTGAAGGAGGAACTCGGACGTTACTATACGGACAGGGGCCCGAAGGCCGGCGGCCCGGTCGATACTGTCGCGAAGGAGGCCCGCAAGCTTGCCCAGGATCGCCTTGAGACCGAAGACCGCTTGGCACAGCTGAACGTCAAACTTGAAGAGCTCTCCACCCTGCGCGCGGAATTCAGGACAGCAAGTGACCCTGCAGCGCTTCACGCCCTCAATGAACAATTGAATGATGCCCGCGCCAGGCTCGCGGAGGCCGAGAAGGCGGGTGAGGATATCAGGCGTCTCACTGCGGAGGAACGCCACGCTCATGAGCGGGCGGAAGATCAGCAGGGCAAGCTCGACACCCTGAAAGCCCGTGCCGCAACGATTGATGCGCAGCGCCTTCGCCTCGAGGAATTCACGGCCGCGATGGCGCCCCTCAATGACGAGAACACCGCGGCCGCCAAAGCGCTGCAGGAGCAAACGGCCCACAAGACCGGGCTTGACGCCGCACTGGAGCAGCTCGAGTTGGAGTTGGCAGGGGCGCAGCGGCTGGAAGCGCTTGCCACGCGGCTGTCCCGGCGCGGCGAACTGGATGCGCGCCTCAGGCTGCTCGAGGCTTTCCGCAAGCGGGCTGCGGAGAATGAGGCGGCACTCACATCCGCAACCGTCGATGACGCGGCCATCAAGTTGCTCGAGGCGATTGAGCGCGAGGACGCAAAGCACCGCGGCGCGCTTGAGGCCGGTGCGGCGCAGATCGCCATCGAAATGAAGCCAGGCGCCGCAGTCCGCATGAATGGCGGGGCGATATCCGGAAGCATCGCGCGGGCCGTCACGGAACCGATGATCCTTGAAATCGGCGAGGAAGTGACGCTCACCATCTCACCGCCAGCCAGCGCACTTGGCTCATCCGCCGCCAGGGCGCTGGAGGCCGAGCGCGAGAAACTGAATGCGCTGCTCATGCGGCATGGGGTGGCAACGGCTGCAGAGCTCCGCCAGCGCCGGGGCGTGCGGATCGAGCTGGAAGAGATCGCGCGGGACATCCGCGCCGAACGCAGCGCGCTCGCCATCAAGGAAGATCTGAACAGCGAGATCGAGCGCCTTCGTACCGCCGTCAGCGGCATCGAGTCCGAAACGCAGCGCGTGCTGGGCGAGGGTGCGGCACTCCCCTCGCCGGAGGAGTCTGACGCGCTGAAACGCAATGCTGCCGAACGCCGCAACGGGTTTCGGGCGCAGCGTGCAGCCTGCGAGTCCCGCATCAAGGCCAGCACGGACGCGCTGCAGAAGCTGGCCGCCGCGCGCGGCGAAATGAACGGGCAGATCGAGGCGCTGCGCCGCCAGCTTGAACAGGATCTGAGCCTGCTGCCGGATGCGACGCGCGAGAACGCCATTGCCGGCTGCGCAGCGGAGCTGCAGGCCCGCCGGGACACGCACCGCATCAAGGCTGCAGCCCTCAGCGAACGCCAGGCCCATGCGCCGCCGCCAGGTGAAGCAGAGCGCCTCGCCTCCCGCATCGAACGGCTGACCCAGGCGATCGGCACGCAGGGCGAAGTGGCCTCCCGCCTGCGCGAAGCCATTGCGCGGATCGAGGGCGAGGTTGAGAACGCCGGTGGCGAGGGACTGGGCGAACGCGCCGCCACGCTGAAGATCCAGCATGAGATGCTGCAGGCGGAAGAGGCGCGGCTTGCCGAACGTGCCGAAGTTCTGAAGCTGCTGCGCGATACGGTGGAGAGCTGCTATGCCGAACGGCGCGAGCAGCTGAATGCCCCGCTGCAGCGCCACCTCACGCCCTTCCTCCATGACGTGTTCCCAGAGGCCAGCATTGCGCTGGGCGAAAATTTCGCGATCTCGGGCTTGAGCCGGGCTGCCCCCGAGGGCGAGCTCTTCGGCCGCCTCTCGCTCGGCACGCAGGAGCAGCTCGCCGTGCTGGTGCGCCTCGCCATGGGTGCGATGATTGCCGAGAAGGGCGCTGCCGTTCCCGTGATCCTCGATGATGCGCTGGTCTTTTCCGATGATGCGCGCATCGAGCAGATGTTCGATGCCCTGAACCGGGCGGGAAAGAACCAGCAGGTCATCGTCCTCACCTGCCGCGCCCGCTCATTCACCTCCCTCGGCGGCAGGCAGCTGCGGATTGTCTAGAGACCGCGCCTACAAATAGGCCGCGCCTGTCGCCACGCTTTCTGCACCATCGAGCGTGAAGACGGCGCCCGATGCATAGGCTGCCTCATCCGAGGCGAGATAGACATAGAGCGAGGCCAGCTCTTCCGGCCTTGCGTGGCGTTTCATGGGAATGATGCCGTTCACCCGGGCCAGCATCTCAGGCGAATATTCAGCTTCCTGCATCGGTGTCATGGTGTAGCCGGGGTTCACCGCATTGACCCGCACACGGGGTGCGAGCTCAACCGCCATCGTTCGCATCAGGGAGAGCAATGCCCCCTTCGAGGCGTTGTAATCCGCATAGTGGCGATAGGCCATGACGCCCGATGTGGAGGCCGTCATGAGAATGGCGCCCCCCTGCTCCTGTGCCAGCATGTGGCGCGCAGCGAGTTGGCTCACATAGAACACGCCATGCACATTGACGCGCATCACCCGGTCGAATTCCTCCCGCGGGATATCGACGAAGCTGCGGCGGAGCGAAATCCCTGCATTGCAGATCAGCACGTCAAGCCCCCCGAGCCTCTCCAGGGATTGCGCGAAGGCAAGGTCCACGCCATCGGGGTCCGCCACGTCGACGGCGGCGACATGCGCCAGCGCCGGCAGCTCCGTTTCCACCGCCTTCGCATTGTCGGGGTTCCGGCACCATACGGCAACCCTGGCGCCCTCTTCCAGAAAACGGCTTGCGACCGCGGCTCCTATTCCTGTTGAGCCGCCAGTGATGATGACGCGCTTGTTCTCGAGCCTCATGTTTCCCCCTTCAAATCACATACCCCTTTGGCAGCGGCGAGAAGGAGGTGAGCGTTGTCACGCCCTTGGCACTCTCAAGCTGCGCCACCACCTGGGGCGTGTCGCTTTCTATCACCGGCACATCAAGGCCAAGTGTTTGAAAGATGCCGCGCAATACATCTGCTTCAGGCGAATGGACTTCGAAAGAGGCGAGGCTTGCCCCGCGCGGTACGGATTGCGCCGGGTGCTCGGCACCGCGCCAATCGATGAAGAAGGGGATGAGGGAGCCGAACCGGTGATTGCGCAATCCCCAGCACACCCAGTCAAGCCGTGTGCCATCGGGCTTCACGCGCCCGCCCGGCACGCGTGCACCGCCTTCGAGGCCAGCCTTCGCGGCGCGCGCGGCCAGGGCTTCAAGGTCAACGCCGCCAGCGGCCCAGTGATAAATCCCGGAGCCGCCAAGCGCCCGCACATCCTCGTCCAGCGCATGTTCCGGCTGCGCCACATCGCGGCCGAGAATTTCGAGGTAGGTGGCAGGCCCCAGCCCCAGCAAGGCATTGGCCGTCCCTTCGCCCGGGTGCTCTCCGCCATAGAGCGGCTCCTGATCCATGGAGCGGGAAAAGTCGCTCCGTGCCTGGGCGAGGTCGGAAGAGTAAAAGACGATATGATCGATCCGCATGGCCGCATATGAGCGCCGGACAGGACAGCTGTCCACAACCGCCCGCACCTCGGCTGATTTGTGCCCCAATCGCAGCCGATGATTGAGGCAGATCAATGCCTGATTGCTGGGCAGTGCTGATCATGGAAACTCGTTGATATCTGCAAGGGGGCCGTGGGGGCACCTCAAGGAGATTGGTAATGCGAAGATTAGGTTCCGGTCTGGTGGCGGCAGCGATGCTGGCCGCCGCGATGCTCCTGCCCTCTGGGCCGGCAGAGGCCGGGCACGGTTACATCTACATTCCCCCCATGGGGGGACATGGCGGTGGCATGCCACATGGTGGTCCTGGTGGTCCTGGTGGCCCCGGCTGGCACGGACCGGGTGGCCCCGGAGGGCATGGCCCCGGTGGTCCTGGCCGCCCCGGATGGCATGGCCCCGGCGGACCAGGCGGCCCCGGCTGGCATGGCCCTGGCAATAACTGGCATGGCCCCGGCCATAATTGGCACGGGCACGGCAAGCCCTACTGGCATGGCGGCTACAACCATTATTATCATGGGCCAAGGTACCACTACCGTTACCCCGGCTATAATTATAACTACGGCGGCTTCTGGTACGCCTGGCCGTGGTGGCAGCCCGGCTATTATGGCGGGGGATATGACAGCGGCTATGAGAATGGCGCGTCGGACCACGTGCAATGGTGCCTCAACCGCTACCGGTCCTATAAACCGAGAACCAACACCTATACGGGCTATGACGGCCGGCAGCACCGCTGTAACAGCCCCTTTGATTGACGCAAGTCCGGCGCGGGGAAAAAATCCTCGCGCCGAGATCGATTAAATTCTGTGCACTACGTCTAAAAGCGGATACAATTCGTAGCATCCGCAGGTTGCAATGGCGGATCTGGTGTGGCATGCAGCTATCAACAGATATCGATCCTCACATAAAAGCACCAAAGGCATCATGAGCATTCTCGACTTCTCGAGCGCGACCGGCAAGGAACGCAAGGAACTGATGATCAAGGCCCGCAGAGCAACAGACATGCTCAAGGCCCTGTCACATGAAGGGCGCCTTCTCATCCTCTGCCTGCTGAACGACGGCGAGAAATCCGTATCCGAAATCGAAGACGTGATGGACATGCCGCAGGCTGCTGTCTCGCAGCAGCTCGCACGCCTCAGGCTCGATGGCCTGGTCAACGCACGCCGCGACGGCCGCAGCATCTATTATTCGATCGCCAGCAGGGACGTGACGAAAGTCATCTCCACCTTGCATGATCTTCTGAACGCCGCGCCGCGCGCCGCCGCCCGCCGCCGCCACTGACGCCGGAAGGGCGCTTCGCGCTTCGGGCTTCTCCCGGTGTAGACCTGGTGTAATCACCTCTACTTACTATCAGTCCTGATTTACAAATGTGCTGCTCCGGTTTACCGGTCGGCAGGCATTCGCATGGGCTTTTCTATGAACCTTCCCCCCGCCGTGGCATAAGCAAAATCATTGCTCAAGCTAAGTTACAACCAGCGCGCAGCCCGAACCGGCTTCTCGCAACGGGGAAGGCTGTCACATCATGTCAATTCTGCTGAAGCGTGCCGCGCGGCTCTTGATGGTGCCCGCCGTCCTGATCTCGTTTTCGAGCCTCTCCAGTGCCGAGAACCCCGCTGGCCGGGCCGAGCGGCTGCGGCCATCCTTCCCGCAGGTCGATCTCGCCGCCCGGAGTGCCGCAGGCAGCGCGGCGGTGGAGAAGCTCGGTCCCAATCTCGATGCGGTTGCGGCCTGGTATGGCAAGAGTGCCGGAGAGCTGAAGCGCGAACTGCTGACGGACCGCAGGCTGCGTGTTGACAGGCGGGGCCGCCTCTTCGTGGTGGATGAACTCGTCATGCCACTCTATGGCTCCACGCCCCCATCCATTCAGCGCGGCGCGCAGGACGGCGAGCTTTCGCCCCTCGACCAGACCTTTTTGCTGCACAGCAAAGCTGGCTCCGCGAAAACCATCTACCTCAACTTCCGCGGCACAACCATCACGGGCACCGCCTGGAATGAGGCCGGAAACACCCTGAACGCTGTCCCTTTCGACATTGATGGGAATGCCTCCGCTTTCTCCACTGCCGAACTGCAGCGCATTCAATATATATGGCAGCGCGTCTCCGAGGATTATGCGCCCTTCGATGTGGATGTGACCACGGAGCCGCCGCCCCCTGAGCGCCTCGCCCGCGCCAGCACGAGTGACAGCGTCTATGGCACGACGGTGGTGATCACGCGGAAGGCAGGCCTCTACTCCTGCAGCTGCGGCGGTGTTGCCTATGTCGGTGTCTTCAACGGCACGTCTGAATTCTATAAGCCCGCCCTGGTGTTCTTTGATGCGCTGGGGAATGGCGACGAGAAATTTGTGGCGGAGGCGATTTCCCATGAGACCGGCCACAATATGGGCCTGAGCCATGATGGCACGGCATCCGTCAGCTATTACACCGGCCAGGGCAATGATGCCGCCACCGGCTGGGCGCCCATCATGGGGGTTGGCTATTACAAGCCGCTCGTGCAGTTCAGCAAGGGCGAGTATGCGGGCGCCAACAACAAGCAGGATGATTTTGCCGTCGCGCAGAGCTTTGGCCTACCGCTCCGCAGCGATGATTATGGCAGCACCACTGCGGCTGCCACAGCCTTCGCTGCCACACCGTCTGGCGCCGCGGCCACTGGCAGCATGAACGGCGTCCTCGAAACGGCTGCAGACCGGGATGTCTTCGCGGTCTTCGCGGGCGCTGGAAGCTTCAGCGCCACGGCGGCCCCTGCTGCACGCGCGGCGAACAGCGATCTCGTGTTCACGCTGATGAACAGCGCCGGAGCGGTGCTGGCCGCCAGCAATCCCGCAAACGCGCTCAACGCGGCGCTCACCTACACCATCGCGGCCCAGGGGACTTATTACATCGAGGTCAAGGGCACGGGCCAGGGCGAAGCCGCCGGCACAGGTTATTCAAACTATGGAAGCGTCGGCCTCTACAAGCTCACCGCCAGCCACGCCGTGCCGGGCAATGCCGCACCGGTGGCCGTTCTGACCGCCACCCCGGCAAGCGGCGTTGCACCTTTGGCCGTAACCCTTGACGGCCGCCGCTCCACCGATGACGAGGCGATCCAGTCCTATCTCTGGGAGTTCGGCAACGGCACGGGAGACACAACCGGCACGCTCACCAACACCCAGCGCACTTATACAACGGCCGGCAGCTATACCGTCCGTCTCACTGTGGTGGATAACAAGGGACTCCGCACCAGCACCACGCAGACCATCACGGTGAGCCCGCCGGTGGTGCCGAAAACCTCCGCAATCCAGGCCTTTCAGATGTCGATCAAGTCCGCATCCTCAGGGCTTGCCAGCGCATCGAGCACCCTCACCGTGGTGAACCAGGCAGGCCAGGTGCTGGCAGGCGCCACGGTGAACGCCGTCTGGAGCGGCGCGGCCAATCAATCCGTGAACGGAAAGACAGCCAGCAATGGCAAGATCACCTTCACATCGCCCAGCAGCAAGGTGAGGAGCTGCTTCATCCTCACCGTCACCAAAATCACCGCAACGGGCTACAGCTTCAGCCCGGCATCCCTGCCTAGGAGCCAGGTGTGCCGCTGACGAGGGGTTGCAGGCGGGCGAGACAGGCCCGCCACAGCCGCTCCGCTTGCTCCATGCCGTGGGATTCCGCGTAGCAGCGGAGCTCCGGCGCATTGCCAGAGGCGCGCACATGGACGATGTCGCCATTGGCGAAAGACGCGCGCACGCCATCAAGACGATCAACGCTTTCGAGCGCTGCTGTGCCATCCCCCAGCAAGGCAGCAATGGCTTCAGGGTCATCGAGGCCGGAGGTGAGCAGCGTGCGGCAGGCGGCAGGATCAATCTCCTGCAGGCGGCCGCTGGCGGTGTGGCGCTGGGGAAGATCCGCGAGCAGAGCCGACAATGGTCTGTTGGATCGCTTTGCATCGGCAAGAACCAGCAGCATGGGCAGAACCGCATCGCGCGTCATCAACGACGCCAGAGTCCTGCCATTGAGGCTCACATCGCTTCCCAGAAGAAACCCGCCATTGGCCTCGAACCCAACCACCGGATGGTACGCCGCCTGCTCCATCCCGGCGATCACATGCGGAGAACCGATGCGCGTGCGCCGCACCTCGCGAAACGCACCTGAGGCCTCGATGGCCGTTGAACTGCTGAGCGGCGTCACCACACTGCCCGCACCAAGCGCGCGCGCCGCAAGAAGACCAAGCACATCGCCGCGCAGCCACTCACCCCTTTCATCGGCGATGAGCGGCCGGTCGGCATCGCCATCGGTTGTCACAATGGCATCGAGCTGATCATCGCGCGCCCAGACCGGGGCAATCGCGCGGTCTTCGGCCCGCACGGCTTCGGTGTCGATGGCCACGAACTGATCGCTGCGGCCAAGGCCAATGGTCTCGGCGCCGAGGCTCCTCAACACATCATGCAGCAGATCCCGCGCCACCGAGGAATGCTCGTAAACGCCGATGCGCAGGCCGCTCAGGGCCCCCGCCCCGAACACCAAACGGTAGCGCGCGGCATAGGCGTCCCGCGGTGCAGGATCTTCCGGCGGCAAGCCCGCTTCGAGCGTCACCGCAGCATCGGCTAGCGGCAGCGCGAAGGAAAGAATGCGCTGCTCGTCCGCCTTGGTGATCTCGCCCTCGGCCCGGTAGAATTTGAGGCCGTTGCGGTCAAACGGAATGTGGCTGCCGGTGACCATGATGGCAGGCACGCCTTCGCGCTGGGCGGCGAAGGCAAGCGCCGGCGTGGGAAGCACACCGGCATTGACGCTCATCACCCCTGCCGCGCGCGCAGCCGCATGGCAGGCGGCTGCAATGGCAGGGCTGCTCGGCCGCAAGTCATGGCCGATCAGCAAAAATCGTGCAGGCGTTTCGAGGATGGCCAGGAAAGCCCATGTATAGGCCGCGCACAGATCAGGTGTGAGAGACGTGACCAATCCCCTGACACCGCTGGTGCCGAAGCCTGCCCCCGCTTCGGCTGCCATATCGCGCAAGTGGCGCTGTACCATCACCCGGGCCTGCCGCTATGGCCGGGCATAAACATCTTCATAACGCGTGATGTCATCTTCACCCAAATAGGAGCCGGTCTGAACCTCGATCAGAACCATTGGGTCCGTGCCGGGATTCTCAAGCCTGTGCCTTTCACCAAGCGGAATGTAGACGGACTGGTTTTCCGTCACAAGGCGAACGCTCTCACCCACGGTCACGCAGGCCGTGCCTTCCACGACCACCCAATGTTCGGCCCGGTGGCGGTGAGACTGGAGCGAAAGTGCTGCACCGGCCAGAACCACGATGCGCTTTACCTGGAAGCGCTCGCCCAGCGCCAGGGTTTCAAACCAGCCCCAGGGGCGGTGGTCCCGCAGAAAGGACGTGGCCTGTTTCACCTGCCGTTCCTTCAGCAGTGAGACGGCATCCTTCACGCGCTGTGCATCGGATTTGCGTGCCACCAGAACCGCGTCGCGCATGGCCACGGCCACAATGTCCTCAAGCCCGATGCCGACCAGCGCAATGCCGTCCTCTTCAGCGCGCAGCAAGCTGTCGCGGCAGCCAAGTGCCAGCACCTGGCCGGTCTGCACCACGCCGTCCGCATCGGCATCGCCTTCATTCCAGATCGCGGCCCAGCCACCAAGATCCGTCCAGCCGCCACGATAAGGCATGGCCCAGAGACCGGACGACTTCTCCATGATGGCATAATCGATCGAGATCGACTGCGCCTCGCTCCAGGCGGAAGGCTCGAGCCGCAGGAAGGTGAGATCGGATTGAGCACTGGCCAGGGCGCGCGTGACGGGGGCCACGAGGCCGGGCGAAAGCCTGTCGAAAACCGCCGCCATCACATCGCTCCGGAACAGGAAGATGCCGGCATTCCACAAGTGCCGGCCCGAGTGCAACATGGCTTCGGCCGCTGCCACATCCGGCTTTTCGACGAAGCCGCTGAGGGCGATTGGCGCCGCAACGTCAGCGTCCACGGGGCCGGCCAATTCGAGATAACCATATCCGGTCTCCGGCCGGTCAGGCGCAATCCCGAAGGTGACAATCCCGCCCTCCTCCGCCGCAGGCGCTGCGCGCGCGACCGCTTGTGCAAAGGACGCCGCATCCGGCATCAGGTGGTCGGAGGGAGCGACGATCATCAGCGCGCCCGGGGCATGGCGCTCAAGCCATAGCGTAGCGGCAAGAATGGCGGGTGCGGTGTTCCGCGGTTCGGGCTCGATCAGGATCGCTGAGGCCATCACGTCCAGTTCCGCCAGTTGGTCGCGCACGATGAAGCGGAATTCGGCGCTCGTCACGATGAGCGGATTTTCGAAGCCCGCCTGCGTGAGGCGCCTCACCGTCGACTGGAACAGGCTTTCCTCGCCAATCAATTTCGAGAATTGCTTTGGAAAGCTTTGGCGGGAGACGGGCCAGAGACGGGTTCCCGAACCGCCGCAGAGAATAACCGGATAGATTTGGCGAACGGGACTCACGCTCAATTTCAAGGCAACTCCACTCCGGTCAGTCAGCGGCTTAACTCTAAGACAGGTCCAATTCATCAGGGATAGAGGAGCCAGCAGAACGAGGCAAGGGGCGCGAAATAATCTCCAGAAATAATGGCCGATTCCACAGGAATGAATTCAGCTGTGGAAACACATCATCAAATTTTCCGCAACCAATTGCACTCAATGCGACCATGCTATGCCTCATCCTGCGCCATCACGCGTGATTATTCGTGCAGGGGTTGCTCTGCCCTCTCCTTATCCGCCCGTCATCGCCAAAAATACTTATGAATATTGTATAGTGAACTACATTGAGTATAATGAAATCGTTTTCTAAATTCCCAGCGGCCGGAACAGCTTTGTGCTGCGGAATGTTATGACGCGGGGCGGATCGAGTGAAAGAGCAAACCGTGGATAAGAACCAACTGATCTTCCGTATTAACCGAGTCGTGCGCGCCATTGAGGCGACGTCAGGTCTCGGCGAACTGGACATTTCGGCGCGCGCCATTCTCAATTTCATTGGAGAGGCAGAGGCCGAGCAGCGCGCGCTGAACGTGTCGGACGTGGTCAAGGGACCGGGATTTGGAACAGCACCCACCGTCTATTCACGGTTGTCCGAGCTGGAGAAGTCCGGCTGGATCAAGTGCATTCCGGATCCACGCGACGGCCGTGCGAAACAGGTTCTCCTCACTCCGCTTGCGCGGCGAACATTTGCCAGAATGTCAACCGAAGCGCGCAAGGTGTTCGCGGCACAGCGTTCCTAAGGACGCCGCACGCCCTTCCGCCTGCGCCAGAAGTGCAGCATGGCGAAGAGGATCAGCGCTGCAATCAGGCAGCCCAGAAAATCGCCCATTGCCATGGTGAGGGTGTTTGGCGCGTAGCGTGACCAGGGCTGAATGCCCAGGGCGCAGAAAAGAAGATTGTGCGTTGCTGCCGATCCCACGCCAACGCCAAGGCTGATGAGCGGCAGGTGGACGGGTGCAAGATCTTTCAGGTCCCGCGTCAGCCCCAGCGCCCGCATGGTGGCGAGAAGAGACAGATATGGTGCGAAGCCCGCCGTGAGCGAGAGCACGGCAATGTGCACCAAGTCCTTGAAGCCGAATTCGCTTCCCGCCAGAAAAATCGTTCCCAGGGAAACACCGGCTGCGGCCCAGATCCCGCCCACCATCAGCGCGAAAAGCCGCACGCCTGACGGCACGAAAATCATGTCGATTCCCGGCGCGAAGAAAAGCCCCGGCAGCAACCGGTTATGGACGAGAACGGACGCAACCCAGGCGAGAGCAGAGGCCACGGTGATGAGAACGATTGTTCCTGGCGAACCCCGCATGCCCCTTGCGCATCCTTCAAGCGCGTGCCGATCCCACATCTATGCGCGCTGCACGGGTAAAATCAATGCTTCTGTTGGAGGGGGAGCAGGGCCCAGATCATGCGCCGGGGATCAGTTCTCCCACTTGCGGGCCCCAGCTGTCGGACAGGGCAAAGCCTTGGCCAAACGGGTCCGCCGCATCGATCCGCAGTTCCTCGCAGCCATAGATCCAGGCCTCGCCGGTAATGCGCGGCAGGATGGCCGGGCAATTGCCAACGCGCGTTTCACCAATGACCTCCGCCGTGAAGGTGCCGCCGATAATGGAGCGTGAGAAGCGCCGGTCACCCGGCTTCACCTCCCCCCTGGCATGAAGCACTGCGAGGTTGGCGGAAGAGCCGGTTCCGCAGGGGGAGCGGTCCACCCGGCCGGGCTTCAGCGTGGTGCAGGTCCTCACCGCGCCGTCTGCGTCCTGCGCGCGGAACATCACATAGGCAATCTCGTCGAGGCCCGCGATCTCAGGATGGCTCACCCTTATCTGGTCTTTGAGCAGTGCCTTGATCTCGATTCCCGCTTCGGCAAGCGCCCGCGCATTGCCGGGCGAGATCGCCAGTCCCACCTGCCCCACATCCACCAGCGCATAAAACACGCCGCCGAAGGCAATGTCTGCGGTGAGCGTCCCCCATTTCGGCGTCTTCACGCGGGCACCCAGCTCCAGAACGAAAGCCGGAACATTGTCGAGGCTCACCGACAGGCAGCGGCCATCCTGGCAATGCGCCCGCGCGGTGATAAGGCCTGCGGCGGTATCGAGACGGACGGTGGTTTCAGGCTCAACCATTTTCACCCGCCCTGTTTCCAGCAGCGCCGTCACGACACAGATGCAGTTCGAGCCGGACATGGGGTGTGCGCGGTCCGCCTGCAGCACGATGAAGCCCCAATCGGCATCAGGCCGGGTGGAGGGTAGAAGCAGGTTCACGCTCATCGCCACATGGGCCCGCGGCTCAAAGGTTACGAAACGGCGCAGGCTGTCATCCACAGTGTTGATGTGGTTCATCTTGTCGAGAATGGTGGCGCCTGGAATTTGCCGAGCGCCCCCGATGATCAGCTTGCCGATCTCGCCCTGACAATGGACGAGCAGAAGCTCCAGGCTGTTCGTCCACAAGGGCGATCGCAGGCTCATGCTTCCCTCACGCCCAGTTCAGGATCGGGTCCATGGCGGTGCTGAACTGTGCTTTCTCTTCTGCCGTAAGCGCGCCCAGCGGCGCCCGGGCCTGACCCACGGGGATGCCCTGCAACTCGCAGCCATATTTGACCTTCTGCACGAACTTGCCGGATTCAAGCGCGTTCATCGCGGCATAGAGCGCCAGCATCTGCTGCTTCGCCGTGGCGAGATCGCCTTGGCGGTAGCTGCGGTCAAGGTCGCAGCAGGCCTTGGCCATGCAGTTGGCCGGACCGCAGATCCAGCAATCCGCACCCCAGAACATGAAGTCGAGCGCCACATCGTCCGACCCGGAGATGAGCTGCAGCCGGTTCTTGTAACGTGACGCGATGCCCACGGCGCGCTGTACCACGCCTGAGCTTTCCTTGATGCCGATGACGCGCGGATGATCCGCCAGTGCATCAAGCAATTCCCATTCAAGCTCAACGCCGTCCTTGCCCGGATAGCTGTAGAGCACGATGTTGATGTCGACAGCGTCCAGCACCGCGTTGAAATGCGCGATCAGTTCAGCTTGCGAGGGCTTGGTGTAGAAAGGCGTTGCGAGCAGCACGGTGTCATATCCGATCTCCTTCGCCTTTTTGGTGTTGGCGATGACACCCTTGGTGTGGGGCGCATTGGTGCCGGCAATCAGGGTCTCGCCCGGCCGGGCAAAATCCTTCACGAAGCGCAGCACCGCCTCACGCTCCTGATCCGAGAGGAAGCTGTATTCGCCGGTGGAGCCGCAGGGCACCCAGCCTGTGACGCCTGCCGCCCGCAGCATGGTGAGGTGGGCCTCGAAAGCCTTGAAATCCACCTCGCCCTTCGCATCAAAGGGCGTCACCAGGGCGGGCATCACACCGGAAAGTTTCAGCGTCATTCGGGTTCTCCTTGTCTGTCGACGGATTGTCGACTATTTGTCGACAAAGTCAAGACGGAGCATGCGGCCAATGGATAAACCAGCGAAAGAAGCGTCCGGCCGCGGCAAGGCGGCAGGCTGGAAGGGTGTTTATGACGTGCTCCGGCGCGAGATTCTGTCGCTCACCCTGGCGCCCGGGGAATTGCTGGATGAGATGAGTCTCTCCCGCCGCTTCGGCTTCTCGCGCTCCCCCATCCGCGAGGCGCTGATCAGGCTGGCGGGAGACGGGCTAGTAGTCACCCTGCAAAACCGCACGACCATCGTGACGCCCGTCGACATCACCCGCTTCCCGCAATATGTGGACGCGCTCGACCTCGCCCAGCGCATCAATACAAGGCTTGCTGCGGAGCTGCGCAGCGATGCTGATCTGGCGGCAATTGCCGCTGAACAAAAGGGCTTCATCGCCGCAGTCCAATCGAAAGACTATCTGGCCATGTCGGAAACCAACAAGGCCTTTCACATGGCCATCGCGCGCGCCGGAAAAAATACCTATCTCGCCACTTTCTACGAAAAGCTGCTGGATGAGGGGCGGCGAATCCTCCACCTCCACTTCGATTACATCGAACGCACGCGGGAAGGCCGCCTCCTCACCGATGAGCACGAGGAGATGATCGACGCCATCCATGCACGCGATGTGGACAGGGCGGACCGGCTCGCCCATGCCCACGCCCGCCAGTTCCGCGATCACTTCCTCGACTTCCTGCGCGCCAATTACACGGCCACAGCAGACCTGGGCGCCACCCTGCCGAAGCGCGGTGCGTGATCAGTCGACCCCGATCATCACGTCCGACGCCTTGACCACCGCATAGGCCGTCTTGCCCGGTGCCAGCTTCAGGTCCTCAACTGCCTCATTGGTGATGGCGGAGGTGATGACGGCATTGCCCACGTCAATCCGCACATGGGCGGTTGTTGCCCCCTTCACCACCTCGAGCACGGTTCCCTTGATCACATTGCGCGCGCTGATCTTCATCTCGTTTTCCTCAGTTTCGTTCATTCCAATTGAATACAGCCAGGATCGTGGGTCACAAAAATTCTTTATGCCCGTTGCTGTTTCATTTCATTTGTTATAGTTGAATGAGCATAACGGTCAAGCCAGCGTCCGGACGGCCGGACATGCACCGGCACGATCAGCAGCAGGAGATGAGAGATGATGGATCGCAGGGCTCTGATGCGCAGCATTGCCGGCGCGCTTGGTGGGCTTGGTCTGGCCCTTGCCGTGAGCCTGTCGCCGGCAGCGGCAGCGGACAAGGTGACGGTCTTCGCCGCAGCGAGCCTCAAGAACGCCCTCGATGATGCCAGCGCCGCGTGGACGGCGGCAAGCGGCAAGGAAACCACCATCGCCTATGCGGCAAGCTCAGCCCTGGCCAAGCAGATCGAGGGCGGCGCACCGGCAGATGTGTTCATCTCCGCCGATCTCGACTGGATGAAATATCTGGCGGACAAGAATCTGATCGCGCCCGGCACCGAAGTGAAACTGCTCGGCAACACGCTGGTGCTTGTGGCCCCTGCAAGCTCTGCGGCCAAAATCGAGATTGCCCCCGGCTTCGACATTGCGGGGCTGGTCGGCAGCGGCAAGCTGGCTGTCTGCGATGTGAAGGCAGTGCCCGCCGGCAAATACGGCAAGGCGGCGCTCGAGAAGCTTGGGGTGTGGGCAAGTGTCGAGGGCAAGATTGCCCAAGCCGAAAATGTGCGCGCCGCGCTGAAGCTCGTCGCCACCGGCGAAGCTCCTGCCGGGATCGTCTACCAGACGGACGCCAATGCCGAGCCCAAGGTCAAGGTTCTGGGCACCTTCCCAGCAGATACCCATCCGGAGATCGTCTATCCAGCTGCCCTTACCGCCACGGCGGAAAAGAACCCAGATGCCGCGGCCTTCCTCGCCTTCCTGCAGTCCGAGGCGGCGCTGGCCATCTTCAAGAAGCATGGCTTCATCATTCTCCCGAAGTAAAACGGAGCGTTCAAGCCGCCGGTCAATCACGCAAAGACCGGCGGCCCATCAGGGCATCAATCGCACCGCGCGGGTCAAAGGACATGGCAACGTCATAGAAGCCGCAACGGTCGGCGAAGGCCATGACGATGTCTTCGAGGGCAACATTCTCGGCCGCCCATTTCTGCCTCACCTTTTCGGCCTCCTCATAAACCTGAATGCACGTCCGCCTTTTCGCCCGCAGCACAGAGTCGATTTCGCGGATGATTGCGTGGGGCATATTCATGTCTGGATACATTGTTGGCAGCTCCTGAGAAGCCACGATGGGCTCCTCGCGGAATTTGGCAATCCGCCAACGGCACAACTGCCCACGGTGTTGCCGCTCGCACAAAGCACCTCCTTTGCTCCCCTGCCTCCTCTTGCTCAACTGCAGCTTATTCCGCTATATGAGTAACTAGCGCAGAGCGTGACCATGAAGGGCAGGGCATGGACAGGGAAGATCGCGACATTCGCCTTCAGATCATGCTTCAGCCACAGGAACTTAGCGCCATCGAAGAGTGGCGCTTCGCGAAGCGCATGCCGAGCCGGGCCGCTGCTGTTCGCGAACTCCTCCGCCGCGGCCTCGCCTCTGAAGGTTTCCTGACAGCACCGGACGGCAAACTCTCCGGCGAATTCACGGTCATGGAGAATGCCCAGGCGAAGCAGCGCGGTTAATTGCAATCAAAGGCTTTGCTTTTCCCAATATTCGACCTCAAGTTGGACCACTAAACTGTCTGAAATTGGACTTAAGTCCGCCCCTCTGACCGAAGATATACGGGCAGGCATGTATACAGGGGGCGAAATCTACATGACTTGGCTGTGGAGCATCGGTGCGATTTACGCCGTGCTGGCCCTGTTTGCCTTCGCCGCCTGCAAAGTGGGCGGGGACAGCGGAGACCCAGACGGGGTCTAAACCTCACGTCATCCATTCTAAAAAGGCGCAAGCGGATGCGCGGGCCGCCCATCCCTCTGCGGTGGCTGCGCTGGTGGGGGCAAGACCCATCGGATAGAAGCACACGGCGAATTCATCATGCCCCAGGACATTCCCGTGAAAAGCGGTGCGTCAGCCATGGTGCCGGTGCTGGTTTGCACACTGGCGATCTTCCTTTTGTCGGCCATGGATGCCGGCATGAAGGCGCTTGTCATTGCCATCGGCGTCTACAACACCGTTCTCTGGCGCACCGTGCTGGCAACCGGCGTTGCCGGGGCCGGATGGGGATTTCGCTCAAGGTCGCTGCCACCCTTGCGCTCGCTCAGGCTTCATGCGCTGCGGGCGCTGGTCGTCGGCATCATCCTGATCACCTTCTTCTGGGGTCTGGCCCGCGTGCCCCTGGCCGTCGGCATCGGCCTCAGCTTCATCGCACCGCTGTTTGCGCTGTTGCTGGCCTCATTGATGCTGGGCGAGCGCATCCGCATGGCGGCGATCTGGGCTGCGGCCATTGGCTTTGGCGGCGTGGTGATCATTCTCATCGGCCAACTCGGCGCATCGGACTATTCGCGTGATGCGCTGTGGGGCACGATCTCGATTTTCGTCTCCACGGTTTTCTACGGTTATAATCTGGTGCTGACACGCAAGCAGGCGCAGCTCGCCAAGCCCATCGAGATCATGTTCTTCCAGAACCTGGTGCTACTCGCCATCCTCGCGGCCGCAGCACCGTGGATTGCCCTGGCCCTGCCGCGGGAATTCTGGCTGCCGCTGGTGGGGGTCACAATCCTCTCGCTCAGCGGGCAATATCTGATGAGCTGGTCCTATGCGCGGGCTGAGGCGCAATATATGATCTCGACGGAGTATTCAGCCTTCATCTGGGCCATCGCCCTGGGCTGGTTTGCCTTCGGAGAGCCCGTCACCTGGCCCACACTGGCCGGCGCCAGCCTGATCATCGCAAGCTGCTGGATTGCCACCTGGGCCAGTTCGCGAAACGTGAGAGGCGATTAGAACGCGCCTCGGGCGAACTGATCGATGTGGCCACCTTCCCCCAGGGATTGAACAGTGGGAGACTGATGGTAGCGGGAGAGGGACTCGAACCCCCGACCCCAGGATTATGATTCCCGTGCTCTAACCAACTGAGCTACCCCGCCAGAGATGGCGCGGATATAGGGCCGGGATGAGGGTGCCGTCAAGCTGCCTCTCCGGGGTCTGCTTCGCTTTCCTGCTCTTTCTTGATGAAGGTGCGCCACAGGGAAATGAACAGGAAATAGAGGCTTGCCGCCACCCACACCCAGAGCTGCACGTCTTCGACTTTGCCCCAGTCGCTCCGGTCCTTCGCCTGGATGATGAGACTCAGGGACATGGCGGCCCACAGCACCGTCATCGGGATGGTGATTTCCCGCCAGTCGGTGACCCGCAGCGGGTGCACGAATTTGATGGGGATGAAGGTCAGCACGCAGAGGAAGGCGATGGTGAGCAGATTGGTGAGGGGCCCCGTCTGCAGCACGAAGAAATAGAGCACCACCACATTCCACAGCGCCGGGAAGCCCACGAAATAATAATCGTCCGACTTCATGCCGACATTGGCGAAGGTGTAGCAGGACACCGCCATGATGGCCGCTGCCGATATCAGGCTCCAGGTCTGGCCCGAGAAGATGAACTCGACCGGCGCCATGTCAAACCAGTAGACCATGAGGGCGGGCACGGCCACATAGGTGAAGAAGTCGATGACGTTGTCCAGCGTGCGGCCGTCGACATTGGGCGTGTATTCGAGCACGCGTGCCTTGCGCGCCAGCGTTCCGTCCACCCCGTCCACAAACAGGGCAAGCCCCAGCCACATGAAGGCGGCGACGGGATCGTTCTTCAGCACGGAAACGAGCGCCAGGAAGCCCAGCACAATTCCGCATGTGGTGAAGGCATGGACCGCCCACGCGACACCCTTCTTTACATCACGGTCGATGTTGGGGTGCAGGTTGATCTTGGCCAAGGCACGGATTCTCCCATGTGAAGCCCGACTATAGGAAAGAGGGCCCCCTGAGGCAAATGCCTAAGCCCGTTTCGTAAATTCCAGCAAGGTGAAGAAACCGAAGGGCTTAACTTCGAGGCGGGACTGAAGCTGGAGATCCGGGCAGACGAGGATCGTCTCAACCGGAAATTCCGGCCGCCAGCCGAGGCGGGAGGCATAGCGCGCAAGGCCCCTCTCCAGCGCGCCGCGAAAGCCATCCTCCACGCTGAAATGGTTGCAGATCAGCACCGTTCCGCCCGGCTTGGTGACCCGGGCCAGCTCGCGCATCACGGCCTGGGGTTCGGGCACCACCGTCATCACGAACATGGCCACGGTCACGTCGAAGGAGCAGTCCGGAAAGGCGAGGGCCGTTGCATCCATTTCGATGAGGGCTTCGATATTGCCCTGGCTGCCGCGCGCCACACGCTCCCGCGCGCGGGCCAGCATGTCCGGAGACAGATCGATCCCCGTCACTTTCAGTTGTTGCCCGTAATGGGGAAGTGCAAGGCCTGTCCCCACGCCCGCCTCAAGAAGGCGGCCGGAAAAGCCATTGGCCCGTGCCGTGACCTGGCGGACGGCAGCTTCCACGAATTTGCCGAAAGTCCGGTCATAAACCGGCGCCCAGCGGCGATAGGCCTGGCGGACGTCTGAAGCGTCGATGGCGGCGAGGCCGCGGGTGGGACCGGTCATGAGCGTCTCTATACTCCCTGCATGCGCCCCGCCGGAAGGGCAGATCGGCAACGGCCCAGCCACAGCCGGGTTTCAGGCTCTGGCGATGAATCCGCCGCCCAGAACTCTCTGGCCGGGGCCTTCCCCCGCATAAAGAACGCAAGCCTGGCCGGGGGAGACGCCATATTCCCCGCCCCGGATGGTGACAGCAGGGCCTTCCCCATCAAGCCGGATCTCGGCCGGTGACGGCGGCCTGGTGGAACGGATCCGCGCATAAAGCGGCTGGGCTTCAGGCGACAGTGCCCCCTCCCCCAGCCAGTTGAGGCCCGAAAGGCGAAGCTCCGTCCGCTTCAGCGCCTCGCGCGGTCCCACGATCACGCGCCGGGAGGGGGCATCGATCTTCACCACATAGAGAGGTTCGCCCCCGGCAATGCCGAGGCCCCGGCGCTGGCCGATGGTGAAATGGATGATGCCCTCATGCCGGCCCAGCACCCGGCCATCGAGATGGGCGATGTCACCTGGCTCCACGCCCTCCGGCCTCAGCTTGCGGATCAGCTCCGCATAATCACCTTCCGGAACAAAGCAGATGTCCTGGCTGTCCGGCTTCTCCGCAACGCCAAGGCCCAGCTCCGCCGCGATGGCGCGGGCTTCCGCCTTGGTGAGGGCGCCTAAGGGAAAGCGCAGATAATCAAGCTGCGGCTGGGTGGTGGCGAAGAGGAAATAGCTCTGGTCCCGGGCGAGATCTGCGGGTGTGAACATGTCCCGCTGGCCTGAGCCATCCGCGCGAGCACGGCTCTCCACATAATGGCCCGTGGCCAGCACGGCCGCGTCCAGGTCACGCGACCGGGCCAGGAGATCGGCGAATTTGACGGTGCGGTTGCAGGTAACACACGGGATCGGCGTTTCGCCCGCCAGATAGCTCGTCACGAATTCATCGATGACGGCTTCCTTGAAGCGGGATTCGAAATCGAGCACGTAATGTGGAATGCCCAAGGCTGCAGCCGCGCGGCGCGCATCGTGAATGTCCTGGCCCGCACAGCAGGCACCCTTGCGCCGCACCGCTTCACCATGATCGTAAAGCTGCAGCGTGATCCCCACCACATCGAAGCCCGCCTGCTTCAAAAGCGCGGCGGTGACGGTCGAATCGACCCCGCCCGACATGGCGCAGACAATGCGTATCGTGGACGGGTCTCCGGCAAGGCCGACCGTCTCGCGAACGCTGTCAATGAGGGACTGTCCGATCATCAGGGCCACTAGATGGGCGATCGGGCGGCGAAAGTAAACGCCCGGAAGCGCAAGGTTGTGCTGAAATGACACCACGGAAGTGATGCCGTTTGGGAAATCTTCAGAACTACTTAGCCGATTTTTAAGAGCCACTGCCTAGGGTTGGGGCCTGTGAGTAGCTGCGTATTGGTTGAGTTTCCTTCATGAACGGTCAGTTGCGTTCCCGCGTGAACTACGTCATCGGCCCGGACGGCAGCCCGCTGACCGTTGCCGATCTGCCGCCGCCTGGCAATCAACGCTGGGTGATCCGCCGAAAGGCGGAGGTGGTGGCGGCTGTCAGGGGCGGTTTGTTGAGTTTGGAAGAAGCGTGCGATCGTTATGTCCTCACTGTCGAGGAGTATCTGAGTTGGCAGCGTTCGATCGACAGGCATGGACTTGCGGGCCTCAGGACCACCAGGATCCAGGATTACCGGTCGAACTGACAGGCCCAATCCCCTGCAAGGGAGCCGTGACGCAAGTCCGGCTCCCATTTGCATGGGGCGGGCGCGCTGAAGACTTCTAGCGCCGTGCACATTATGGCAGGATCGTTCCCATGAAAGTCCTGATCCTCCACGCCCACCCCCGCATCAAGGCCTCCGTCGTGCAGCGCGCCATGCTCAAGGCCCTGAACGGCCTCGAAGGCGTCTCCATCGTCGATCTCTATGCCGCCTATCCGTCCTTTGACATCAATGTGCCGCGGGAGCAGAACCGCCTGCTGGCACATGATGTGATCATTCTGCAGCATCCGTTCTACTGGTACTCATCCCCCTCGATCATCAAGGAATGGCAGGATCTGGTGCTGGAGAATGGCTGGGCCTACGGGCCGGGCGGCACGCATCTGGCCGGGCGCTTCCTGATGTCCGCCATTTCGACGGGTGGCTCGGGCGAGGCCTATCACCACAGCGGCCGCAACCGCTTCGAGATCGATGACTTCCTAAGCCCCTTCAACCAGACGGCCTATCTCTGCTCCATGGCCTATCTGGCGCCCTTCGTCATTCATGCGGGGCGGCGCATGCCGGCCGCTGAATTATCCGCCGCGGCCGAATCCTATCGCGATCTGATTGTGGGCCTGCGCGATGGCACAATCGACCCCATGTCACGCCTGGCGCCGGGCTTCACCCTGCCGCCCGCTTTCAACCGCGAGGCCATGTGATGCACCAGCAGGACTTACTCCTCGGCGCCTTCGTCTATCTCGCCGCCGCCGTGATCGCCGCACCTTTGGCCACGAGATTGGGCCTCGGCTCGGTGCTGGGCTATCTCGTGGCCGGCATGATCATCGGCCCCTCGCTTCTGGGCCTGATTGGGGGCGACGGCGAGAATGTCATGCATTTCGCCGAATTCGGCGTGGTCGTGATGCTCTTTCTCGTGGGCCTTGAACTGCAGCCATCGAAACTCTGGTCGCTGCGCCGTCCCATCATCGGACTGGGCGGCTTACAGGTGGTGGTGACAGCCGCAGTTCTCGGCCTCTGCGCCCTGGCGCTGGGCTTCGAATGGCAGGCGGCGACAGCGGCAGGCCTGATCCTCGCCATGTCATCCACGGCCATTGTGCTCCAAAGCCTCAATGAGCGCGGCCTGCTCAAGACCTCAGCCGGGCAATCGGCTTTCTCCGTCCTGCTGTTTCAGGACATTGCGGTGATCCCCATCCTCGCCCTGCTGCCGCTGCTGGCCGCCACGGACGCTTTTGACCCGCGCGAGGCGACCCTGATCGGCGATTTTCCGGGCTGGGTGCAGACGCTCGCCGTGCTGGCGGCCGTGGCCGTCGTCGTGCTGGCCGGGCGCTTTCTCACGAGGCCCCTCTTCCGTTTCGTGGCGGACACCGGCCTCCGGGAAATTTTCGTAGGCCTTGCCTTGGTCATGGTGGTGGGCATCGCGCTTCTGATGCAACTCGTCGGGCTTTCCGCCGCCCTCGGCACCTTTCTTGCGGGCGTGGTGCTGGCCGAAAGCGAATACCGCCACGAGCTTGAAATGGATCTTGAGCCATTCAAGGGTCTGCTACTGGCGGTGTTCTTCATTGCGGTGGGCGCCGGGATCGACTTCTCTCTGCTGATCAGCCAGCCGCTTCTGCTTCTGGGCCTCGTCCTGGGCTTCATACTCGTGAAGCTTGCCGTGCTCTTCCTGCTGGCCAGGCTCTTTGACATGGGCGGGCCCGATGCCTCGCGCTTTTCTTTCGCATTGGCCCAAGGCGGCGAGTTTGCCTTCGTGCTGATCTCCTTCGCCTCAGGGCTCAGCCTCATCGATCCGGCGCAGTCAGGACTTCTGGTGGCCGTTGTGGCGATCTCGATGGCGGCAGCGCCGATTCTCATGCTGTTCGACAGCCGCGTGATGCAACCCTATTTCGAACGCAAGCCCGATGCCCGCGCCAGCGACCAGATCGAGGAGACCGGCCACAAGGTCATCATCGCCGGCCACGGCCGCTTCGGCATGACGGTGGGCCGCCTGTTGCAGGCCAACGGCATCCGCGCCGTGACGCTGGACCATGACGCCGAGCAGATCGACGCGCTCCGCAAATTCGGCTTCAAGGTCTATTATGGCGATGCCTCCCGCCACGATCTGCTGGAAGCCGCAGGTGCCGCTGACGCGGATGCGCTGGTGATCGCCATCGACGACCCGGAGAAGATTCTTGAAATCGCCGAAACGGCGCAGCGGCATTTCCCGAAGCTTCGCATCATCTCCCGCGCCTTCGACCGCGTTCACGCCTACCGGCTGATCAATGCCGGGGTGGAGGATGTGCACCGCGAGGTCTTCGCCTCCTCGCTGGATGTGGGCGAACAGCTGCTGGTGCGGCTGGGCTTTCACCCATTCGAGGCTCGCCGCGCCGCCCAGCGTTTCCGCGCCCATGACGAAAAGCTGCTGCGCCGGGCCGCAAAGCATGTGGACGATACCCAGCGCCTGGTGGACATCGCCCGCCAGGGAACGGAGGAAATCGAGCGCGTGCTGGCCTCGGACGTGAGCGTCGTCGTGCTTGCCCCGGATCACGCCTGGGAAGCCCCTGACCGCACCCGCGAAGACGCCACAGAGGATGGCCCGCCGCGCGCCTCCTAGACCGACGGACGTTGCAGATGGAATCTCATCCGGGGGCCAATCAGTCCTGCCGTTAACAAAGGTGGCGGCTGATCTCACGCGGATCGAGAAGCCCCCAATTGTTGCGCGACATGCTCCATGCCGATCTCGGGGTTCGTCAGATAGGGGCATTGCACTGCCCCGCCGATGGCATCCGCCATCGAAGCCTGTGCCAGCACGATGAGGTCAACCCCAACGGCAAGTCTTGCGAAACCTTCCCGCACTGACTCGTCATGCCCCGTCCTGTCGCCGTCCCTGAGTTTCGCGAATGCTCCCTCGCAGAGAAAATGCGAGATTTCGCATTTAGCCCCCGCTGCCACGGCCTCGTCCGCGAGAAGCGCTGCGGTAGGCCTGAGCGTCGTCGGCAGCGTGGCGAGAACGCCGATCCGCCGCGCCTGACCGGCCGCCACCTTCGCCATCCCGCGGTCGATACGGAACAGTGGCACGGGTGTGATGGGCCGCATGGCATCGACGGCGCCGCCCAGCGTCGAGCAGGTCACCACCACGGCCTCGGCTCCCGCATCGGCAGCAGCGAAGATATAGCCCGCGAGGCGCTGCACCGTCCTCGAAGCAACCTCACCGCGCTCGATCGTATCCAGCAGCAGGCTCTCGTCCACCACAGCATAACTGGACCACCCCGGAAGCTTTTGTTGCGCCAGGGCACGGAAGCGGTCGGCATGCCAAGGTGCTGTATGAATGAACGCTAGCTTCTTCACCCGTGACCCTCCGCCCCGCGGCCGAACCAATGTAACCTGCCTTGCAGCGCACCGTCCATGGCCCAAAGGGAGGTGCATCTTCTCGCGAACCGCTCTAAACAGCGATCCCATTGATCCGGCAAAGGCTAGCCCGATGGCAGAAAACATTCACGACGTTAAAATCGATCCCCGCAATCTCGATATCCTGATCTCGGTCAATGGCCGCCTGGTGCCGCGCGCCGAGGCCATGGTCTCGGTGTTCGATTCAGGCTTCATCTTAGGTGATGGCGTGTGGGAAGGCCTGCGCCTCGTCAAAGGCGGCGTGCCCTTCCTGCGCGAGCACATCGAGCGGCTTTATGAAGGGGCGAAGGCGATTTTCATGGAGATCGGCCTTTCGCCCGATGATCTTGTGAAGCGCCTGTTTGACTGCATCGATGCCAACAAGATGGAAGATGGCGTCCACATCCGGCTGATGGTCACACGCGGGGTGAAGGCCACGCCCTATCAGGACCCGCGGGTTACCATTTCAGCACCCACCATCGTCATCATTCCAGAATACAAGACGCCCAATCCGGAGAAGACGGCGAAGGGCCTCGTGCTCCACACCGTGCATGTTCACCGCGGCGCGCCTGATGTTCAGGACCAGAAGCTCAATTCGCACTCGAAGCTCAACTGCATCACTGCCTGCATTCAGGCGGCCAATGCCGGCGCGGATGAAGCGCTGATGCTGGATCCTTTGGGATTTGTCGCCACCTGCAACTCCACGCATTTCTTCATCGTGCGCCGGGGCGAGCTGTGGACCTCCTCCGGGCAATACTGCATTCCCGGCATCACGCGCGGCAACATGATCAGGCTGGCGAAGGAGCTTGGCATTCCCGTGTTCGAGAAGCAGTTCTCGCTTTATGATGTGTATGGCGCAGACGAAGCCTTTGTCACCGGCACCTTCGCGGGCCTCATCCCCGTGCGTGTGATCGACGGCCGACCGGTGCGCCACCCGATGTCGGTGGAGGAATGGCCGGGCGCCGGGCCTGTGTCTCAGCGGCTCTCCGCCGCTTACAAGGCGCTCTGCCTCAAGGACGCGCGGAGGAGCCTCTGACCATGACCAATATCGCCATGTGGTCCGGCCCCCGCAACATCTCGACGGCCATGATGTATTCTTTCGGCAACCGGGCTGACTGTGTGGCCTGGGACGAGCCCTTCTATGCCTTCTCTCTTGTCCATCACGGCAATGACCATCCGATGCGCGATGAGATCATCCAGGCGGGCGACAGCGATTGGCAAAGCCTCGTCGCCAGATGCCTGGCCCCGGCGGAGAAGCCCGTCTTCTACCAGAAGCACATGACCCACCACATGCTCAAAGGTTATGACCGGGCGTGGATCAAGGGCTTGACCAACGCCTTCCTCATCCGCAGGCCCGAGCGCGTGCTCTCGAGCTACGCCCGGAAATGGTCGGACGTGACCCTGCGCGACATCGGCTTTGCCGAACAGGCGGAGATTTTCGAAATGGTTGCCGATCATCTGGGAGTGGCACCGCCGGTGGTCGATACCGACGATATTCTGCTGAACCCGCGCGCCACGCTATCAAGCTTGTGCGAAGCTTGCGGCATTCCCTTTGACGGCGCGATGCTGACTTGGCCGGCCGGCCCCAAACCATATGACGGCGTGTGGGCGCCGCACTGGTACAACGCCGTATGGGCGTCCACGGGTTTTGCGTCGCCCCCCGAAGACATGCCGGTGCTTCCGGCGCCGCTGCAGAAAATCGCGGACGAGGCGCGCCCGCTTTACGAGCAGCTGAGGCAGCACAAGCTGTAGCATTCTTGGTCCGTCAACCCGGCCTGCGCCGGGGTGACGGATCGTGTCACACGCGAAGAGAAAATAAGCCTAGCGCATGCCCTGCGCGGCGGCCTGGATCGGCATGAGGCCGCCCGATCCCTGGGCGTCCTTTTCTGCCAGCATTTCGGCGCGGCGCAGTTCCTGCTCTTCAATGGCAAGGGCAAGCTGCACGTCGTTCAGCTGGTCGCGCAGGTCGGCGATGGAGCGCATGAGATTGTCACGCCGCGCGCGGGCGGACTTGGCGGTCAGCGAATAATTGAAATGTGCCGGGTCTGAAACACCGCTTCGCCCTTCCTCGAACTTCACCTGGGCATCCAGATCATCGTACTTGCGCATGAAGTCCTGGATCATGAAGTCGATATCGGCAGCTTGACGGCGCTTCTCCTCGGTGCGGAAACGGTGCAGCCGAAGGAGCGTTTCGCGTGAACGCATTGTGGACCCCTTACTCTACTCAAATCACTTAACGGGACGAGGCAATCGTCCCTTTTCACGATTCCGCGAATCAACTAGGCAAGAAGGATTCCGGCTGGCGTGCAGTTCGCATGATGGGCCGGCAAGCTTAAGGGGCGGTAAACCGGGCAGTCGTTCCGGTTCTGGGCAATCGCGGTGCAGTTGTGCCGCTGTCATATCTATATGTAGCGGGCCTGGGGCAAAGGCCACTACATCTCGTCTGAGATGTGAATGGGTTGCGCATGGTGAATTAGGGTTTGTTAACCTTTCCCAGCTTATCTTGGGCGTCAACATTAACGGTGAGTTGTGCGCGGGGCCCGGTCGGCCTGCAAACCGGAAGGCTCCACGGCGGGGCTGGGGACCATAGGGGATTCGAGATGAGGGTATTGCTGATCGAGGATGATACCGCGACGGCCCAGAGCATCGAACTGATGCTCAAGTCGGAAGGCTTCAACGTCTATACCACTGACCTAGGCGAAGAAGGCGTCGACCTCGGAAAGCTTTATGATTACGACATCATCCTGCTCGATCTGAACCTGCCTGACATGTCGGGCTACGAGGTTCTGAAGACACTCCGTGTGGCCAAGGTGAACACGCCAATCCTGATTCTCTCCGGCCTCGCCGGCATCGAGGACAAGGTGAAGGGCCTGGGCTTCGGCGCCGATGATTACATGACCAAGCCCTTCCACAAGGATGAGCTGGTGGCGCGCATTCATGCCGTCGTCCGCCGCTCCAAGGGCCATGCGCAATCGGTCATCATCACCGGCGATCTCTGCGTCAATCTCGATACCAAGACGGTGGAAGTGGGCGGCGCCCGCGTGCACCTGACCGGAAAGGAATACCAGATGCTGGAGCTGCTCTCGCTCCGCAAGGGCACCACGCTCACGAAAGAGATGTTCCTCAATCATCTCTATGGCGGCATGGATGAGCCCGAACTCAAGATCATCGACGTCTTCATTTGCAAGCTCAGAAAGAAGCTCGCCAATGCGGCGGGCGGCAAGAACTTCATCGAAACCGTCTGGGGCCGCGGCTATGTTCTCCGCGAGAACGCTCCGCCCATGGGCGAGGACCTGCGCGAGAGCGCTTGAAGTAAGTTATACGAAGTGCCCTGCACTTATTCATGATCGCCGGGCGTGTCCCGGCGATTCTTTTTGTGCACCCTAAAAAAGATGCGCGGATCAAGTCCGCGCAGAATGAAAGTGGAAAGCAGAGCCCTGCCGGCTAAGATGCCTTCACCAGCACATCGGCCCCGTCCATCTCCATGCTGAGAACAAGGCTGGCGGAGCGGGCCAGCGCCTTGGCGTAATAGGGCTGCACCAGACGGGCATCGAGGGCTGTGAGATCAACCGTTCCGGCCAGAACCTGCGCGATCTGTTCCGGCACCTTGGCGCGGTCGCCCACGGCACGGACGGTGAAAATATCACCCTCAACCGTGACGGTGACGAGGCCGCCGCGGGGAATGCCGGCAATCGCCATCAGCATCATGTTAAGAAGAAGCTTCACCTGCTGCTTCGGGCGGTTCTCACGCGGTGCATTCCATTCGAGCTTCACCTTCTCCTCGCCCACGAAGGCCTTGGCGATTTCGCCCGCTTCCGACATGTCAATCAGCGCGCCGGCCGAACCCGCGGCACCAAACGCGATGCGGCAGAACTTCAGCTTGGCGGCAGCGGTGCGCGCTGAACTCCTGACCATGGCCATGGCCGTTTCCTTGGTCTCGGCATCCATCTCCGGATCGTCGATCAGCTCGAGTCCGTTGGCGATGGCGCCCACAGGCGAGATCACGTCATGGCAGACGCGGCTGCACAGAAGCGCCGCAAGGTCGAGGTCGGAGAGTTTCGCGTCAAAGGCGAGGTCTGACATGGGTGTTCCCTGGGCCGAGTGATTCGTGTGACTGTTGTACCATCAGCACCTTACAATTTCCGCATTGACTGAGACTGCTTTCGCGACCAAGAAGCGCCGGACTCGAGCCGGAGCGCCTTCGCCAATGAATCCCCTGCCCTCGCCCTTCATGCAGTCGCTCATCGATCTTGCAGTCCTTGCCGGCAGCGAAATCATGGCGATCTATGCAACCGATTTTTCCGCCAAGGCGAAGGGCGATCTGACGCCGGTGACGGAGGCTGACGAAGCGGCCGAGAAGATCATTCTCGCCGGCCTCGCGAAAACCAATCCCCAGATTCCGGTGATCTCCGAAGAAGCTGCGTCGGCGGGGCGCATTCCGGAGGTGTCGGAGAAGTTCTTCCTGGTCGATCCGCTTGACGGGACCAAGGAATTCATTTCGCGCAATGGCGAATTCACCGTGAACATCGCCCTCGTGGAAGGGGGCGTTCCGGTGGCGGGTGTGGTCTATGCGCCGGCTCTGAAGCGCATCTTCTGGGGTGAGGACGGCCAAGGTGCTGCCCAGGGCCGGATCGAGGGCGACGCGGCTGCCGCCTGGCAGCCGCTCGGCGTGCGCGCCCTTCCGGCGGACGGCGCCACCGTCGTCGCCAGCCGGTCCCACCGGGACCAGGCGACAGAAGATTATCTGAAATCCGTGAAGGTGAAGGCGCTGTGCTCGGCAGGCTCCTCCCTCAAATTCTGCCTCGTTGCCGCGGCGGAGGCTGATCTCTATCCGCGCTTCGGCCGCACCATGGAGTGGGATACGGCCGCCGGCCACGCCGTGCTGCGCGCGGCGGGCGGCAAGGTCGTGACGGTCGAAGGCCCCGCCCTCACCTACGGGAAGCGCCAGCGGGGCTATGACAATCCGGGCTTCATTGCCAGCGCCTGATTGAATCTTCCGGTTTGAGGATCAATTAACCAAGCTGCAAGCGTCTGCTGCTAGCCTCGCCTTCTCGTGGGGTGTTGCCACCTGCCCGCCATGGACTCGCCATGAGCAGCTGGCACATCCGGTCAGGTTGCAGTTGGAGAGTCACATGCTCAAGAAGTCGCTGATCGTATCGCTGGCCGCCGCCTTTCTGGCCGCAGCACCACTCGCTGCCACCGCGCAGACCACCGGCTCCGTCTCCAAGGCCCAGCGCACCGGCCAGACCTATTCCTCTGAGGAAATGGTCACCGTTGGTCACCAGTTCTTCGGTAAAACCACGCGTGAAATCGCCAAGGCCGTCGAATACGTCTTCAAGAAGGAAGGCGAGCCCACCGCTTACATCGTAGGTGAGGAAGCCGCCGGCTCCTTCGTGGGGGGCCTCCGCTATGGCGAAGGCACGATCTATTACAAGAGCGGCGCCAAGCAGCGCATCTACTGGCAGGGGCCGTCCGTCGGCTTCGACTTCGGTGCCAATGGCTCCAGAAGCCTCGTTCTCGTCTATAATTCCGAAAGCCCGGCGGATCTTTATTCCCGCTTCGGCGGCGTTGAAGGTTCGGCTTATCTCATCGGCGGGCTGGGCGTGAATTTTCAGGAGAAGGACAATGTCATTCTGGCCCCGATCCGCACCGGCGTGGGCGCCAGGCTGGGGGCCAATGTCGGCTATCTCAAGTATTCCGAGCGGCCGAGCTGGAACCCCTTCTGATCAAGGGGCGTTCCGGCTCAGCGCAGGAGCCCGGCACGGTCATGGTTTCGTCACCTTTCCCGGGTTTTCCTGCACGCAGTAAAGGAACCGGACATGCTGAACACACTTAAACGCACGACACTGGCCTTGGCCTTCCTCTCTCTGCCACTGGCAGGCTCAGCCATGGCGCAGGGCCCCGAAGGAACATGGACCATGTCGGATGGCAAGGTCACCGTGAAGGTGGATCAGTGCGGCGGCAATCTCTGCGCCCGCATCGTCGCTCTCAAGGAGCCGATCAGCAAGATCGACGGCAAGCCCAAGGTGGACCGGGAGAACCCCGATCCGGCGAAGCGCAAGCGGCCGTTGATCGGGCTTTCGATCCTCATCGGCATGAAGCCCGCGGGGGAAAACCTCTGGCAGGGTGCGATTTACAATCCGGATGACGGAAACACCTACAGCGCCACGGTCAAGAACAGTGGCAGCCAGATGAAGGTCAAGGGCTGCGTTGCCTCCGTGTTTTGCAAAACCAACACCTTCGTCCGCAAGGATTAACGCCGTTCGCAACGTCCACTGGCCTTTTGGCTTAACATTAGCTAAAATTGCCGGATCTGCGGAGGCCGCATGTCTCAGACCGAGACGATACTGCTGTTTGTGTTGGGGTTCTCGCTCGCGAGCCTCCTTGCGTTGTTTGCCGGCCGCCTGATGTGGACGGCGGCCGTGAAGATTGGCGCCCGGCGCATGCAGCGCCAGGTGCCCTCCTCCCTCATCGGCCTCCAGACGGAGCGGAACCGGCTTCGCGCCGAATATGCCATGCTTTCCCAGCGCTTAGGCGGCAGGCTGGAAGCCGCCAAGCTGCAAATGGCCGAGCACATGGCTGAAGTCAGCCGCCACCGGAATCGAATTCATGAGATCGAGACGGGCGAAGCGGCCCGGGTTTCCGAAATCCGCAGGCTTCAGGCCCAGGTGAAGGACCTCGAGCAATCCCTCATCGCCACGCAGGCCAGCGAAGAACAGCTGCGGCAAGCCCTGTCAGAGCGGGACGAGATGCTCCGCCGGCTGGACAAGAAGCGGCGGAAGCCCCGGCCCGCCGAGGCGGAAGCCGCCGCACCACCGCCCGAGCCCGCCGCCCCGCCCCCAGCCCCCGGCGACCCCGAGGCCCGGCTGCGGCAGCGGATTGAAAAGCTCACAGAACTCGCCCGCGCCAGCCGGGCGGATGGGGGCAGCGCAAAAGCCCCGGAAGATCCACTGATGTCTGAAAGGCTCAGCGATGTGGAGCGCCAGACGGCAGACCTCGAACGGGACCTCGCATCGCTGGATGCTCAATGGCAGGAGCGGCTGGACGGCGCGTCCCCTCCGGACTTCCCGACGGGTGACAGCGAAGCGGATGCCAATGTGATCTCGCTCAGCAACCGCGTGCGGGACCTGAAAAAGAACCTCGGCACATCTTCCTGAGCTTGATCAGGATCAAAGTGTAAGCTTCAGCTGACGTATAGCCTTCCTGACAGTCTTCAAGGGAGGCCCTGCTCATGCGCATTCTGTTGCTGCACCCGAATTATCATTCCGGCGGGGCGGAAATTGCCGGCAACTGGCCCCCCGCTTGGGTGGCCTACATCGCGGGCGCTCTGAAGAAGCAGGGCTATACAGATCTCCGCTTCGTCGATGCGATGACCAATGATCTTTCGGAAGATGCCGTTCGCAAGATCCTGCTGGAGGAGAAGCCGGACGTCATCGGCTGCACCGCCATCACGCCATCGATCTACAAGGCGGAACGGCTCCTCGAGATCGCCAAGGAGATTCACCCGCAAGCCGTCACCGTACTGGGCGGCATCCACGCCACCTTCATGTATAATCAGGTGCTGGGCGAAGCGCCGTGGATCGATGTGATTGTCCGCGGCGAGGGCGAAGAGATCTTCGTCAACCTCATCAAGGCGATTGACGAGAAGCGATGGCCCTCATGCCGCAAGGACATTCGGGGAATCGCTTATCGCGACGGCGCAGATGTGGTGGCCACACCTGCCGCACCCACGGTCAAGGACTTGGACGGCATCTCGCCTGACTGGTCGGTGCTGCAATGGGACAAATATATCTATATTCCCATGGGCAAGCGCGTGGCCATTCCCAACATGGCGCGCGGCTGCCCCTTCACCTGTTCCTTCTGCTCACAATGGAAATTCTGGCGCGACTACCGAATCCGCGACCCCAAGAAGGTGGTCGACGAAATCGAAACGCTGATGCGCGAGCATGACGTGGGCTTCTTCATTCTGGCG
The DNA here is from genome assembly GCF_965227715.1 of Aestuariivirga sp. GTDB lineage: Bacteria > Pseudomonadota > Alphaproteobacteria > Rhizobiales > Aestuariivirgaceae > Aestuariivirga. The sequence continues at coordinate 3,745,298 of NZ_OZ245771.1, read as the reverse complement.
GATGAGGAACCCACCATCAACAAGAAGAAATTCGTGGCCTTCTGCGAAGAACTGATTGCGCGTGACCTGAAGATCCTCTGGGGCATCAACACCCGCGTGACCGACATATTGCGCGACGAGGCGCTGCTGCCGCTCTACCGCAAGGCCGGGCTCATCCATGTCTCGCTCGGCACGGAAGCCGCAGCCCAATTGCAGCTTGACCGCTTCAACAAGGAAACCACCGTCGCGCAGAACAAGAAAGCGATCGAGCTTCTGCGCAATGCCGGCATCGTGGTCGAGGCGCAGTTCATCGTGGGCCTTGAGAACGAGACCGCAGAGACACTCGAAGAAACCTATCGCATGGCGCAGGACTGGAAGCCGGACCTCGCCAACTGGTCGATGTTCACGCCCTGGCCCTTCTCGGACCTGTTCCGTGATCTGGGCGACAAGGTCGAGGTCTTCGACTACGACAAGTACAACTTCGTGACACCCATCATGAAGCCCGATGCCATGGACCGCGCCGAGCTGCTTGACCGCGTGATGCACAACTACCGCCGCTTTTACATGAAGAAGGCATTTTTCTCCTACCCCTGGGCAGGCTCCGGCGAACGCCGCCGCTATCTCCTTGGTTGTCTCAAGGCCTTCCTCAAATCGGGCTTCGAGCGGAAGTTCTATGATCTGGGCCGCGTCAACTACTGGGGCAAGAAGGACAACGTCGACTTCCAGTTTGACCGCAGCCGCACCCGCGCGGACATGAGCAAGGTCGAGTGGCAGACCACGCATAACCGCAAGTCCAATCGCCAGGTGGGCCAGGAGGCTGCCGAAGCCATGGCCTGCGGCGGCGGCAAGGAGCAGATGGAGGAACGGGTTTCGTGAATCACGCGGGCCACATCGGCCCCAATGCGGTGATCAGGCTCGCCGAAGCGCTGGACGCGCTCGAGAGCCGCGCGGTGACAGTCCGGTTGTTCAACGCCGCGGAGCTCGGGCGCTATCTTATCGCACCACCAGCAGCGATGCTGCCGGAAGAAGAGGTGACGCGGCTTCACCGGCAATTGCGCGGCCAGCTCGGCGCCGTGCGCGCGACCTCCGTTTCATGGGTCGCGGGGCAGAGAACGGCGGATTATCTGCTCGACAATCGAATCCCAAAGCCTGTGCAGCGGTTACTGAAGCTGTTGCCGCAGCGGCTCGCTGCCTTCATCCTGCTCAAGTCCATCGGCTCACACGCCTGGACTTTCGCAGGCTCCGGCCGCTTTTCCTGGGCCATGACGCAGCCCATCCGCTTGCGCTTCGAGAACTGTGCGCTCTGCCGCGAAGACCACGCCGCCGCGCCCTGCTGCCAGTATTATGCAGCGACATTCGAGCGCCTCTTCCGCGCCCTGATCGATGCCGATGCGAAGGTGACCGAGACTCGTTGCATTGCGAAAGGCGACGATGCCTGCTGTTTCGAGATCACTTAGGCGAAATGCTGCCCGGCCGTTTTAGAATTGTTCTAAGCTGCTGAATTTATTTGGAAATGCTTGACCATTTCTGTTTCGTGTTTTATTCCGACTAAATCACTCGGAAAAGGAACAGCGCCATGGCCACCACGCAGGATCTTCTGTCGCGCCCTGCAGAACGCCTCGTCCTCGTGGGCTTCCGCAACCTGATGGCCGCCACCGAACTGGGGGACATGGCGTGCTGGGAGGCGGTCTGGCAGCATTACATTGCAGTGCTCGGATCAAGCGGCGCCCGCCGCATGGTGGGCGAGCTGCAATACTGGGCGCGCAGCCTGCGCCGCCATGCGGAACGGCCGCTCACCTATTACCCCCATTGTTGCCGCCACCTCTGCCATGATGAATGCATGGCGCTTTCCATGGTCTCCGCCGCGCAGGCAGGCGATGAGACGACTGGTCTTCTGGCAGCCCGCTACCTGACGGGCACGGCCGCAGCGGACCGGCTCTGCGAGGTCTGGCAAGCCACATTGCCCTTTGCCCAGGCGCTCAACCTGCAAGGCCAGGCCATGTTTCCCGTGACCGCCGAGGTGGTTGAATCGATCTTCGCCATGCAGCAGGCCGTTCGCTGCGGAAGCCGTTGCCGTCAGCTGAATTGAGGCGGGCCGGCCTCAAACGCGATCGGAACTTGTCTGTGGCGAAAGCGGCATGTCTGCCCGCACCAGATGGAGAAGCACCAGCGCCGCGCCAAGCCCCAGCAGCACGAGCACGCTGAGCAGCGCCGCCTCTTGCCCCTTAAGCGCCGAGATCAGCGCGAACAGTGCGGGCCCCAGGGCTGCGGCCACCCGCCCGGCGACGGTTGCGAGCGCGAAGACCGGCGCGGCACTACCCGGTGGCACCACCTCCGCCAGGAAGCCGCGGAGCGCGGATGCGGTGGCACCCACGCAGCAGCCGATCACCGTTACGGTTGCCACCGGCATGAACGGGCCGGAGCCGAAGGCCATCAGCAGCAGCACGAACCCCCAGGCGGAGAGCAGGATGGTCATGGGCACAAGCCGCGACCAGCTGGTCATCAGCATGTTCCAGCCAATGGTGGACGGCACCGACAACACATGGACAAGCAGCAGCAGCCACAGCAGGTCTGGCAGCGTCTGCCCGAAGCGCGTGGCCAGGATTGGCGCGGTGAATGTCACCACGACGGAGACCGCGAGATGAACCAGCATGGTGCCCCCGAGCAGCACGAACACCGGCTTGTGGGACCGCCATTGGGCAAGAACGGTGAACAGTCCTGAAAGCCTGGGCGAGCTGTCCCCCTCCCCCAGCGTGGCAAAACCCGCGCGCCGCATCTGGCCGAGCACGATCACAAAGAACACCGCACTGATGGCCGCCAGCGCCCCGAAGCAGCTTTCCAGAAGCCGGGGCGATTCCGGCTGACCGGCCACCAGCCGCAGCAGAACCACGATGGCGAACAGCCCGCCCAGATAGCCAACCGCCCAGCCAAAGCCGGAGAGCTTCTGCCGGGCGGCCTGCGGCAGCAGGTCCGGCAGGAAGGATTCATACACCGTCGTCGCCGCGAAATAGAAGCTCTGTGCCGCCACATAGGCTGCGGCCGCAAATGCAAGCGAAGGCCAGGGTGGCCAGGCCAGCGCGGCAATCGCTGCCACCAGGGCTGCGGTGAACATCATGAGCAGGCTCAGCCTAGTGATCCGGGCCGAAAGGGCCGCCGCGCACAGGGCCGCGATGCTGCTGGCCAGAATGGCGCCGGCGGCAAGCAGACCCCAGGCCGCCGTCGGATTGGCAAAGCCGGAAAACAGGTGCTGGAAGTAAAGCGGCAGCAGAACCGCCGGCGCCAGCCCGAAATAGACCGAACTCGCCACGTCATAGCCGGCCCAGCTCAAGGTCCTCCGGTTCAGCCAGGGCCCATCCAACGGTTCAGCCATGCCACCCCTCATCCCCGGATTTTCGCGTGAATTGTCGTTTTGAATGCAATTCGCCCCCAGACTTCCACTAGAATGCGGCCACAAACAGGATGCATAAGGTTGTAACCCGTGGTTACAGCGTGCAGAAGACAGTTTTTCTAAGGTGATATCCATGCCCTTGGGCGGCATGGGGCACCACTCTTCGATGGGAGACGACATGAACATGACAATGATGACGCGCCAGTGGCTGCGCCCACTTCTGTTCTCCGCCACGATCATTGCGGCTCTTGGAACAGCCACGCTGCCGCTCCGCGCGCAGACAAACCCCGCCGAGGCTGCAGATTCGGCGGAACAGGCACCAGAACCCCTCTCGCCCGAAGAACTCGAGATCCTCGTCGCCCGCATCGCCCTTTATCCGGATGAGCTGGTGGCACTGGTTTCGGCCGCCTCCCTCTACCCGCTTCAGATCGTGGAGGCCGAGCGCTTCCTGGAGGATCTCAAGACCAACAAGACCCTGAAGCCCAAGGCAACATGGGACGGCAGCGTGGTCTCGCTGCTCAACTATCCCGAACTCGTCAAGATGATGAGCGAGGACCTGGACTGGACGCAGCTCCTGGGTGAATCGATCGTCAACCAGCAGGACGAAGTGCTCGCCGCCATCCAGCAGCTGCGCGAAGAGGCCGTGGCCAATGGCGTCATCAAGACCGATGACAAGGTGAAGGTGGTGAAAGAGGTCGAGGACGGCCGCCAGAACATCGTCATCCAGCCGGCCAGCTCCGAGGTTATCTACGTTCCGCAGTACAACCCCGAAATGTTGTATGAGCCGAACTATACCTATGTGCCCGTCAGCTATTATCCGGACCCCTACCCCTATTACTGGAACCCTGCCGCCACCTTCTTCGCCGGCGCCGTGACCGGAGCGATCTGGGCCGGGGCGGTTGATTGGAACGACGGCTTCTGGGGCGGTGACTGGCACCACGGCAATGGCTGGCACGGCAACAACAACGTCGATATCGACATCGATTGCAACAAATGCATCATCGGCAATGATTTCAGCGGCAAGCTCAATATCAATGACGTCGACTGGCGCAAGGTTGACCGCAGCAAGGTGAACTTCAACAACAACCAGTTCACCAAGCTCGACAACACGCAGATCAAGGACAGCTTCAAGAACGTCGATCGCGACAAGCTGACGAACAAGGCCACCAACATCAAGGGTGACCGCCCGACCACGCTCCCCGGCAAAGGCACCATCCAGACCAAAGACATCCGGAAGAGCACGCTCGAAGGCCTCAACAAGCAGCCCGTCAAGGATTTCAAGCCAACAGACAAGATGGCGCGGCCGGGCAACGGCAGCAACATCGGTGACAAGGTTGGAAAGCCCGGCAACGCCGCGAACATCGGTGACAAGGTGGGCAAGCCCGGCAATCTCAAGCCCAGTGACAAGATGGCAAAGCCCAATTTGGACCGGCCGGTCGGCAAGCCGAAGCCCGGCCTGGATCAGGACGTAAGGCCCAAGACACCTTCACCCCTGGGCGAGGTGACGCGCGGCCGGGACGCGAAGGCGCAATCGAACCGCGGCAACAAGGCAATGGGCGGCGGTGCCAGCCGGCCGAACTTCAACCCCGGTGGCGGTGGCGGCGGTGGCGGCAGCAAGAAATTCGTACCCAAGCATAACATGGGCGGGGGCGGAGGCGGTCGCAGCGGTGGCGGTGGCGGCGGCGGCCGTGGTCACCGGCGTTGACGGCACAGCAGGAAAGGACAGGATCATGATCAACAAGCATCTCGTTTCCGCCATGCTGCTCGGTGCGGCGATTGTCATCGGCCCCACGGCTCTTACTGCGCCGGCACAGGCGATGAGTGATGAACTCGGCACCTATCTGGGCGCTGAGCCCACGCTCTTCGACACGCCGGACGCTGCCATTGCAGCCTTCAAGGACACCATGGCAAAGGGCGACATTGCGGCCATTGCCAAGCTTCTCGGCCTCGACGCCGCCAAGGTGGAGAAGGCCGACGGCATTCCGGACACCATCCAGGAAATAAGGGACGCAGCCGCCCAGGGCATTTCCGTCGAAGAGGAAGAGGACCAGCGCATTCTCGATCTCGGCCGCCAGCTCTGGCCCTTCCCGTTCCCGATCGTGAAGGGCGAGGATGGCAAATGGGCCTTCGATACGGTGGCGGGACTTGAGGAGATCGTGAACCGCCGCATTGGCGAGAATGAACTCCACGCGATCGAAACGGCGCGCCTCTATGTTCAGGCCCAGCAGGACTATTCCGCGGAGGATCATGATGGCGACGGCGTCCTCGAATTCGCCCAAAAGCTGATCAGCACCGAAGGCAAGACGGACGGCCTCTACTGGCCCGCAGAACAGGGAGACGGTGACAGCCCCGTCGGCCCCAACATCGACACTGCGGCGCTTGAAAAAGCCAAGGCGGGCGATGGCTATTTTGGTTACAAGTTCCGCATCCTGAAGCGCCAGGGCAGCAATGTGGCGGGCGGCGCTTATGACTATGACATCAACGGTAATATGATCGGCGGCTTCGCGCTCATCGCATGGCCCGCGAAATATGCCGAGACCGGCGTCTCGACATTCGTCATCAACCAGGCTGGCGTTGTTTACGAAAAGGACTTTGGCGTCGACACCGCCAACATCGTCTCCAACATCAAGACCTTTAACCCGGATAAGGGCTGGGATATCGTCGAAGACTGAAGCTTTCTCCCGGCGCGGTTTCATCCGCGCCGGGCTTGATGAACGGATATTCAGTTTTCCGCCTGCGTAAACCGGAATTCGCTTTATTTTCAGCTGCCTGCGGAACTTCAAAGCGGCCGCGCACTTCTCCCTCCGAACACTATTGGAGGTGAACCATGTTGAAGTCCCTGGCCGTTGCCGGCACGATCGCACTCAGTGCCCTTGCCATGTCAAGCGGCGCAGATGCCAAGACCCGCGTCGGCATTTATTTTGGTGTTCCTTTCTACGACTATCAGGCGGGTCCCGGCTGGCGTTACTCCGAAGGTTATGGCTGGTATGATTATGGCCGCTATGGCGAATTCGGAAAGCGCAACCGCGGCCGATTCATCAGCTGCAATGAAGCGCGCCGCTTGGTGGACCGCTCGGGTTACAACGCTGTCCGCACCGTTGAATGCGGTGCCCCTACTTACACATTCCGTGCCATCAACCGGAACGGCAAACGTGTGACGGTTTACGTCAACGCCCGCAGCGGCGCGGTCTGGCGCGGCTAAGCAAAGCACGGCGAATGCGGTTCTGGCCCCCAAGCGGGGCCAGTTCTGTTTTCAGCGCACGATGGTGGAACGCTCCAGGCGAAGGGCCTTCATCGCTGTATCATCGAGGTTGAGGTGACCTCGGATCAGCGCCGGCGGTGTGAGCGCCATCCAGTTGTTGAGGGACACGTCCTGGTAGCGCGGCGTGTTGAACACATTGACCACCTTGAGAACCGTGTCCCCAATGTTTTCGATATAATGGCCCAGCGTGCGGGGCACGAAGCCCACATCCCCGGGATTATAATTGAAGGTGCGCGCCTTTGCCGTGGCGTCGAACACCGTCATCCGCGCCTGGCCTGTCATATAGAATTGCCATTCGTCGGCATCCGGGTGCCAGTGAAGCTCGCGCATGCCGCCGGGCTCGATGTCCATGACGAGAGCTGCCATCGCAGTTGCCGGAAAATCGCCGGCATCGATCACCTTCGCCGTGCCGCCTGGATAGGGCTGCGGCTGCTTGCTGCTGCCGTGCCAGGTGTAAGGATATTTGGGAGGCGCCGCCGGAAGCTGCGCGCGCACGGTTTCGAGCGGCTCCGGCACCGGCATCCGGAAAATATATTTCTCGGACTTCGGGATATTGGCGAAATGCGCGGCGGAAATTCCAAAGTTCTTGGCAATCACTTCGGGCGGCATATGCGCCATGAACTCGGTGATAAGCAGGGTTTCGTTTTCGGAGAAATTGCCGTCGTCGAACACCAGCAGAAATTCCGTTCCACCTTCGAGACCCTGGATGGAGTGCGGAATGCCCGCGGGCACGAACCACAAATCCCCCGGCCCCAGATCGTCAACCCAGACGCACCGGTCCTGGTCCACCACGGTCAGGCGCACCTGGCCCTGCAGGATATAGGCCCACTCGGCTTCCTTGTGCCAATGGAGCTCGCGCACGACGCCGGAATCGAGCTTCATGTTGACGCCCGCCATGGTCGTGGCGGCCGGCAGTTCGCGCACCGTCACTTCCCGCGCCCAACCCCCATCCTCCAGCCGGTTATGCGCCATGCCGAAGGAGAATTTCAGATTGGGAATGGAGCCTATATCGGTCGCGGGCGGCAGGAACACATCCGGGTTCTGCTGGTCCAGCAGCAGGTTCCTCGGCCCTAAATCGGTTGCACCCATGCTGCCGCGAATGGGTTGAAGATCAGTCGGTTTCTGCATCGCCGTTGCTCAACTCGTTGGAGGGAAGAGCGAGCGTTATACGTAACGGATAGCGGAATGGCCAGAGAGGGACACTGTGGGACGTGCGGGAGTCATACCCTTCCGCAAGTTGGGGATAACGCTAGAGCGGATTTGCCGTTGACTTAAGCCGTGCATGCCAACAGCATTCCATGCATCCGATACCGGCGGAGTGAAGAAATGGCCCAGTCGATCGTGGAGCTGCGGAATGTGGCGGGTACGGAGGCTGCGCTTGGTTGGGCTGGCGGCCACACAATTGTGGTCGACAGGCCAGAAGGCAGAGCGGGTGGATTGGGCCTCGGCTTTAACGGCGGACAGTTGCTCGCCCTGGCGATAGGAGGCTGCTACTGCAATGACCTCCGATATGTTGCCCATGATCTGGGTGTCGAGATCGGAGAGATATTCGTGACAGTCCAACTGGAATTGCAAGGCACGCCCCTGGTAGCGACCAGCGCCATCTTGTCCGTGCAGTGCGCAATGTCAGATGGGTCAGACGCAAAGGCCCTGATCAATCGCGCATGGTCCGTCTGCACGGTCGCAAACTCCCTCAACCGCGGCGTCCCGACGACGTTACAGCTCATCTGACTTTCAATCCCACCCTTGCTGCGACCTGTCCGAAGCAAGCTGCAGCATTGAGAACGACGGCTCGAGATGAAGGTTGGCGCTCCCTGCGGGAGTCGAACCCGCCTTTGCAACGTGAGAGGCTGCCGTCCTAACCGATAGACGAAGGGAGCTCTCCGAGGAATTCGCTCCCTATATAGGGGGGCTTTCCGGAGTGCAAGCCCTCAGGGCGTGGCGGTGACGCGGGAGATGAGTTGGTTCTTCTTCACATCCACCACGAAAACCTGTGTGCCAGTGACGATGACCAACCGGTCGCCATCGAGCGTCGCTGACCGGATTTCGCTGCCCTGCGGCAGGCCGAGGCTCACCGGCGTGGTGGCGGGATCGGGCTTCACCTCCGGCTTGCGCGTGGCCTTCCAGATGATGGCGCCGATCAGCAGGAGGAAGAGCAGCACCATGATGACGCCCATGGTATAGACCACCCGCAACAGGCGCCGTGCCGATGCGGAAATCTCCGCGGGGATGACGCCGTCTTGAATTTGATCGGGTTCGCTCATGTCTTTGCCTTCCAATACTCTCGAAACGCGTGCCGAAGCGGCGGACCGCCTGGACCGCGCGCTGGTCCAAGCCTTTCCGGATGTGAGCCGGACAAGGATTCAAGCCCTTATCGCGGAAGGTGCGGTCACTGTCGAGGGCAGGACGGTGGTGGAAGCCCGCCACAAGGTGAAGCCGGGGCAGTCTCTGACCATCGTTCTCCCCGACCCTATTGCCGCCACGCCGCAAGCGGAAGCCGTGGCGCTCAGCATCGTCCACGAGGACAAGGACCTGATCGTGATCGACAAGCCCGCCGGAATGGTCGTGCACCCCGGTGCCGGAAACGAGACCGGGACGATGGTCAATGCCCTCATTTCCCACTGCGGGGAGAGCCTCTCCGGCATCGGCGGCGTGAGACGGCCCGGGATTGTCCACCGCCTGGACAAGGATACGAGCGGCCTGCTCGTCGTGGCCAAGAACGACCGCGCGCACCATGGCCTCTCGGAGCAATTCGCGGCGCATGGTCGGGACGGCCGGCTGGAGCGGAGCTATCTGGCCCTCGTCTGGGGCGTGCCGGAGCGCCGGATTGGCACGATTTCGGCACCAATCGACCGCAGCACCGCCAACCGCCAGAAAATGGCGGTGTCCCGCGGCGCCAATGCGCGGGAGGCAGTGACGCATTATGAGGTGCTGGAACGTTTCGGCACACCGCCCGCTGCAAGCCTCGTCCGCTGCGTGCTGGAAACGGGCCGCACTCACCAGATCCGCGTGCATATGGCCCATATCGGGCACCCACTGCTGGGCGACGGCGTCTATGGTGCGGGCTTCCGCAGTTCGGCCAAGAAATTGTCTGAAACGTCCCAGTTTGCGCTTAAGGCATTGAACAGACAGGCTCTTCACGCAACGACACTGGGCTTCGAACACCCCGTTTCAGGCCAGGCCCTGCACTTCGAGAGCCCTGCACCAGCAGATTTTGCGACACTTCTCGACGCGTTGCGCTTGAACAACACGGAACAGTGATTATCTGTAACCGGTCCGGTGTCTTATTTTCTGCGTAATTGCAGAGTATAAATCGGCCTCAGACAGGAAAGGCTAAGAAAGATGGCAAGGACCACTTCCCTCCCAGCAATCGCCTCGGGCGAGGCCGGTCTTCAGCGTTATCTGCAGGATATCCGCCAGTTCCCCATGCTGCAGCCGGACGAGGAATTCATGCTCGCCAAGCGCTGGAAGGAACACGGCGACAAGACCGCAGCCGAGAAACTCATCACCAGCCATTTGCGCCTCGTGGCCAAGATCGCCATGGGTTACCGTGGCTATGGCCTGCCGATTGGCGAGGTCATCTCGGAAGGCAATGTCGGCCTCATGCAGGCTGTGAAGAAATTCGAGCCCGATAAAGGCTTCCGACTGGCCACCTACGCAATGTGGTGGATCAAGGCGTCGATTCAAGAGTTCGTTTTGCGCTCCTGGTCCCTCGTCAAGATGGGCACCACCGCGAACCAGAAGAAGCTGTTCTTCAACCTGCGCAAGGTGAAGAGCCAGATCGAAGCGCTGGAAGAAGGCGACCTCCGCCCCGATCAGGTCGAGCTCATCGCCAAGAAGCTGGGCGTGACCGAGCAGGACGTCGTGTCGATGAACCGCCGCCTGGGTGGCGACACATCGCTCAACGCCCACCTGCGCGATGACAGCGAAGGCGAGTGGCAGGATTGGCTGGTGGATGAATCCGACAACCAGGAAGAAATGCTGGTGCAGTCGGAAGAGCAATCCATGCGCCATGGCCTGCTGCAGGAGGCCATGGAAAAGCTGACCGACCGTGAGCGCCGCGTGTTCGAGGCCCGCCGCCTGCAGGACGATCCTTCAACGCTGGAAGACCTGAGCCAGGAATTCGGCGTCTCGCGGGAGCGTATCCGCCAGATCGAGGTTCGGGCCTTCGACAAGGTGCAGAAGGCGGTCAAGAACGCCTCCCAGCGCCTTCTGGCGCCCAAGACACTTCCCTCGGCGTCGCCCGCCGCCTGACCAGGCGCTACTGGAACAAGCCCTTCTCCCGCGGCGTGGCGAAGAAGATCTGGACAGCCCAGATCTTGTCGCCACGCTGAATGACTCCCGTCGAGACGAATTGGAAGCTGCGGCTGATCATGTTGCGGCGGTGGCTGGAGCTTTTCACCCATTGCTGGAACAGGGCGCGGGCCTTGGCGTCATCCACCGGCGTTGCTTGCGTGTCGCGCGCGGCATTCTCCCCGATCGAGGGGTATTTGGTGACATCCCCTGCAAAGGCCGCCATGCGGCCCTGGAAGCTTTGCCCGGTGGAGGCCGAATGGCCCATGAAATTATTGAGCATCATGTCAGCGGCATGGGCACGTGCCGCGTCCCGAAAGGCGGGATCTGCCGCAACGGGCGCCTTGCCCTGCTCCGCCCGGTAGCCATTGAGAAGCGAGACGAGCTCCGCCTCGAGGTCCGGCCGGTAGCTGGAGCCCTTGGGCGGATGCGCCGCCAAGCCCTTGGCATAGTCGAGATAGGGGCCGGCCAGGGCAGGCAGTGGCCCAGCGGCAAGAGCAGCGAGGCCCAGGCACAGGCGCCGCCGCATCGGACTGAAAATCATCGACTCAGAACTCCTTTACCTTGAGTTGCAAAACTTCGCGTGCTACATCCTAAATTACACGCATTGGTAGAATCCTCTGCGCCATGTTTTCCCCGCAATGAATGGGAGATATGGCCGTGCGGGAAGCATTGTCCAGATTCGGCAAAATCAGTCTCGATCGAAAGGCCCAGAGCGGCAGCGGATTTCTGCCGTCGGCGGAATGGCTGGGCGTACTGGCGGGGCTGTTGGGCATCGGGGCGGCTTCGCATTCCTTTTGGGCAGAAGCACGGCCACTGTCCCTGGCGCTCGGTGCTTCCGTCCTCCTCGGTGCGGGCTCAATGCTGTGGGTGACGCTGCGCAGAGCGCCCCGTTGGACTGAACCGCAGCGGCCGGAGATGCAAGGCCTGCGCGAGCGGAGCGAGCTGGTGGCGGAGAGCGAGCGCCTGCTGGCGATAAAGGGATCGAGCCCCGCGCCCGCCGCAGTGGTTCTCTGCGAAGTTCACGGCATCATCTGGAATGGCCGCGGCGCGGCGGAGTGCGACGGAGAGAGGCTGATCCAGGAGGCGGAGCGCCGACTCGCGGCCCGGCTGCCCACCACCGCCACGGCCGCGCGCTGGGGCAAGAATCGCTTCATCGTGTTCCTGCCCCAGGCGGAAGACCCCATGCCGGTGCTGGCCCTGGCCAGGGACCTGACCGTCAATCTTGCCTCCGGACATTTGCCGAACAGCTTTGGCACGACGGGGGGCTGCAACAGCGGCATTGCGCTGGCCCCATCCGATGGCATCACATTTCCCGAACTCGTGCACAGTGCGGAACTGGCGCTCGCGGAAGCAAAACGCCAGGGCACCCCGGGCTATGGCTTCTATTCGCCAGACATGGCGGCAAACTCCCAGCGCCAGCTGGCACTGCAACGCGCCGTTGCGGAAGCAATTGGCAACAATTCACTGCGGCTCGATTATCAGCCCGTCTTTTCCATGGCCACGGGGGCACTCACCGGTTTTGAAGCGCTCGTCCGCCTGCATGATCCGGAGCTGGGGCTCATTCCGCCTTCGGAATTCATTCCTTTGGCTGAGCAGACTGGCCTCATCGTGGAGATCAGCCAATGGGTGCTTGAAGAAGCCTGCCGGGTTGCGGCGCAATGGCCTTCGCATCTCGTGGTCGCGGTCAACCTGTCGCCGCCGGAGCTCTTGTCTGGAACGCTCATCAACTCCGTCCGCCGCGCCTTGCAGCGGCACTCCCTTCCGGCTTACCGCCTCGAGGTGGAGATCACCGAAGGCACGCTGATGACAGACAGCGAGCTGGTGCTGGGCCAGCTCCGCGTTCTGCGTGACATGGGCGTGGGCGTGGCGCTGGATGATTTCGGGACCGGCTATTCGAGCCTCAGCTATCTCTGCAAGTTTCCCTTCTCAAAGCTGAAGATCGACCGGAGCTTCGCCGCCGCACTTGACGTTTCGGCCTCGGCAAAGGCGGTGCTCCGCGCCATCGTGCGGCTGGGCCACGGCCTTGGCATGACGGTGACGGCGGAGGGGATCGAGACCAACCGCCAGATCTCGCTCCTCAGAGACATCGGCTGCGATCTGGCGCAGGGCTATCTTCTTGGCCGGCCGGTGCCGCTGAGCGATCTTGCCGGCATCATCATGCGCAACTTCGCGCAAGGGATTACCAAGCGTCCGCGCCAGCAGAACCGCCCCGCAGCTTGAGAGGGCGCCGCAGCACCTTCTGACCGCAGGGGCATAGACCGTGAGCCTGTGCATGCTCTTATGGCAAAAGGGGTTTCCACTTTTGCGGATCATGCTCTAGTTTGCGCCCCGATCGAAACATCATGGGTCTCATGCGCAAGCTTTCACCGACCAAGGCAATCACCCACGCGTTGAAGTCCGTCTGGACCTACCGCAGCGTGGCCATTCGCATCGCCATGCTATGGGTGCCAGTCATGTTCATCTGCGGCCTGCTCGAACTCTATGTGGGCCCGCCCGATACAGAGGCCCAGCAGCTGAGCTCCGTCAATCTGATTCAAATGGGCACGGGCATTCTTTCCATCATCGCCGTCTGTTCCATGGCTGTCAGCTGGCATCGCTTCATCCTGCGTGACGAGTTGAGCCACGGTCTCCGCCTTGACGCCAATGTGCTGCGCTATGCGGGGAACACGCTGCTGATCATGCTGGCGATGCTGGTTCCCTCGCTGCTGTTCCTCGTGGCCGTTCTGGGCGCTCCGGCAACAGCCGCAATCGGCCTTCCCGCGCTGGTGCTTTTGGGCGGGGCCATCACGAGGCTGTCGATCAAGCTTCCGGCCGTCGCCCTCGGCAACCGGGAATTCACCTTCGGAAATGCCTGGGCCGCGAGCGAAGGCAATTTCTGGCCCTGCCTCGGCGTCTTCCTGCTCAGCTGGGCAATCACCCTTAGCGGGCTTCTTGTACTGATCCTCGCAGGTGGCGCGCTTGAACAGGTGAACAGCCTGTTCGGGCAAGTCTTCACCCTCGCAGGGGCCGTTCTGCTGCAGCTGTTTTATTCGATCTTCAACGCCTCCGTCTTCACCTCGCTCTATGGGTTCTTCGTGGAGCGGCGCGACTTCTGAAGCTGAGCGGCGCGACTTTTAACGCTGAGCGGCGGAACGTCTGAGACTTGATCAAAGTCAAGGGAGCAGCCCGCTGCGGGGCGCACAATCGGCCCTTCATCAGTTCAGGGGGGCACCATGTCAAACACCAATCCGGCAGCAACGGCACCTCAACCGGTGGTGACACCTGAAGCACCCCCCAGTGCGGAGGCAGAGCCCCATGAGAGGCTCCCGCCCGCGAAATTGCGGCACAGCCCGGAGGCGATCCGCCACGCCTTCGAAACGGGCGAATTTCCCTACAAGACCAGGCTTGGCACAAGGACCTATGAGGAGCAGATGGCGCCCCTCCAGGTCGAGCTCCTCAAGCTGCAGAACTGGGTCAAGGAGACGGGCGAGCGCATCATCGTGCTGTTCGAGGGCCGCGATGCCGCCGGCAAGGGCGGCACCATCAAGCGCTTCATGGAACATCTGAACCCGCGTGGCGCCCGCGTCGTGGCGCTGGAAAAGCCAAGCGAGCGCGAACGCTCCCAATGGTATTTCCAGCGCTATATCGAAAACCTGCCGTCTGGCGGGGAAATCGTGTTCTTCGACCGCTCCTGGTATAATCGCGCCGGCGTCGAACGGGTGATGGGCTTCTGCTCGCCCAATGACTATCTCGAATTCATGCGCCAATGCCCGGAGCTCGAACGCATGCTGGTGCGCACCGGCATCAGGCTGTTCAAATTCTGGTTCTCCGTCACGCGCGAAGAACAGCTGCACCGCTTCCTCTCCCGCGAGAACGACCCCTTGAAGCAATGGAAGCTGTCTCCCATCGACAAGGCCTCCATCGACAAGTGGGATGAATACACTGAAGCCAAGGAAGCGATGTTCTTCTACACCGACACGGCAGATGCGCCGTGGACCGTGATCAAGTCCGATGACAAGAAGCGCGCCCGGCTGAACTGCATGCAGTTCTTTCTCTCATCCCTCCCCTACCCCAACCGCAATGCCAAGGTGGTGACAGGCCCCGATCCGCTGATCGTGGGCACCTCCGCCCACGTGATCGGGCGGGCTGACCACATCCTCGGCAGAATGCTGCGGCCGGGAAAGGGCAAGCGGTAGAGCGGCGCGCGCCGCTTTATTTGGCCGCCCTGATCAGTCCTCGAAGGGATCCTTCATCAGGATCGTGTCCTCGCGTTCGGGAGAGGTGGACAGCAGCGCCACCGGGCACTCGATCAGCTCCTCGAGATACTTCACATATTTGATCGCCTGTGCGGGAAGCTGCGACCAGCTGCGTGCGCCTGCCGTCGTTCCCTTCCAGCCTTCGAAGCTTTCATAGATCGGCACAACGCGCTTCTGTGCTTCCTCAGCCGCCGGCAGACGGTCGATCTTGCGGCCATCCACCTCATAGCCGATGCCGACCTTGATCTCGTCGAGCCCGTCCAGCACATCGAGTTTGGTCAGCGCAATTCCATGAATGCCGGACGTCTTGATGGCCTGGCGCACCAGGACCGAGTCGAACCAGCCGCAGCGGCGCTTGCGGCCCGTCACCGTTCCGAATTCGCGGCCGCGCTGTCCGATGTATTCGCCGACTTCATTCTCCTGTTCCGTCGGAAACGGTCCTGAGCCCACGCGCGTGGTGTAGGCCTTGGCGATTCCCAGCACATAGCCGATGGAGGACGGCCCAAGGCCTGAGCCCGCCGCCGCCTGCCCCGCCACGGTATTGGAGGATGTCACATAAGGGTAAGTGCCATGGTCGATGTCGAGGAGAATGCCTTGCGCACCTTCGAACAGGATGCGCTTTCCATCCCGCTTCATGTCATCGAGCAGCGCCCACACGGCGTCCGAGAAGGGCAGAACGCGGGGTGCGATTTCGGCAAGCTGCGAAATCAGGTCTTCCCCCTTCACCTCCGGCTGGCCCATGCCGCGGCGGAGCGCATTGTGGTGCGCCAGCAGGCGCTCGATCTTGGGGTGGATGGTGGAGAGATCAGCCAGATCATTCACGCGAATCGCCCGGCGGCCCACCTTGTCTTCGTAAGCCGGGCCGATGCCGCGGCCGGTGGTGCCGATCTTGCCCGCCCCCGCAGCCGCTTCTCTGATCTGATCGAGCTCGCGGTGCAGCGGCAGGATCAGTGTTGCATTGCCGGCAATGCGGAGGTTGGCGCGCGAAATATCCACGCCCTGGCTCGACAGCTTGTCGATCTCGGCGGCCAACGCCCAGGGGTCGATCACCACGCCATTGCCGATGACAGAGAGTTTCCCCGGCCTGACAATGCCGGACGGCAGTAGCGAGAGCTTGTAGGTCACGCCGTCGATCACCAGCGTGTGCCCGGCATTGTGACCGCCCTGGAAACGCACCACCACATCGGCGCGCTCCGACAGCCAATCCACCAGCTTGCCCTTGCCTTCGTCACCCCATTGGGCGCCGACCACCGCAACATTCGCCATTTCAGGCTCCTTGTCATTCATAGCAACGGCCCCGTGCGGGGATGCCGCCGGAGCCGTTACGGGCTCTTACACCATCAGACGCGGAAGGCAAACCGGAGAAGTGACCTGCTCAAAATGCCAGGGACTTCGCCTGTTTCACATGCGGAAGGCTGGAGACGGCTTTGAGCACCTCCGGCGGCGGCGTCTCATCGATGGAGACGAGGCAGATCGCTTCTCCCCCCTGGGCCTTGCGGCCGAGATTGAAGGTGGCGATGTTGACTCCCGCATTGCCCAGCAGCATGCCCAGCGCGCCGATGAAGCCCGGCTTGTCCTCATTCGTCACATAGAGCATGTGCGGGCCGAATTCGGCCTCCATATCGATGCCCTTGATCTGGATGATGCGCGCCTTCCCATCCGAGAACACGGTGCCCGCGACAGAGCGCTCCATGGTCTCCGTCTTCACGGTGAGGCGGATATAGGTTTCATATGCACCGCGCTGCGTCTGCTTCACCTCATCCACCTTGATGCCGCGCTCGCGCGCCACCACGGGGGCGGACACCATGTTGACCGTGCCCAGCATCGGCTGCAGGATTCCGGCCAGGGCCGCTGAGGTCAGCGCGCGGGTATTCATTTCACCCACATCGCCCGCATATTCGATAACGATGCCGGTGATGGCTTCATCCGTCAGCTGCCCCGCGAAGGATCCGAGGCGCTCGGCCACGGCGATGAAAGGCCTGAGCCGGGGCGCCTCGTCAGCCGAGATCGACGGCATGTTGAGCGCATTGGAGACAGCACCTGAAATCAGATAATCCGCCATCTGCTCCGCCACCTGCAGCGCCACATTTTCCTGCGCTTCGCCGGTGGACGCACCCAGATGCGGCGTGGCCACCACATTGTCGAGCTCAAAAAGCTTGTGGCTGGTGGCAGGTTCCACTTCGAACACATCCAGTGCCGCACCCGCCACATGTCCTGATCTCAGCGCATCATAAAGCGCATCCTCCACCACCAGGCCGCCCCGCGCGCAATTGATGATGCGCACGCCCTTCTTGCACTTCGCCAGTGCCGCAGCATCGATGATGCCCCGCGTCTTGTCGGTGAGCGGCGTGTGCAGCGTGATGAAATCCGAGCGCCGGAAGATCTCGTCAAGCTCCACCTTTTCGACGCCGATCTCGATTGCGCGTTCCGGCGAGAGGAAGGGATCAAACGCGATCACCTTCATTTTCAGCCCCAGCGCACGGTCCGCCACGATGGAGCCGATGTTGCCGCAGCCGATCACGCCCAAGGTCTTGTTGAACAGCTCCACCCCCATGAAGCGGTTCTTCTCCCACTTCCCCGCATGGGTGGAGGCATTGGCCTCGGGGATCTGCCGGGCCAGCGCCATCATCATCGAGATCGCATGTTCAGCAGTGGTGATGGCATTGCCGAAGGGCGTGTTCATGACCACGATGCCGCGCTGCGTGGCGGCTGGAATATCCACATTGTCAACGCCGATGCCGGCGCGTCCGATCACCTTCAGCCTGGTGGCGGCGGCGATGATCTTGGGCGTCACCTTGGAGGCAGAGCGGATGGCGAGCCCATCATAATTGGGAATGGCGGCAAGCAGCGCATCCTTGTCTTTCCCCAGATCGGGGAGGTAGTCGACCTCCACCCCACGGTCACGAAAGATCTGCACGGCGGTTTCGGAAAGCTTGTCGGAAACGAGAACGCGAGGGGCCATGGACGGCACTCCTGATGTAAGGTGGACTTGAGAGGATGAAATCAGGCCGTGGCCTGGGCATAGGCCCAGTCAAGCCACGGCATCAGCGCTTCGAGATCGGAGGTCTCGACGGTGGCGCCGCACCAGATTCGCAGGCCCGGCGGCGCATCGCGATAGGAGCCAATGTCGAAGGCCGCCTTCTCCGCTTCGAGCAGCTTGACCATTTTCTTCGGAACACTCTCATCGGCCTTGAGCGTCAGGCACACGGAGGTGTTGGAACGCGTGGCGGACACTTGCGCGAGATTTTCCGCATATTCGCGCGAGTCGATCCAGCGCTGCACCACGGCGGCATTGGCATCGGCCCGCGCCAGAAGGCTGTTGAGCCCGCCAAGCTTCTGCGCCCATTCCAAAGCCACGATATAATCTTCAACGCAGAGCATCGACGGCGTATTGATGGTCTCGCCCTCGAAGATGCCGGCGATCAGCTTGCCGCCGCTGGTGAGGCGGAAAATCTTGGGGAGCGGCCATGAAGGCGTATAGCTCTCAAGGCGCTCCACAGCGCGGGGGCCCAGGATCAGCACGCCATGCGCGCCTTCGCCGCCCAGCACCTTCTGCCAGGAGAAGGTGACCACATCGAGCTTGGAGAAATCCATCGCCTGCGCGAAAGCAGCAGACGTCGCATCGCAGATCGTCAGGCCCTTGCGATCAGCTGCGATCCAGTTCGCATCGGGCACGCGAACGCCCGATGTCGTGCCGTTCCAGGTGAAGACCACGTCATGGCCGAAATCGACAGCAGAGAGATCGGGAAGCGCGCCATAGCTCGCCGTCAACTTTCGCGCATCCTTCAGCTTCAGCTGCTTCATCACATCGGAGACCCACCCGTCCCCGAAGCTTTCCCAGGCCAGCATGTCCACCGGGCGCTCGCCCAGAAGGGACCACATGGCCATTTCAACCGCACCCGTGTCCGAGGCCGGAACGATGCCGATCAGATGCGTGTCCGGCACCTGCAGAACCTCACGCGTCAGCGTGATGGCGTGTTTGAGGCGTGCCTTGCCCAGACTCGAACGATGCGAGCGGCCCAATGATTCGGTGTTGAGAAGGTGGGGTGCCCAGCCAGGGATCTTGGCGCAGGGGCCGGACGAGAAATGCGCGCATGCCGGGCGCGCCGCCGGTTTCGTGTTCGTCATCTTGTGCTCCATCCTTGCAGATGAACCGGCCCTCGGTGGGGAGGGCTAGCCCGCAGCCCGTATCGCGCATTTGGGCTCCGTCTGCAAGTGCACAAATGAAACGGCCCGCACCAGAGGCGCGGGCCGGTTCGATCGTCAATCCGCGGCGGGATTAGAAGCTGTAGCGGAGACCCACCAGCGCTTCATTGGCATAAACATCTTCCGAGAAGATCTGACGGTAGCGATAGCCGATATCGGCGCTCAGATTATCCGTCAGGCTCACTTCGATGCCGGCCATGGCCGCAAACGCAGCGCCGTCCTTCTTGCCGCCTTTATCGCCATCGTCAGACCAGCCATAGCCAACGCCCGCACCCAGATAGGGCGTCACGATGGTTTGGGTGGGGATGTCGAAATAGACGTTACCCAGCACCGAGTTGAAATACTGATCGCCATTTCCAAGCCCGGCAAGATCACCGCGCACATCGGCACGGAGGTTGCTGTTGAACTTGTAGCCCACACCGCCGCCGCCGACAAAAGCGCTGTTGCTGTTGTCATCGGTGTTGAGCCAGGACCAGCCGAGATCGCCACGGATGTAGAAGGCCGAGTCGCTCACAACGGCTTCGGGCGTGTAGGCATCGGCCGCAAACGCGGTGCCCGAAAGACCGGCGAGCATGCCGATGCCGAGCAGTGCCTTGGTGATGGACTTCATGTTTTTTACTCCCTTGCAAACACTGAACTTGAATGTCCAAAAGCTAGAAGCGTTCCGTGACCCAAGCCGGGCATGAATGGGGCGGAAACAAGTCACGGCTTCAATGTTGCAGGAGAGCAACAGAATTTGTTCCGATCTGATGGATGCTGTTCAGTCTCTGGTTACCATGTTGCGAAAGCACGAGTTTACGGGCCCTTTCCCTCGCGTGATATGCCAGCCTTCGCTGGAGTGACGGAGCGTCTGGAGCGCAAATCTTCAACTGATATCATTTGACCGGACGGTGCATTAGGATCCGTTGGGCTCATCGGGAGACATGGCATGAAGCGCATATTGGCAGTTTCAATTCTTCTCGGCATGGCGGGGCCTGCCCTTGCGGAGTGTCCCATAGGCAGCATCGAAAGGGCATTGAATGCCCCGCTCGAAGGATTGAAAAAGACGGAACGCAGCGTCAGCGATGTTCAGTCCACGGAGGGTGGTGTCTGGCGCATCTACAAGAAAAAGGATGGCACGCTACAATCGATTGTTCGCATCGATGGCGGCGAATCCGGCATGAGCGAGCGGCGCTTGAGCGTGCTTGATCCGAAGGCCTATGGCATCGCCGTCACCCGGGTGGAATATCTGCGGCACGCCTTCATCGAGGAAGGTGGCCCCAATGGCACCGCCCGCCGCGTGACGGAGTATTTCTATTTCTGCGGCGGCAAGCTTCACCTGCCACCTGCGGACTTTGCCACGCAGGATCTCGATGCCTATGCCAAGGCAGGCACAGAAGCCCAGAAGGCGATGCTGCGGGACAAGGACATCGCGGCGGACGTCAAGCTGCTGGCGAAGCCTGACTAGCCGCAGCCTGGGCAATGGCGCCGCACAACTGGTCAACGATGGCCTTCACCAGCCCCTCATCATCGCCTTCCGCCATCACACGGATTACGGGCTCCGTGCCGGAGGGGCGGATGACGAGACGGCCCGAATTGCCAAGCCGCTGCTCGGCCTCGGCAATGGCATCGCGCACGTGGCGGTCCTGCAAGGGCGCACCTTCCTTGAAGGTCACGTTCTTCAAAACTTGCGGCAGCGGCGTGAAGAGATTGCAGACTTCGCTCACCGGCTTCCCCTGGCGTTTCACCTCCGCCAGAACCTGAAGGGCGGCCAGAAGCCCGTCTCCCGTGGTCGAGAAATCCGAGAGAACGATGTGGCCAGACTGTTCGCCGCCCACATTGTGGCCATGGGCGCGCATGTGCTCGACCACGTAACGGTCCCCCACCTTGGTGCGCGCGAGAGTGAGCTTCTGTTCGGCCAGATACCGCTCCAGGCCGAGGTTGGACATCACGGTGGCGACGAGACCGCCGCCCCGCAATTCGCCCCGCTTGGCCCAGGATGAAGCGATCAGCGCCATCAGCTGGTCGCCATCGACCACGCGGCCACGGTCATCCGCAATGATCACCCGGTCCGCGTCGCCATCAAGCGCGATGCCGATGTCCGCCCTGAGCTCCCGCACCTTGGTGCACATGGCCTCCGGGTGGGTGGAGCCGCAGCCCTCATTGATGTTGATGCCGTTGGGCTCATCGCCGATCTGGATCACCTCGGCGCCCAGCTCCCACAAGGCGGTGGGCGCCACGCGATAGGCCGCGCCATTGGCCGTGTCGATCACCACGCGGAGGCCATCGAGCGTCATGTCCTTAGGGTACGTGCGCTTGGCGAATTCGATATAGCGCGCCTGGGCATCCTCGATGCGCTTGGCGCGGCCGATCTTGTCAGAAGCCGCAAGCGTCATCAGCGCGGGATTCTCGAGCATCGCCTCGATCTCGAGTTCCTGCGCGTCCGAAAGCTTAAAACCGTCAGGCCCGAAGATCTTGATGCCATTGTCCGCATACGGATTATGCGAGGCCGAAATCATCACCCCCAAATCGGCGCGCATGGAGCGTGTGAGCATGGAAACCGCGGGCGTTGGTACGGGCCCGAACAGGAACACATCCATGCCCGCGGCCAGAAGCCCGGAGGTCAGCGCATTCTCGATCATGTAGCCGGAGAGCCTGGTATCCTTTCCGATCACCACGCGGTGGCGGTGGTTGCCGCGGCGATAGAGATTGCCCGCGGCCATGCCGATCTTCAGCACCATGTCTGCGGTCATTGCGCCCGCATTGGCGCGCCCGCGCACGCCGTCCGTTCCGAAATACTTCCGCGCCATGGAAACTCCCCTCACTCAGAGACCGCTCGAGTCCGGATCGGCAATTGCCCCTGCCACCGCCAGCGCCTCGACCGTCGCCTTCACATCATGCACGCGAAGAATATGCGCTCCGTTAAGAGCTGACCAGACAGCTCCACCCACCGATCCGTTGACGCGGTTGCCCGCCACTTTCTCGCCCGTCAGCGCACCGATAAAACCCTTGCGAGAAAGTCCCATCAAAAGCGGAACACCCAGTCCATGATAGAGCGTGAACTGGCGCAGCACATCCAGATTGTGGCGGAAGCTCTTGCCGAAGCCGATACCTGGGTCCGCGATGATCCGCTCCCGCGCGATGCCAGCGGCAACGCAGGCCGCAATGCGGGCCTCGAGCCAGTCATAGACATCGAGGGCCACGTCATCATATTGCGGGCTCAGCTGCATCGTTTTGGGGTCGCCCTGCGCATGCATCAGGATGACGGGGCATGAGGCCTCCGCCATGGCCTCCACCGCGGCGGGCTCATAGGTGAGCGCGGCGACGTCATTCACGATGGCCGCACCCGCCTTCAGCGCCGCGCGCATGACCTTTGCCTTGCGTGTGTCGATGGAGACGGTATGGCCACCCGCCGCAAGCGCCTCAATCACCGGCAGCACCCGGCGCAATTCTTCCTCTTCTGAAACACCTTCTGAGCCGGGCCTCGTGGACTCGCCCCCAACATCGATGATGTCCGCCCCCTCCTTCGCCATCGCAATTCCATTGGCGATGGCGCGCGCGGTTTCAGCATTGCGGCCGCCGTCGGAGAAACTGTCAGGCGTCACGTTCACAATGCCCATGATGAGCGGGCGCTCGGCATTGAGGAAATCCGGCAACACCATCTGCCGCGGCAACATGCCATTGCCGAAGCTGCGGCGCAGCGTGGCGCCGTCCCGCTCAATGCTCTCAACCACGGTGTAGGCAATTGCGGCAAGGCCGCCGAGCGATGCTCCGCGGCCTTGGCTGATCACTTGCCGTGCGTCAGCCCCATAGACGAGCCCCGCCGGCCGAACATAACGCGTCTTCATCAGGCTTGCGGCTGAGGTTCCATGCCGCCCGCGCCGCCGGCCTTGGGCTGGCCGGTGGAGGGAACGGAAGACGACGCCTTGGACGCACGCTTGCTGCCATCGGCATCGTCGCGCTTGGGCGGCGTGCCGTTCAGCAGGTTCTTGATCTCATCGCCCGAGAGCGTTTCATATTCCAGAAGGCCCTGGGCGAGCGCAACCAGTTCATGGTTCTTGTCCGTCAGGATACGCCTGGCGGTGGAGAGCCCGTCAAACACCAGGCGCTTCACTTCCTGGTCGATCTTCTGGGAGGTCTCTTCCGAGATGTTCTGCGTGCGGGACACGGAGTGGCCGAGGAACACCTCTTCCTGGTTCTCGCCATAGGCCACCGTGCCGAGCTCATCCGAATAGCCCCAGCGCGTGACCATGGCACGGGCCAGGCGCGTCGCCTGCTCGATGTCGGACTGCGCACCCGACGTGACGTTCTCCTTGCCGAAGGTCAGCTCTTCCGCAATGCGCCCGCCCATCATGATGGCAAGGCGCGACGTCATCTGCGTGTAGCTCATCGACAGGCGGTCACCTTCGGGAAGCTGCATCACCATGCCCAATGCGCGGCCGCGCGGAATGATGGTGGCCTTATGCACAGGGTCGGACTTCGGCACATTCATGGCAACGAGTGCGTGGCCCGCCTCATGATAGGCGGTCAAGCGCTTCTCATCCTCGGACATGGCCATGGAGCGCCGCTCCGCACCCATCATCACCTTGTCCTTGGCCTCTTCGAACTCGGACTGCGTCACCATGCGCTTGTTGCGGCGCGCGGCAAGAAGGGCAGCCTCGTTGACGAGGTTGGCGAGATCAGCGCCGGAGAAGCCCGGCGTTCCGCGCGAAATGGTCTTGGCATCCACATCGGGCGCCAGCGGCACATTGCGCATATGCACTTTCAGGATCTTCTCGCGGCCCTGAACATCAGGGTTTGGCACCACGATCTGGCGGTCGAAGCGGCCAGGGCGCAGCAGTGCCGGGTCCAGCACGTCCGGACGGTTGGTTGCGGCAACCAGGATCACGCCCTCATTGGCCTCGAAGCCATCCATCTCGACCAGAAGCTGGTTCAGCGTCTGCTCGCGCTCGTCATTGCCACCGCCCAGGCCCGCACCACGATGGCGGCCCACGGCGTCGATTTCATCGATGAAGATGATGCAGGGCGCGTTCTTCTTGGCCTGCTCGAACATGTCACGCACACGCGATGCGCCGACGCCCACGAACATTTCAACGAAGTCCGAGCCCGAAATTGTGAAGAACGGAACATTGGCCTCACCCGCAATGGCGCGCGCCAGCAGCGTCTTGCCGGTGCCGGGAGGACCCACCAGCAGCGCGCCCTTCGGAATCTTGCCGCCGAGACGCTGGAACTTGTGAGGGTCCTTCAGGAAGTCGACAATTTCGACCAGGTCGTCCTTGGCCTCTTCGACGCCTGCGACGTCCTCGAAGGTCACGCGGCCGTGGCGCTCGGTCAGAAGCTTCGCCTTGGATTTGCCAAAGCCCATGGCCTTGCCGGAGCCTGCCTGCATCTGCCGGATGAAGAACACCCAGACGCCGATCAGCAGCAGCATGGGCAGCCAGTAGACCAGGGCATTGGTGAGGAGCGAGTCGTTCTGTGCGGTGCGGAAAGTGATCGAGACGTTCTTGCCACGCAATTCCTTCAGCTGGTCCTCGAAATACATGAGAGGACCTGTGGTCTGCACCGTGGACCCATCCGTCAGCTTGCCGGTGATGTTGTCACCGGTGATGATCATGGACTGGATGCCGCCGGAATTGGCCTTGTCGAGGAATTCCGAATAGCTGATCTCGGAGCTCGAGGGGCGGCCAACCTGGCCCTGGAATACGCTGAACAGCGCAAACAGCAGCAGGGCGATAACGATCCAGACGGCGAAATTTCGGAATTGGTTCACGTGATCCCTCGCATATTGCCGCCCGGCTTCAACCGTCGGGCGGCGGCACTGTCCTCAGAATTGGATACTAACATAGGTTGGCCCAAAGATATTTCCAAGAACACCCTTTGTGTAATTGTGTTCCTAGGCCTTTGCGAGCCGAAGAAAGCGGATCTGCACCGGTTTCGCAGCTCCGGCGGGCGATTCGACCCAGGGGTAGGCCCGTTTGGCATAGACCGGCACCTCCGGTCCCAGCCCCGGCTGGCGGACCCCCGCAGGCGCAACCGTGGCGCCGGGGGCCGCATCGACCAGAAAACGCCCGTCCCACAAGGCTTTTCCGGTGCCCGGCACGGTCAGCGGCGCGGCATCGACGCGGGATGCTTCCCGGGTCACCCAGAAGCCGGACTTCCGCCGCCCGATGAGCGCGCCCGCCAGCGTGCGGCGCATCGGTCCCTCATCCGAGGCCGCCCAGTGGACGAGACGCCGCAGCTCCTGCGGTTCGGGCAAAAGGCCGCCCCCGCCGTAGTGGGTAATGATCCGGGCGAGAATGCGCTCCTGAAGTGCTGCGGGCAGTCCCTCGAAGGCGGAACGGGGAACATGGCAGATCCCGGCCGCCTCCTCCCGCAGCCACAGGCCGATCCAGCGCCTCGTGAGCCGCTCCAGCAGGGCGGATGTGCGTGCACTCGCATCCGCCAAAGCTGCCAGCCGCTCACGGGTGACAACGCCCGCCCCCGAAAGCGCAAGGGACTGCCGAACCCTCACCCGCTCAAAGCGCGGGTCGGCATTGCTTGGGTCTTCCACCCAGTCCTGGCCCAGGGTCAGCAGATACTGGCGCAGTGCCTCACGCCTTGCATGAAGAAGCGGGCGCAGCAGCGGCAGCCCGTTCCAAGCGCCCCGCGGGCGGATGCCGGCCAGGCTGTCAGGGCTTGCCGTGCGCGCCAGCCGCATCAGCACGGTCTCGGCCTGGTCATCAAGCGTATGGGCCGTCAGCAGCGCCCCTGCCCCATGGGCGCGGCACCATGCGGCCATCAGATTATAGCGCGCGCCCCGTGCCCTGGCCTGAAGTCCGGTGGCAGGCTTGGGCGTCACATCCCACAACAGGGTGCCGTGGACGAGGCCGAGCCTCTCCGCCCAGGCTTTGACCTGCAGCGCCTCACCGGCAGAGCCGGCCCGCAAACTGTGGTCAACGGTGAGAACGGAAAGCCGAAGGCCCGGATGATTGGTCCGGGCCCAGGCGACAACAAGATGCATCAATGCGGTCGAATCGGAGCCCCCGGATACGGCGAGCGCCACATGCTGCTCAGCCGAAAGGGCGGAAAAATCAGCCCTGATCTCAGGAGGCGCAGCCGGCACGCTTGCCTTCGGCCTGGGCGCGCTTGCGGGCATCCACCGCCTTCGGATATTCGCTGCTGACCGCGGCAAAAGCGGCACAGGCCTGCTCATCCTGCCCGAGCCGGTTCAGCGAAATGCCAAGCTTCAACAGGCTGTCGGGCGCGCGGCGGCTCTTCGGGTATTTCTTGTAGCCCTGGAGGAAATTGGCGGCGGCGCGCTTGAAATCACTCTGCGCATAATAGGTCTCGCCCAGCCAATATTGGGCACTGCCCGCGAGGCTGTGATCGGGATATTTCTGCAGGAACGTGGCGAAGCCCGATTCGGCATCGCCGAACTGGCGGCGCAGCAGGCTCTCGTTGGAACGCTCATAGAGCGATTCCGGCGTCTCCGTCTGGGCATCGGGCGAAAGCGAAACCGTTTCGATCGAGTCAGCCCCGGCAGAGGGCTGGGGCGCAACGCCGCCCTGCTGCGGCTGCACATAGGGCTCATCCCCCGGCTCCTGCTGGGAGGGCGGCACCAGAACCTTGCCCTGGAAGCCGCCGTCATCGGGTTGTGCAGCGGCATTGTCGATGGCGCCGAATACCTTGGCGCCGGAGGGAATGCCGGGCACGTCCTGTGCCGGCTGGGGAATGGCGGGCGCCTCACCGGCAGCGGCCAGTGGCTGCTGCGCGATGACTTCAACATCATTGCTGTCGGGGATCGGTGCGCCGGCGGAGGCAGCGGCAAGGCGCTTCTGCTCGGACGGCTTGGGTGGCTCCGGCTCTGCCACGGCGGCAATGCTGGCGGCGGGCTTCAAGGGCTGGGCCGCACCGCTCTGCTGCGGAATGGCGGCAGCGCCACCCTGGGCGCGCATCTGCTTCACTTCGAAGGACAGTTGCTCCACCTGGCCCGTCAGCTGGCGAACCTGCTCTTCGAGCTGCTGCATGCGCACGGCAACTTCGGAAGCGCTCTGTGCCATTGCGGGAGTGACCAGTCCGACCCCGATGAGGGCGGCGGCGGCAACGGAGGATTTCAAGAATTTCAGCATGATCAACACCCAATGGCCCTATTGGGGCGGATTGTTCTTGTCAGCCCCGGGAGTTGAACCGGAATCACGGTAAAATTGAGGCTGCAAAAACGGCAAACCGCAGTCAGATCATGGCCGTTGCTAGTTGGCACCACCCGTGATGACGGTGACAGCGCGCCGGTTCTGCGACCAGCATTGTTCGGCATCGCAAAGCGCAGCCGGGCGCTCCTTGCCATAGGCGATGGACGAGATGCGGGACGCTGTAACACCCTGAGAAATCAGGAACTCGCGGGCGGCCGTGGCGCGGCGGGCGGAGAGTGCGATATTGTATTCACGCGTGCCACGCTCGTCGGCGTGGCCTTCAACCTGCACCGTCACGCGCGGGTACTTGTTGAGCCAGGCGGACTGGCGGCGCAGCGTCTCCTGGGCTTCGGGTGTCAGCGTCGACTGGTCCTCGAGGAAGAACACGCGGTCTCCGACATTCACCGTAAAGTCCTGCTCGGAACCCGGCGCGGCAGCAGCCCCCGGGCCCGTACCGGCGTTGAGGTCGGGTGTATTTTTCTTCGAACACGCGGCAAGCGCCAGGAAGCAGCTCAGCACTGCAATGAACTTGAGGCTCGCCAATCGAGAAATCATCTACCCACTCCTTGTACCGGGGCCCGCTCTGCCGGCCGATATGAAAACGATCGAAGTCCCGGCGCAGGGACTTACACATCGAGCACTCTGATGCAACAGGGTTAACATTCCCTGACCGTCTACGGAAAGCCGCCTCCCCCGCGCGCAACGGGGAAGGACCTGATTCCTCTCGCCCTTTACGACGTCCGCGCGCCGCCGGTGATGACCGTCACGGCACGGCGGTTCTGGGACCAGCACTGCTCGGCGTCGCACAGGGCGGCCGGACGTTCCTTGCCATAGGCGATGGAGGAAATGCGCGATGCCGTCACGCCTTGTGCAATCAGGAACTCGCGCGTCGCCGTGGCGCGGCGGGCGGACAGTGCAATGTTGTATTCACGCGTGCCGCGCTCGTCGGCATGGCCTTCGACCTGCACCGTCACCGGGGGGTATTTCTGCAGCCAGGCGGCCTGGCGGCGCAGCGTTTCCTGCGCTTCGGGCGTCAGCGTCGACTGGTCCTCGAGGAAGAACACGCGGTCTCCCACATTCACCGTGAAGTCCTGTTCGGAACCGGGCACCGCGGCGGCACCGGGGCCGTTGCCCGCCGCCAGGTCCGTCTTCTTCTTGGCGCAGGCACTCAGTGCCAGCAATGCGGCCATCCCCGCGGCCATCTTGAAACTCTCACGTCTGTTCATGTCGTACTTCCCGTTTGATCGTGGTCCTGAAGCGGCCTCTGCATCCCCTGCAGCAGGCCGCCGCTCCGATGAGCCCCCCGGCCCCGAATCGTGTTGTGCCCCCTCGCCCTCAGTTGAGTTTGGGCGACCAGGCTGGATCCGAGCCGAAGCCCTGGATTGGCACGCGCTGTTCATTGTAGCCGGTGATGTCCACCGACCAGAGTTGCGGGCCGCCGCTTTCTCCCTGCGTATCGCGGAAGAACATCACCACACGGCTGTTGGGCGCCCAGGTGGGGCCCTCATTGTGGTAGCCTTCCGTGAGAATGCGCTCGCCCGAGCCGTCCGGCTTCATCACGCCGATTGCGAACTTGCCGGAGGCCTGCTTGGTGAAAGCAATATACTGCCCGTCCGGGGACCATACCGGCGTCGAATAGCGGCCGTTGCCGAAGCTGATGCGGTTCTGGTTGGAGCCGTCTGCACTCATCACGTAAATCTGCTGCGTGCCGCCGCGGTCAGACTCGAAGGCGATCATGGTGCCATCCGGCGAATAGCAGGGTGCCGTGTTGATGGCCGGCACATTGGTGAGCTGGCGCAGCTGGCGCGAGCGCAGGTCAAGCTCGAAGATGTTGGAATTGCCGCCGTCCTGAAGGCTCATGATCACGCGCTGGCCATCCGGCGAAAAGCGCGGCGCGAAGCTCATGTTGGGAAACTGTCCCACGATCTCGCGCTGCTTGGTGTCGATGTTCATGAGATAGACGCGGGGCTCGGCATTGCCGAAGCTCATGTAGGTGATCTCGTTGGTCGAGGGCGAAAAGCGCGGTGTCAGCACCAGGTCCTTGCCATCCGTCAGCGGGCGCGCGTTGAAGCCGTCCTGGTCCATGATGGTGAGGCGCTTCACGCGCTTGTCTTTCGGGCCCTCCTCGGCCACGAACACCACGCGCGTGTCGAAATAGCCATCAATGCCGGTCATCGACTTGTAGATGATGTCCGAAATCATGTGGCCGATGCGCCGCGCGTTCTTAGGCGACGTGGTGAACTGCTGTGCAGCCAGCTGCTTCGTCGTGTTCACGTCCCACAGCCGGAACTCAACGCGCATCTTGCCGCCATCCATGAAGGCTTGGCCCGTCACCAGCGCCTTGGACTGGATCTGCCGCCAGGAGGCGAAATTGGGTGGCTGCTCGAAGCTGGTGATCTTCTCGATGAAGGTGGCCGGGTCCAGCGGGGCGAAATAGCCCGAACGGCCCAGGTCATTGGTGATGACGGCCGAAATCGTTGCGGCGGTTTCCTCGGCCCCGCCGCCCGCGAGGAAGGGCGCGATGGCAATCGGCAGCGGATCGATGCGCCCGCCGGTGATGTCGATTTCGGTCTGCGCAAGCGCGGCGTTCTGCAGGCCGAACAGGGCGAGCGCCACGAACACGCCCGCGAGAATGCGGCGCAGGTGATGAAGAGGGAAATCGGTCAGGGTCATGAGTTGGGCGTGATCCGTTTGGCCGTCACTGCGTGGCAGTGGCATCAGCGAACATGTTGGGGTTGAACTTCAAGACTAGGTCCTTCCATACATCATACTGATCCTTTGGAAGGAAGTCGTAATTCTGGCAGCCGAGAATGGCCGCTACCGTTGAGCGCGCGGTGGTGTCGAACAAGAAATCGCCAGGCCCGTTCATCACTTCGGGCTCGCCCGCAACCGAGCCGTCCTCATTCAGCAGAATATGCACTTTGACCGAGATGTCGGCCTCGCGCGCGCCGGGCGGGATCACCCAGCACTCGCGGATCTTCTGCACGAAGGCGGCAATCGTCGTGGCGGAAAGAGTCTGGTCCTTGCCCTGCAGGTTGCGCTCGCCCGCGGTGGGCTTGCCGTCAACAGCGGTGTCGGCGGCATTCGTTGTCTTCTCGTCGTTTTCCTTGTTGAGGAGCGCGTCGGTGTTAAGCAGCTGCTCGAGCTTCGTGGTGTCAAGCTTCGCTACCTTCTTCTCGGGCTTCTTCTCCGGTTTCTTGATGGGCTTCGGCGCTTCCTCAACCTTCTTCGGCTGCTCCTTGGGAGGCTCGGGCTTTGGCTCCTCGACCTTCTTCAGAAGATCGGCCATGGCATTGGGGTCGGGCGGCGGCGGCTCCTCGGCCTTCTTGGGCTCTTCCTTGACGGGCTGCGGCTTAGGCTCAGGGGGCGGTGGCGGCGGGGCCTTCGCCTCTTTGGCGGTGGTCACTTCCTTTTCGGCCACCTTCAGCGTCTCGTCTGTTTTCTTGACGATCTCGGCCTTCTTGGGGGCAGGCTTTTCAACCTTGTCAGGCGCATCCTTCGCAGTAGCCATCAGCTTGTTGGCATCCGCGATGTTGGAAATGTCGACGGTGATCGCCTCAACCGGCATGGGCTCGAACTTGGGCTTCGGCAGCACCACCAGCGCCGCGGCGAGGATCGCCACGTGAAAGCTGATTGATGCAACGAGGCTCCGCTTCATCGCTAGTTCTGCCCAGGCTCGGTAAGGCCCGGCGTTTGTGCCGGCGCTGGCGCAGGTGCTGCGGGCGCTGCTCCCGCACCCGGCAATGTCTCGAGCCCGATCTTCTTGAAGCCCGCATTGTTGATGGCGCCCAGCACTTCGGCAATCGGGCCATAGGTGGCGGCCAAGTCACCGCGCACGCGAATTTCCTTGTCCGGGTCCACGCCATAGAGTGCCGCGAGCTTCTGCGTGAGCTCCGGCATCGTCATCGCCTGTTCCATGAGATAGATCGAGCCGTCGGGCCTGATCGAAACCGACAGGGGCTCAACTTGGCTGTTCAGCGGCTTGGCATCCGTCTTGGGAAGGTCGATGGGCACGCCCACCGTCATCAGCGGTGCCGCCACCATGAACACAATCAGCAGCACAAGCATCACGTCGACGAGCGGCGTCACGTTGATCTCGCTCATCACCCCGGCGGAAGACCGCCGTCTGGCGTTGCGCCGCTGGTAACCGCCTCTTGCGCCCCCTGCTGAAGCACCCATGCCTTACACCCGTTCGTCTAGCTGGCGGGAGATGATGGCGGAGAATTCATCCGCGAAATTCTCGAGCCTGGCACCGATCTTCCCCGCGTCGGCGGAGTACATATTGTAGAAGATTGTCGCAGGTATGGCGGCAACGAGGCCGATCGCCGTGGCGAACAGCGCCTCGGCAATGCCCGGCGCCACAACGCTGAGCGAGGTATTCTGCGAGTTCGCAATGGCCTGGAACGACACCATGATGCCCCACACCGTGCCGAAGAGGCCCACGAAGGGCGCAGCGGAGCCGGTAGTCGCGAGGAACAGCAGCCGCGCCTCGAGGTCATGCATCTCCTTCTGGATCTGCACGTCCATCACCTTCTCGATGCGCCGCTGAACACCCTGGAAGCCCGCCCGCAAGGCCGCATCCTGGCTCCGCTTCCATTCCCGCATGGCGGACATGAAGATGGCGGCAAGGCCGATGTTGTTGCGGTTTCCCATCGCCAGGAACAAATCCTCCAGCGATTGGCCGGACCAGAAATACTGTTCGAAACGGTCATTGGCCGCGTTCATTTTGCGGACCGCGAAGAACTTCTCGATGATGATGGCCCAACACCACACCGATGCTGCGGCCAGCCCGACCATAACGGCCTTGACGATCCAGCCTGCCTGATAAAACAGGTGCAAAAGCGAGAGTTCGCCTGCCGGTACCGCCGTCACTGCAAATGCTATCATCCTGTCCTTCCATCACCGCCGGTGGCCCCTGCCTGAGCCGGCCCGGCGTTTCCCGCACTGCCCCAATTTCGGGAGAAGCCCGTGCAAACAGCCCAAATCTGTCGAAACTGCGGCGATTCGGGCTTTCTGCCCTCATGGCTCCGCAGCACCCCGCCCCACCGGGCGGCGTTCGCAATCACATGAATCGGCTATGGTTAAGGCTTTGTTACGATTCAGGATTTGGAGAATCTGCGGAAGCACTCCGCCATGTTTTCAGGCAGCCGCCTGGGCCGGCCCGTACCATCCACCAGGGCCACCGTGACGTGAGCGCGGAACAAGCTGTTGCCATTCAGCATCACCTCCTGCCCGATCTCGACGCGTGCCCCGCCCATGTCAATGAAGCGGGTTTCGATTTCGAGCAGGTCATCCAGCCGGGCTGGCTTGAGAAAATCGCAAACCATGCGGCGGACCACGAAATTGAGCCCGTCGAACCGGGATTGGTGAATGCCCAGAAGCCTGAGGCAGTCAGACCGGGCCCGCTCGCAGAACGCCACGTAGCGCGCGTGGTAGACGACGCCGCCCGCATCCGTATCCTCGAAATAGACGCGCACGGGAAGAACGTGCACGTCACCCTTCAGCCGCCCGGCAAGGTCTGGCCAGGCCTCAGCCATCGCTCTCGTCCAGCGGCAGCACCCCTTGCATGATCTCCGGCCGCTGCGGCACGGCAAAGCCCATATGGCGGAAGGCATGGGGCGTCAAAAGCCGCCCGCGCGGGGTGCGGTTGAGAAAGCCCATCTGCAGCAGATAGGGCTCCACAATGTCTTCCAGCGCATCGCGTGCTTCGGAGAGGGACGCCGCAATCGTGTCGATCCCCACTGGGCCGCCGCCGAAATTGAGGGCAATGCACTTGAGATAGCGGTGGTCGAGTGCATCGAGGCCCTTGGCATCCACATCCAGCGCAGAGAGCGCCCGGTCCGCAAGCGTCACGTCAATCACCTCGGCGCGCGCCACGGCGGCAAAATCCCGCACGCGGCGGAGAAGCCTGCCGGCGATACGCGGGGTTCCGCGCGCGCGGCGGGCAATCTCGAGCGCGCCATCCCCCGTGATGCCGATCTGCATCACCCGGGCTCCCCGCTTCACGATTTCCAGTAGCTCGTCCTCATTGTAAAAGTCGAGCCGCACCGGAATGCCGAAACGGTCCCGCAGGGGCGTGGTCAGAAGCCCGGTGCGGGTGGTGGCGCCCACCAGCGTGAATTTTGCAAGATCGATCTTCACCGAGCGCGCGGCGGGACCTTCGCCGATGATCAGGTCGAGCTGGAAGTCCTCCATCGCTGGGTAGAGCACTTCTTCCACCGCCGGATTGAGCCGGTGGATCTCGTCGATGAACAGCACATCGCGCTCTTCGAGATTGGTGAGAAGGGCTGCAAGATCCCCCGCCTTGGCGATGATGGGGCCGGAGGTGGCCTTGAAATTGACGCCCAGCTCACGGGACATGATCTGCGCCAGCGTGGTTTTGCCAAGGCCGGGCGGGCCTGCAAACAGCACATGGTCCAGAGCCTCGCCCCGGGCCTTTGCCGCCTCGATGAAGATGCGCAGGTTCTGCTTGGCCTTGGACTGGCCGATGAACTCCTCAAGCCGCTGCGGACGGAGATGCGTGTCAATCGCATCTTCCGGCGTCTTCTCTGGCTCGCGCAGGGGATTGTTCATGCCAGCGCCAGTTCCTTCAGCGCCAGGCGGATCAGTTTCTCCGTGGGCTGATCATCTCCCGCCTTCCGCATCGCAGCGGAAACGGCGGCCCCCGCCTGCGCCTGGGCGTAACCGAGATTGACCAGCGCAGACACCGCATCAGTCGCCGCCGTGGGGCGTGGCGCGTCAAGCTCGGCGGCAAGCCTTCCGAGATCGGAAGAGAGGGGGGCATAGGCCGGGGCCTTGTCCTTCAGCTCCAGCACGATGCGCTCCGCGAGCTTCTTGCCCACGCCATTGGCCCGCCCGATCATCGCCTTGTCCTGCAGCGCAATTGCGTTCCCGATTTCGGAGGTGGAGAGGGTTGAGAGAATGGCCAGCGCCACCTTGGTGCCCACGCCCTGCACGGACTGCAGCAGGCGGAACCACTCCCGCTCCTCCACCGTGGCAAAGCCCACGAGGCGGATCATGTCCTGGCTCACGAGCATTTCCGTGTGGACCTCCGCGAAGCCGCCGGGACTGCCGAGTGCGGAAAGCGTCTTGGATGAGCAGGAGACGTGATAGCCAACGCCATTCACGTCAATCACCAGCCAGTCGGCGCCCGCGGCATCGATCCGGCCTTTGAGTTTTGCAATCATGGGGCGCCCTCTGTCAGCCTCTGCTAAACGGAGTACCGGAACAAGTCAAGAACGCGCCAGTATATCGGCCAGCCGCTGCGAGCCGCGGTAATGCGCATGGCAAATGGCCACCGCCAGCGCATCGGTTGAATCCGCCGTGCGCATGCGGGCCTTGGGCAGCAGCAGTTTCACCATATGCTTCACCTGGGCCTTCTCCGCATGGCCTGCACCCACCACCGCTTTCTTCACCGTATTGGGCGCATATTCGGAAACCGGCAATTTCAGCATGGCAGGCGCCAGCATGAGCACGCCCCGCGCTTGGCCAAGCTTCAGCGTCGCGCGCGCATCGGTGTTGACGAAAGTCTCCTCCACCGCCGCCTCATCCGGCTGGAATTCGCGAAACACATCCATCAGCTGCGCATGGAGCTGCAACAATCTCTCCGCCAGGGACAAGGCCGCATCCGAATGCAGCGCCCCGTCGGCCACGTAAGAGAGCTTCGTTCCCTCCTGCGAGATCACCCCCCACCCCGTGTTGCGCAGGCCGGGGTCAATGCCGATGATTCTGACCATCGTCAGAAACTAGCACATCATTCCCCGTTAAGCTTCGCCAACACATCTTCCGGAATGTCGGCGTTGGAGAACACCACCTGCACGTCGTCATCCTCGTCCAGCGAGTCGACGAGCTTCATCAGGCTTTCAGCCTTCTCGAAATCGACGGGGGCCATTGTCTGAGGTTTCCACACGATCTTGACGGAGGTGGCTTCGCCAAAGGCCTTGGCGAGCGCCGAGGACACTTCGCCAATCGATTCGAAGGCGCAGGTGACAGTGTGGCCGGCCTCGTCCGAGACCACGTCGTCGGCGCCGGCATCGATCGCGGCTTCCAGCATGCCGTCGCTGGTGGCCTTGGCGGCCGGATAGACGATCTCGCCCACGCGCGTGAACATGAAGGCCACCGATCCCGACTCGCCCAGATTTCCGCCGAACTTGGTAAACAGGGAGCGAACATTGGATGCCGTCCGGTTCCGGTTGTCGGTCAAGGCCTCGACGATGACGGCAACACCACCCGGGCCATAACCTTCGTAGCGCACATTGTCATAGTTCTCGGCATCGCCGCCGATCGCCTTCTTGATGGCGCGCTCGATATTGTCCTTGGGCATGCTTTCGGCGCGCGCGTTCTGGATGGCGAGGCGCAGGCGGGCATTGGCATCAGGGTCGGGAAGGCCAGCCTTGGCGGCCACGGTGATTTCGCGCGACAGCTTGGAGAAGGCCTTGGCGCGCACCGCGTCCTGCTTGCCCTTGCGGTGCATGATGTTCTTGAATTGTGAATGGCCGGCCATGGAACCCTCGAAAGTCGGAGTGAAGCATTTCTCAGGCGCGACTTATAAACAGGCAGCGCCGCCCGAAACAAGCCGCTTAACCGCCCTTTAAGTCTCCCCCGGCGAAGCTCTGCGCGTGAGTGGCGTATGGAGTGCGTGAGAATGAAGCGGGTCCCTGGAATGATCGAAGAGCTGTGTTTTGCCGCCGAAGGCCTGTCCGGAACAGCGGCAGCGGCCTCCCTGCGGAAACTTGGCTCGATCATGGAACGGGCGCCTTCAGGCAGGCTTTTCGCCGCCATTTCCACCCTGTCTGACATGTCTGCCAAGGCCGCCCAGGCGCTGGAAAGCGGAGATGCCGCCCTCGCAGGGACGGAAGACGCGATTGCCGCCCAGCGGTTGGGCGATGCGCTGGCCCATATGGATGAACTCGCGGCCCTGTCCCAGAAGGACGAGCCCACCCGCCGCACCAAGCGCCGCGCCGCGCGCTAGGCTCAGACCACCTCATCCGGCGCAAAGGGGCAGGCTAGCCCCTGGTCAAGTTCCACCTGGAAGGTCGGGTGGCCGATACCGAAATGTTCCTTCAGCTCCTCCGTGGCGGTGAGAAGAAAATGGTCTCCCGGGTGGCCTCCCGGCATGACCAGGTGGCAGGAGAGGGCTGTCTCCGTTGTCGACAGTGGCCAGACGTGAAGGTCATGCACTTCAGCCACGCCCGGCAGGGCTTTGAGAAACGCCTGTACCTTCGCAAGATCCACGGAACTGGGAACACCCATCAACGCCATGGTGAGGGACTGCCGCAGAATGCCCCATGTTGCCCAGAGGATCGCGATGTTGACGATCATGCTCATGGCCGGGTCAACCCATAGCCAGCCCGTATAAAGGATGACAAGCCCGGCCACGACCACGCCCGCGGACACAGCTACATCCGCAATCATGTGCATGAAGGCGGCATGGATGTTGAGGTCGCCCTTGCGGCCGGAAATGAAGAGCATGGCAGTTGCGCCATTGATGAGAATGCCGACCGCCGCCACCACCATCACCATGCCGGCCGCGACGGGCTCCGGGTGGAACAGCCGCTGGATCGCCTCCCAGCCGATTCCGCCCACCGCCACCAGCAGCAGCACCGCATTGAACAGCGCGGCCAGGATCGAGCTCTTGCCCAGTCCGAACGTATATCCCCTGCTCGGCAGCCGGCGCGCCAGCACATAAGCAACCCACGCCATGACGAGGCCAAGCGCATCGCTGAGGTTGTGCCCGGCATCGGCCAGCAGGGCCACCGAGTTGCTGAGAAAGCCATAGACCACTTCCACGGCGACGAAGCCGAGGTTCAGCACCGTGCCAATGGCGAAGGCCCGGCCAAAGGAGGCAGGCGCATGCGCATGCGAGTGCGAATGGCCATGTTCGTGGCCGGCGTGATCGTGATGGTCGGACATGGCTCCGGTATCTTATGCCGGAGCGGAAAACGCAACCAACTGCCGGGCGGTCAGATCTGCACCCCGCGCAACCGCTCGGACCTGCGCCGCAGAAGTTCGACCGTAATGAGCAGTGCCGTCGAGATCAGCACCAGAACGGTGGCGGCCGCCGTGATGGTGGGCGAGATCATTTCGCGGATGCCTGAGAACATCTGCAGGGGAAGTGTCCGGTCCTCCGGGCTTGCGAGGAACAAGACCACCACCACTTCGTCGAAGGAGGTGACGAAAGCAAACAGCGCGCCCGAAATCATGCCGGGCAGAATCAGCGGCATCACCACCTTGAAGAACACCGTATGCGGCGGCGCCCCGCAGGATGCTCCCGCCCGCATCAGCGTCTTGTCGAAGCTCGAAAGCGTGGCGGTGACCGTGATCACCACGAAGGGCGTGGCCAGGGCCGTATGCGCCAGGATGATGCCGATGCGCGTGCCCACGAGATCGAGCATCGCATAGAACTTGAACATGCCCACGGCGGAGATGATGACGGGCACGATCATCGGCGAGATCAGCACCGCCATGATAGTGGCCTTGGCCGGGAAATTCGTCCGCGCCAGGCCGAGTGCTGCGAGCGTGCCAAGCGCCGTGGCCAGGACGGTGGTCGCGATGGCGACCAAGAAGCTCATCCTCACCGCACCCGTCCAGCGCGGATTGAAGAAGAAGTCGTCATACCATTTCAGCGAAAAGCCCGGCATCGGATAGGTGAAGAAGCTCTCCGAATTGAAAGACAGCGGCATCACCGACAGGATGGGCGCAATCAGGAACAGCAGCACCAGCGCCACGAACACGCGCAACGCATAATAGGCAACGGTCTCCCCGCGGGTGAAGTAGGACGGAACGGCCATGGCGTTAACCCAGCTTCATGCGGTCGATGCCGACCAGCTTGTTGTAGACATAATAGAGGATGAGCGTGGCGGTGAGCAGGATGACGCCCAGTGCCGATGCCTTGCCCCAGTTGTTTTCGGAGTTGATGGCGCGCTCGATGAAGCCTGAGACCATCTGGTCCGTCGGGCCGCCGACGAGCGCCGGCGTGATGTAATAGCCGAGGCACAGGATGAAGGTGAGCAGGCAGCCTGCGGCGACGCCAGGCAGCGTCTGCGGCATGTAGACTCGCAGGAAGGAATAGAACGGCGTGCCGCCCAGCGACTTCGCGGCGCGCATGTAATTGGGCGAGATTGTCTTCATCACCGAATAGATCGGCAGCAGCGTGAAAGGCAATTGAATGTGGGTCATCGCCACGATGGTGGCAAAGCGCGTCTTGAACAGCTGCGGTTCGCCGTTGAGCACGCCGACAAGGTTGAGGAACCAGGTGATGCCGGTGAAATGCATGAGCCCGGCGAACACGCCGCCATCGGTCATCAGCACCATCCAGGCGGTGGTGCGCACGAGCAGCGATGTCCAGAACGGCAGCAATACGAAGATCATCAGGATCGACGCCGTCTTCTGCGGCGAAGTGGCCAGCAGATAGGCCACGGGATAGCCAAGCACCAGGGTGAGCACGGTAACCAGCAGCGAGATGCCCAGCGTGCGCACGAGGATGCTCTTGTAGATGGCGCGGTCAGCCGGCACCTGCTCGACAGAACCATCCGGGCTTTGCCGGAGGTCGAGCATGGAAAGGATGTAGAACGGCGTATAATTCGAGGATGAGCGCTTGATGGTGGCCCAGGTATCGGGATTGGCCCACACCTTGTCGATGGCGATGACGGCGTCGCGGTAGGGCGGCTGCTCGAGAGCGCCCACCTTGCGGCCAGTGGCGACGACCTTGGAGCGGATACCGGACATTTCATAGTTGAGGCGCTTGCCGATGAGCGCAGCCTGCTTGTTGGTCTGGGCCAGCTTCATATCAGCCACGAAGGCGGCGAACACCTCTTCCGAGGGCAGTTCCTTGCCGTCCCAGCCTTTGAGCGCCACCACGGTCTGCGGCATGTTCTCAGCGACGTCCGGATCATAGACGGCATTGTAGAGCATCAGAATAATGGGCAGCACGAAGGAGAAGATGATGAAGGCAAAGAGCGGCAGCACCAGAGCCAGCGCCTTCAGCCTTTCGCGCCGTTCGGCCCGTGCCAGCGCCGTCTTGAGCGGAGTACCGTCCGCGGCGCGCATCACGCCGTCGGCCGGAAGTGCATGAGCCATGGCCATGTCGAAACCCCGATGCGAAAGAAAATGACAAGGCGGGGAGGAGGAGGAACCCCCCTCCCCGCGGCTGTGGATTGCTTACTGGGCAAGCCAGGCGTTGAAGCGCTCGCGCAGCTCGTCGCCCTTGTCACCCCAGAACTGCGGGTCCGGATAGAACACAGTCTTGAGGTTGTCGGGAGCCGACGGCAGGTCCGGCAGGATGGCCGGGTCGATCAGCGGGGCCGAGTCCTTGTTGGCCGGGCCGTAGGAGATCCACTTGGTCTGGTCAGCCATCAGCTGCGGCTGCGACGCGAAGGTGATGAAGCGGTAAGCGCCATCCAGCTTCGGCGTGCCCTTGGGAATTGCCCACCAGTCCCAATCCGGAGCCTGATGGTCCCAGATGATCTTGAAGGGCTTCTTGTCGGTCTTGATGGCGCTGTAGAAGCGGCCATTCCACGAGGTGGCGAACACCACCTGGCCGTCGGCCAGAAGCTGCGGGCCCTGGGCGCCCGATTCCCACCAGACGACGTCCTTCTTGATGGTGTCGAGCTTCTTGAAGGCGCGGGTTACGCCCTCTTCGGTGCCGAGCACCTTGTAGACGTCTTCCGGCGCCACGCCATCCGCCATCAGCGCCCATTCGAGATTGACGAAGGGGCTCTTCTGCAGGGCGCGCTTGCCCGGATATTTGGCGGTGTCGAACAGCGCCTCGAAGAGGTTGGCCGGATCCTTGGTCTTGGTGGTGTCATAGGCAGCCACCGTCGAATAGAGGATGTTCGGCACGGCGCATTCCGTCACGTCGCCGCCGATGAACTTGGACTTGTCGAGGCCGAGCTTGGCCCAGTCGATGGTCTCGAAGGTACCTTCGGCGCAGCCGGCAAGCGCGGTCTGGGTGTCAACGTCGACCACGTCCCAGGTCACGGCCTTGGCTTCGACCATGGCGCGGATCTTGGCGATTTCGCCGTTGTACTCGGCTTCCGTCACCTTGTTGCCCGCATCGATGAAGGGCTTGAAGAAGGCGTTGCGCTGGCTTTCCTGATAGGCACCGCCCCAGGAGGTGATGGTGAGATCGTCGGCGGCATAGGCCTTGACCGCGCAGAGCGCTGATCCGGCCATGAGAGCCACACCGAACAAGGTAGCGAATTTCTTCATGTAAGAGCGTCCTCCAGAGGGCCGGTTGTTCCGGCGTGTGATGGTCAAGGGAGGATGCATGCCGGCCCCCACGCGCCCTGAGGCACATGGTGTTGCGTCTGAATTCCTCCCCATTTCTACGCTTTTTCTCGGAGAGATGACGCTGCTCGCAACCCTGTGCGGAACGCCGGCCCGGCCCGTTTTTTTATAAGCGCTGCAAAAGATACTACCGGCTTTTTGCGGCGCGTCACTAGAGTTTTTCTATTGGCAACGCGGAAATTGAGTCATGGGGAGGGATCGACCAGAAGGATATGCACTCCTGACGGGAGGGATGAGGCAGGGAGGCGACATCCTGAGCGCAACCCGAACCAAAGGTTCGTCACCCCGGCAATCGCCGGGATGACGTCGTTGGATTGACCTTGCCTTACTTCGCCGCGGGGAACGGCCCGATGTAGCCCACATAGCCGCGGGCATCAGCCTTGTCCGTCAACTTGTCTTCATCGGACTCGGCGTAAGGGTGTTGCACCACCGCGACGAGATAGGCGTGTCCGTTGAGATTCGGATACCAGTCCACCGAGGTCGCTTCTGCGCCATAGGGCGTTGTGGCGATTCGGTTCAGCTTGCCGGTGCCCATGTCGAGTGCCCAGATCGCATCGTTCTGGTGGCCTTCACCAGTATCTTCGGCGATCACCAGCGTATTGTAACCCGAAAGGAAGGTGATGTTGTCCGGGTTCGCGATCCCGTCCACATCGCAGGTCTGGCCGGCATAGGGGCTGGCAGCATCATATTTGGTGGGCTTGCCGCTGATGACGGCCTTGATCGAGGTTGCGGTAAAGCTCTCGTCGAGTGTTAACCCATAGACGGCACCACAAGAGTTCTTCGCCACGCGAATGTCGTTGCGGCCGCCCTTGTCCGCCTTCTCGTCATTGTCCAGCATGCCCTTGCCCACTTCCGACATGGCGAGGAACAGGGTCCTGCTGTCCGGATCGAGGGCGGAGCCTTCCATCTTGCGGAACTCGGTGGTCGCACCCAGCATCGAGGCGAAGCGGCGGGTTTCGAGGCGCGAAGCAAGCAGCTCCATCCCCTCCTTCACCTTCAGGCATTCCGCATTGCCTTCGGCATTGGAGGAGCTGAAACCTTCAGGGCAGGTGCCGTCCGCGGCGAAATCGGCCGCCTCGAACAGGTCTGAGAAGGTAATGCCTTTTTCCACCGCGGCGCGCACGGTGGCATCATCGGCGTGGCCAAGATCAACCCATTCGACGTTCGCGGCGCCGCCGTTTTCGTCTGACGTCTGCACCCATTTCGCGGCGTAGAGCGAGCCTGCGGAGAGGTCCCCCTCCTTGTCGGCGACGAAGCGGAACAGCCCCACATTGGTGCCGTCATCCGAGATATAGGCGGTCTTCTTGTCGGGCATCACATTGGCAAGCTCGACGGAAACGCGGCCCATGGCGAAATGCTTGGCAACCGTGGGCTCACCCGTTTCGTTCACCGAGACTTCGGTGGCAAAGCCGAAGAGATAGGGGTTGATCGCCGCGCGGTACTGTTCCAGCGTCATCGTCGCGGGGTCGAGCCCGGACCAGCGCGCCATATCCAGCACCTCGTCATCGGCAAAATCTGAAACCGCCGTGGCCGTTTGCAGCTTGCGGGCATCCTGCGGATATTCCTCGGAGCCGAGATGCGTGCCCCATGCCGTGGCCACGCCCGCACACGGGTTCCACAAGCCGCCAACGGCGCTGAAATCAATGGGCTTCGTCGAGACCGGCGTCAGATTGCCATCCGCATCCTGGGTGAGCTCGCTCAGATACATGGCACCGGGCAGTGTCTCGAAATGGGTAATCGAATAGATCTTGCCATTGACGTTGAGCAGCGAGGTGAAATCAGGCGCGTTGGAGGCGGCATATCCGCCCTGATCCAGGGGCTTGCCCGCCTTGTCGAGAATCTGGCCGAAGACATTGCCGCCCAGCGCGTCGCCGGAGCGGAACATCACATGATAGGCAGGCGTCACCGCTGCGCCGTCCATTGTGGCGGCGCCGGAGACGACCATCTCGCGCTTGGCCGCATCATCGGCCGGAACGCCCACCGGCGTGAAGGACAGTTCGCCCGCCTGTGCGGCAAGGCTGAAGCCCGAAAGGGCCGTTGCAGCAAGCAAGAATGTGAATCCACGCATAGCAGTCTCCCTGGGTTGAACGGAGCCGGGAGCTAAGACCGGCTTGATGACGGCGCCATGAAGGCTGCCGCGCCGCTCAGCCTTCCCAGGCCGCGACATCCGCCGGGGACAGCCGCCCGCCCACGCGCAAGGGTGCGATCATCACCGCCTTGCCCGTGCGGTCATCCGTTTCCACCGCCACGCCGCAGAGTGTGGCCGGGCCCTCCGCCGGGCGCATGCGTTCGACGGGAAGCTTCCTCAGGAAGCGCTGCAGCGGCTCGGTCTTCTCCATGCCGATCACGGAGTCGAAATCCCCGCACATGCCGGCATCGGTGAGATAGGCCGTGCCGCCCGGCAGGATCTGGTGGTCGGCCGTCGGCACATGGGTGTGGGTGCCGGTCACGAGGCTGGCGCGGCCATCGCAGAAATGACCGAAGGCCATTTTCTCAGACGTCGCTTCGGCATGAAAATCGATCAGCACCGCGTCACAAGCCTGGCCCATGGGGCAGGCTTCGAGTTCGCGGTCCACGGCCGGAAACGGATCATCCAGCATCGGCTCGATCATCACCCGGCCCATGGCCTGCATCACCAGCACGCGCTGTCCCTGAGGCGTATCCACAAGCGCTGAGCCCCGCCCCGGGCAGCCTGCAGGCCAGTTCACCGGGCGCAGCAGGTTCGGGTAGCGCTCGATGAAGATTAGCGCCTCGCGCTGGTCGAAGGAATGGTTGCCGAGCGTCACCACATCCGCACCCGCGGCGAGGAAGCCCAGGAAGATCTCCTCGGTGATGCCGAAGCCATGCGCCGCATTCTCGCCATTCACGACCACGAGGTCGGGGCGGTAGCGCGCCTTCAGCAGCGGAAGCTCGCGTGACACCACGTCCCGTCCTGCCCTGCCCACCACGTCGCCCAGAAAGATCAGCCGCACGCGAAGGTTTCCTGCTCGGTCATCACATAGTCCAGCGGCGCGTCATGAATGCCGATGGGAACCTCGTCCACCATCTGCGCGGAATAGGCAACGCCGATCGCCACCACTTTCTTCAGTGCACGGAGTTTTTCCAGCGTCCTGTCGTAGAACCCCCCGCCATAGCCCAGGCGGTAGCCACGCCGGTCAAAGGAAAGCATCGGCACCAGCAGCACGTCGGGCAGAACCTCAGGTGCAGTTTCGGGTGGCATGGGAATGTCCCACACGCCGGGCACCAGCGGGTCACCCGGTGCCCAGGCGCGGAAGATCAGCGGCTGCTCCTGCGCGATGACGATGGGAAGGCACGTCTCCCAGCCCTGGCGCCGCAACCGGTTCATCATCGGCACCGTGGTGATTTCGCTCTTGTAGGGAATGAAGCCGGAGACGATCCCGGTTTGAAGGTGAAGCCCGGCGGGAAGCCCGCGCCCGGCGAGCGCCACACCGGCCGTGTCCTTCAACTGGTCATGGGCCTCCGCCCGGCGCTTCGATGCGGCTGAGCGCGCCTTGCGCTTCACCTCGGCGATGTCCATGGAATCCTCGGAAAAACAAATCGTGGCGAGCCACCATGGGCCGTGAGAGTGACTAACGATCCCGGGTCCCTACAGTTGTAGGTGGGCGCCGTTTGGTCAAGGCCACGGCCAAGCCCAGGGACAGCTCCCATTTAGAATCGCATCGGCCCCAGGGAAAAAATGTCATCTCACGCACCGGGCAGCCCGCCGAGGTCCTATTTAAGTGCGGCAGCGGCGGATGTCACCTCTTCATTCACGCACATCGTCCTCCCCTTCTCCCGTTGCGTGAGCCATGAGAGAAGGAAATTGGAACTCCCTATTTCCCCAATTGCTGAGCCAGATGTTCCAGCCGCTGGGACGCTGCAACAAGCCGCTCTCCGAATGAAGCCTGTAACTCGAGCGTTTCGACCTGCGCGGCGTTCTTCGCCTCGCGCAGGCCCGCCACCTGTTCTTCGAGGGATTGGATTTTCTGGATCGCCTCGGACAGCCTGTCCGCCACCATCAGCCCCGCCATCACCAGCATGCGGATGTCGCCCACGTTGCCGACTGTGCTC
The DNA here is from genome assembly GCF_965227715.1 of Aestuariivirga sp. GTDB lineage: Bacteria > Pseudomonadota > Alphaproteobacteria > Rhizobiales > Aestuariivirgaceae > Aestuariivirga. The sequence continues at coordinate 3,700,427 of NZ_OZ245771.1, read as the reverse complement.
TTGACCCGCTGCACTTCCGTGTCGAGAAGCTCGGCCAGTTCACGCAGGTGATGCTCCTCACCTTCGGGGCATTGCATGGTGTAGGGCCGGCCATTTACCTGAACAATCACATGCGCCATCAAGCTTACTCCGGCGTGTTGGAGTGCAGTACTGCACGGATGCGTGACATTGCCGCGTCAATCTTGCCGGCGGCGGTCTTGCTGGTATCGACGAGCTCGGTTGCCTTGTTGCGCACCAGGTCCAGCTCATGCGTGAGGCGCGTTCGGTCACGCCGCAAGGATTCGGCTTCGCTCTCCAGCTCTTCGAAGCGCTTTCGGCCATCAGCCTTCAGGCCAGCCGCCGTCTCCACCCGCCGAAGCGCTGCTTCAAAGCGGAGAAATGCCTCATCCAGTTTGTGAATGTCTGCCATCAAAGCCTCTGGTAAGATTGCAGAATTTCCCGCTTGCTACCGTAACGCATAATAGGGGGTTTGCTGCTTGCGTGCAACGCTCCTGAAATGGCATCGTCCAGGCCTGGACAAGCCACGGTTCCATTGACTTGACCGCCCAAGGCGTTATCACGAGCCGCGTCTTGCCCCCTCTAGCCCAAGGGACCCCCGTCGAATGACCCATTATTCCGCCGATCAGACCCGCCATATGGCCAATGCCATCCGTGCGCTCAGCATGGATGCGGTGCAAAAGGCCAACTCCGGCCACCCGGGCCTTCCCATGGGCACGGCGGACATTGCGACCGTGCTGTTCACCCAGTTTTTGAAATTCGATGCCTCAGACCCGCACTGGCCGGACCGGGACCGCTTCATACTCTCCGCCGGCCACGGCTCCATGCTGCTGTATTCGCTGCTCTATCTGACGGGCTACAGCGACATGACAATCGATGACATCAGGAATTTCCGCCAGCTCGGCGCCAGGACGGCCGGCCACCCGGAATATGGCCATGCGACCGGCATCGAAACGACGACGGGGCCCTTGGGCCAAGGCATCGCCAATGCAGTGGGCTTCGCCATCGCCGAGCGCCACCTCAACGCCGCTTTCGGAGACGGCATCGTCAACCACAAGACCTATGCATTGGTGGGTGACGGCTGCCTGATGGAAGGGATCAGCCAGGAGGCGATCACCCTTGCAGGCCACCTGAAGCTCAAGAACCTGATCGTCCTGTGGGACGACAATGGCATTTCCATTGACGGCAAGCTGTCGATGACGGATTCGACCAACCAGATCGCCCGCTTCGCCGCTTCCGGCTGGGCCGTCTCCGCCGTTGACGGTTACAATGCCGGTGAAATCTCCGCAGCCTTGGCCGCCGCACAGGATGCCGACCGTCCGGTGTTCATCGCCTGCAAGACGGTGATCGGCTACGGCGCGCCCACCAAATCCGGAACCTCCGGCGCCCATGGCTCGCCGCTGGGGCCCGAAGAAATCGCCGGAGCCCGCAAGGCGCTGGGCTGGGATTATGAACCCTTCGTGGTGCCGAATGAGCTGATCGACGCCTGGCGCAAGGCCGGAAGCCGCGGTGCGGCAGACCGTGCGGCCTGGACGGCACGGCTCGCGGCTTCACCGAAGAAGGAAGAGTTCACCCGCCGCAATGCAGGCACGCTTCCCGCCAATTTCGATGCGGTAATTGCGGGCTACAAGCAGGAGCTCGCCAAGAACCCGCCAGCACTCGCCACCCGCAACTCCTCCCAGAACGCGCTGGACGTGATCAACGCCGCTGTCCCTGAAACCGTGGGCGGCTCCGCGGATCTGACCGGCTCCAACAACACCAAGTCGAAGGAGCTGAAGCCGCTCAACGCCGCGGATTATGGCGGCCGCTATATCTATTACGGCATTCGCGAGCATGCCATGGCAGCGGCGATGAACGGGCTGGCGCTCCATGGCGGCGTCATCCCCTATGGCGGCACCTTCCTGGTCTTCACGGACTATTGCCGCCCGGCAATCCGCCTCTCCGCCCTCATGCAGCAGCGCGTCATCTATGTGATGACGCATGATTCGATCGGCCTCGGCGAGGATGGCCCCACGCATCAACCCGTGGAGCATATGGCGGCCTTGCGCGTCATCCCCAATCTCGCCGTTTACCGCCCCTGCGATGCGGTTGAGACTGCGGAGTGCTGGCAGCTAGCCCTCCAAGATGCGACCAGGCCCTCGGTGCTGGCGCTAACCCGACAGAAGCTCAAGCCCGCCCGCATCGCCTACGTGGAGGAGAACCTCTGCGCGAAAGGTGCTTACGTCGTGGCCCCTGCGGAAGGCGCATCACACATCGTGATCTTCGCCTCGGGATCGGAAGTCGAGATCGCCATTGCGGCGAAAGCGAAGCTCGATGCTGCTGGCAAGCCCACCCGCGTGGTCTCCGTTCCTTCCATGGAAAACTTCGCGCAGCAGGACGCCGCCTACCAGGCAGAGCTCATGGGCCATGAGAAAATCCGCATCGCCATCGAGGCGGGGGTGCGTACGGGCTGGGACCGCTTTATCGGAACGGAAGGAACCTTCATCGGCATGACCGGTTTCGGAGCCTCAGGCCCCGCGGAACAGCTCTACGAGCATTTCGGCATCACGGCAGACGCTGTTGTAAAAGCCGCCGGTTAGGACAAGCATCGGAACATGGTCTTGCAGTCACCCCATTTCCGCCGTCACCCCAGCGAAGGCTGGGGTCCCGCTTCGGCGGCCGGACAGCGGGATGCCAGCCTGCGCTGGCATGACGGCAAGATGGGTTTGTGGCATCACAGCGGACGGCGTGAAAAAGCCGCCGGTTACGACGAGCATTCGATCATGATCTTGTGGTCAACCCATTTCCGCCGTCACCCCAGCGAAGGCTGGGGTCCCGCTTCGGCGGCCAGAAAGCGGGATGCCAGCCTGCGCTGGCATGACGGCAAGATGGGTTTGTGGCATCACAGCGGACAGCGTGAAAAAGCCGCCGGTTACGACGAGCATTCGATCATGATCTTGTGGTCAACCCCACTCGGCCGTCATCCGAGCCCCCCACTCCGCCGTCACCCCAGCGAAGGCTGGGGTCCCGCTCTGTGTCAGCATGCGCGGCAAGCAAAGCGGGATGCCAGCCTGCGCTGGCATGACGGCAAGATGGGTTTGTGGCAAACGTCATTTTTCTCTGATGGGAGAACGCAACATGCCAGCTTTCCGCACGCTTGATGACGTGGACCTCAAGGGCAAGCGCGTGCTGTGCCGGGTCGATCTCAACGTTCCCATCAGCCATGGCAAGGTGACGGACGCCACCCGCATTGAGCGGATCATCCCCACCCTGCGCGAAATCCTGCACAAGGGCGGCGCGCTGATCGTGCTTGCGCATTTTGACCGGCCCAAGGGCAAGGTCGTGCCGGAGATGTCACTGAAGCCCATTGCGGCGGAGCTTGAGAAGCACCTCGGGTCCCCCGTGCGCTTCGTCTTCACCGACTGGCAATCCGCTCCCGACGTTGACGTGAAGCCGGGCGAATGCGTGCTGATGGAAAACACCCGCTATCACGCGGGCGAGGAAAAGAATGATGAGGGCTTTTCGAAGCTCCTCGCCTCGCTCGGCGATATTTATGTGAATGATGCCTTCTCCGCTGCGCACCGCGCCCACTCCTCCACCGAGGGCGTTGCACACCTCCTGCCGGCCTATGCGGGCCGCGCCATGGAGGCGGAGCTGAAGGCCCTGCAGCTGGCGCTCGAAACGCCGAAGCGCCCGGTGATCGCCATTGTCGGCGGCGCCAAGGTCTCGACCAAGCTCGACCTTCTGGGCAATCTGGTGAAGAAGGTGGATGCGCTGGTGATCGGCGGCGCCATGGCCAACACTTTCCTCCTGGCCTTCGGATACAGCGTCGGCAAGTCACTGGCCGAGCATGATCTGGTCGATACCGCACGCCACATCATGCAGGCGGCGGAAGATGCCAAATGCGCGATCCTTCTGCCCGTTGACGGCATCGTCGCACGCGAGTTCAAGGCAGGCGCACCCTCCCATGATTATGGTGTGGATGCCATTCCTGCGGACGGCATGATCCTTGACGTCGGCCCCATGTCGGTGGACCGCATCCGCTCGGCAATCGATGATGCGCATACACTCGTCTGGAACGGCCCGCTCGGCGCCTTCGAGATCGAACCTTTCGACCAGGCGACGGTGGCGGCCGCCAAGCATGCGGCCGCGCGCACCAAGGCGGGGAAGCTCGTTTCCGTGGCGGGCGGTGGTGACACGGTTGCGGCCCTCAACCACGCGGGCGCAGCGCATGATTTTACTTACATCTCAACAGCAGGCGGTGCTTTCCTCGAATGGCTCGAGGGCAAGCCACTGCCCGGCGTCAAGGCTTTGGAGGTCTCAAAATGAATATCGAGAAGCTGAACGGCATTGCCAACCGCATGGTAGCCCCGGGCAAGGGCATCCTCGCGGCGGATGAGTCCACGGGCTCCATCACCAAGCGCTTCGAATCGATCAAGCTCGACTCGACGGACACCAACCGCCGCGACTATCGCGAAATGCTGTTCCGCGCCGGCGATGCGATGAAGAGCTATATCTCCGGCGTCATCCTTTTCGACGAGACGCTGCGCCAGAAGGCAGCGGACGGCACGCCGCTGGTGGACGTCATCAAGGCTGCGGGCGCGGTTCCCGGCATCAAGCTGGACAAGGGCCCGAAGCCGCTTCCCTTCTGCCCCGGCGAAACCGTCACCGAAGGCCTCGATGGCCTTGCAGAGCGCGTGGCCGAATATGCCGCACTGGGTGCCGAGTTTGCCAAGTGGCGCGCGGTGATCGACGTGAGCGACACGCTCCCCAGCTACAATGCCATCAACGCCAATGCCCAGGCCTTGGCCCGCTATGCCGCGATCTGCCAGCAGGGCGGCATCGTGCCGATGGTCGAGCCTGAAGTGCTGATGGATGGCGCACACTCGATCGACCGCTGCATGGAAGCCACCGAATGGGCGCTGAAGGAAACCTTCTCCCAGCTGTTCTACGCCCGCGTCGAACTCGAAGGCATCATCCTCAAGCCCAACATGGTGATCTCCGGCAAGAAATGCGCCACCCAGGCCGGCCGTGAAGAAGTGGCCGAGAAGACGCTGAAGGTTCTGAGGCGCACAGTGCCCGCTGCCGTGCCGGGCATCGCCTTCCTCTCCGGCGGCCAGGCAGGTGAGGATGCAACGGCCCATCTCTCGTTGATGAATGCCGCGGGGGCCCTTCCGTGGAAGCTCACCTTCTCCTATGGCCGCGCCCTCCAAGCCGATGCCTTGAAGGCCTGGGGAGGCAAGCCGGAAAATGTGGCCGCCGGCCAGCGCGCCTTCTCGCACCGCGCCAAGATGAACGCCTTGGCCGCCTCCGGCCGCTGGAGCGCTGAGCAGGAGAAGGCTGCCTGACCCGCCTCTTCCTCGTCGCCCCTGACACCATCACGGCGCCCCGCCTGCTCGCGTGCCTCGCGGCCGCCTGCGAGGCGGGTGACGTGGCGAGCCTTCTCGTCTCGCCGATCTTCGCCAAGGACGTGACAGCACCTGCTCAAGAGAGGGGTGTTGCCGTTATGGTTTCGGGCGAACCGCGCGATGCGGCCCGCGCCGGGGCCGATGGCGTTCACGTCTCCGCCAGCACGGAAGAGGTGGCCGCCGCGCGCCAAGCCATGGGCAAGGCCGGTTTCGTCGGCGCCTATGCCGCAAGCTCCCGCCACCTCGCGATGGAGGCAGCAGAGGCCGGGGCCGATTACATCGCCTTCGACCAGAATGGCGCGAGCGTCGCGGGTGAGCCAATCATCCGCTGGTGGTCTGACATGATGGAAATCCCCTGCGTCGCCTTCACGCCGGTTGAGCTTGAGGCCCTGGACATATTGCTGCCGCAGAAGCCGGACTTTATCCGCCCGCCGGATGCAATGTGGCAGAGCGCCGAGGATGCGCGCCGCATCGTCGCGGCACTGACGCAACGCCTCGGACCCACATGAAGCTCAAGACTGCTGCACTGGCCCTCCTGCTCCTCGCAACCCCTGCCGGAGCGGCAACGATTGACGAACTGCAGAGCGCCTATGATGCCGGAAACTTCGCGCAGGCGCTGCCAGAGGCCCAGGCCTTGGCCGCCAAGGGTGACGTGAAGGCCATGACGCTTCTGGGCCTCATGTACCGCAAGGGCCAGGGCACCGCAGCTGACACCGACACCGCCATCATCTGGCTCTCGCGCGCAGCGGAAAAGAAGGACGCCCGCGCCCAGCTGGCGCTTGGCATGATCTATCTCGACCAGAATGACGGCCGCTATGATTATGCCAAGGGCGAAGCCAATTTGCGCGCCGCGGCGGAACAGGGCCTGCCCGATGCGCAGTTCAACATGGGGCTCATCGCTGCCGGAAGCTTCGGCAACCCGCCGGATTTCGTCAACGCCGCGGACTGGTTCAAGAAGGCCGCAGATCAGGGCAATGTGAGCGCGGAATATAATCTTGGCGTGCTCTATCTCGAAGGCCAAGGCGTGCCCAAGGATGCGCTCAGGGCCGCGGCCCTCATCGGCCAGGCGGCCGAGAAGGGCAATCCGGATGCGATGCTGGATTATGGCGTCCTCGTGTTCCGCGGCGAAGGCGTGCAGCAGAACGAGAAGATCGGCGCACAGTGGCTCATTCTTTCCGCCAAGCGCGGCAATGTGGTGGCTCAGAACCGGGCCGCAAGGCTTTATGCGTTCGGCAAGGGCGTGCCCGCCGATCCGGTTGAAGCGTTGACGTGGAACATCCTGGCCACAAAGGGCGGCCGCGGCGATGCGGAACTTGATTCGATCCTGGCAAAACTGACGGATGAGCAGAAGGCCCAGGCCCAGGCGAAGGCCGATGCCTTCAAGCCGCTTGAGGGGAAGTAGTTTTGTCTTTTCCCTTCTCCCATTGCGTACCGCAACGGGAGAAGGGAAACAGAGGCCTTATCAAACCCCCTTCGCCAAATCCCTGAGCTTGAACTTCTGGATCTTGCCCGTGCTGGTCTTCGGCAGTTCCGTGAACACCACATGCCGCGGCGCCTTGTAATGCGCCATGCCTTGCCGGCACCAGATGATGATTTCCTCGATGGTGGCGGACTTGCCCGGCCGCAGCTCGATGAAGGCGCAGGGCGTTTCGCCCCATTTGTCATCGGGCTTGGCCACCACCGCCGCAGCCTGCACGGCCGGGTGCTTGTAGAGAACGTCCTCCACCTCGATCGAGGAGATATTCTCGCCACCCGATATGATGATGTCCTTCGAGCGGTCTTTCAGCTGAATGTAACCATCGGCATGGAGCACGCCCAGATCGCCCGAATGGAACCATCCGCCGCCGAAGGCTTCCGCCGAAGCTTTCGGGTTTTTGAGATAGCCCTTCATCACGATGTTGCCGCGGAACATGACCTCGCCCATGGTCTCGCCATCCGCCGGCACGCGCTCCATCGTCTCGGGGTCCATCACCGTCAGATCCTCAAGCGCGTGGTAGCGCACGCCCTGCCGCGCCTTCTTGGCGGCCCGGGCGGAGCCGTCCAGCAAATCCCAATCCTGCTTCCAGTCATTGACGACGGCCGGGCCATAGGTTTCGGTAAGCCCATAGAGATGCGTGACGTTGAAACCCTGTTCCGACATGGCGGCGAGCACGGCCTCAGGCGGCGGTGCGGCGGCGGTGAAGAATTCGACCTTGCGGGTCAGCGGTATCTTCTCCTCCTCCGGCGCATTGAGGATGGTCGACATCACGATGGGCGCCCCGCAGAGATGGGTGACCTTGTGTTCGGCCAGCGCCTCCCAGATCAGCTTGGAGCGCACCGATCTCAGCGTGACATGAGTGCCGCCCACCACCGAAATCGACCACGGAAAGCACCAGCCATTGCAATGGAACATGGGCAGCGTCCAAAGATAGACAGGATGCTTCGGCATTGAGGCTGTCAGCACATTGCCCTGCGCCAGAAGATAGGCGCCGCGGTGGTGATAGACCACGCCCTTGGGGTTCCCCGTGGTGCCCGACGTATAATTGAGAGAGATCGCTTCCCACTCATCCGCGGGCCACAGCCATTCGAACGCGGCATCGCCGCTGCCGAGGAATTGCTCGTAGTCGATGGCGCCGACGCCGTCGCCTGCGATGGGAAATTCAGAGTCGGCATAATCGATGACGATCGGGCGCGCGCCCTCCATCAGCGCCAGGGCTTCGCGGCCGAGCTTGGAGAATTCCTTGTCGACGATCAGGATCTTGGCGTCTGCATGAGTGAGCGAGAAGGCAATCGTCGCGGCGTCGAGCCTGGTGTTCAGCGTGTTGAGAACGCCGCCCGTCATCGGCACGCCGTAATGGCACTCGAGCATGGCGGGGGTGTTGGCGAGGAGGACCGAAACCGTATCCCCCTTCCCGATCCCGGCCTTGGCAAGGGCGGAGGCAAGCTGGCGGGAGCGTGCATAGAACTGCGCATAGCTCGTGCGCTGGCGGCCGTGGATGATTGCCACCTGGTCCGGATAGACGGCGGCTGATCTCGCCAGGAAGGTGAGCGGTGTCAGCGGCTGGTAATTGGCGGCATTCTTGTCGAGATCGGTTTCGTAGGCGGACATCGCGTGGCACCCTGTGTCTATTCCGGAACTGGTTCTAACCCACTCCATCGCAGCGTCAAAGCGAAGCCGGACTTTAGACGGAGAGCGGTGCCCCCTGCTCCTGCCAGAGGCGCCGGAAGTGCCGCGCCGCCTGGGTATCCTCCCAGCGTTTCGCCAATTTGCCGCTGATGAACCAGACGGCCAGCGTCACCGCCCAGCCCACATAACCATCAACCGCATAATGCCAGCCGAGGTGAACCGAGCCGAGGAAGATCACGGCCACGAAGCCCCACAAAAACGCCCGCACCCAGCGTGGCCAGCCCGTGCTGGCGAGCGCGAAGAGCAGCGCGGTTGCATTGTGAACGCTTGGCATGGCCGAGAGGCTGCCATCCGGAGAGCCAGCGAGGTAAAGTTTCCACAAGCCCTCCTGAAGGGGCAAGGCCCAGATCGGAACGGTCTCGTTGGCTGATCGAAGATAGCTGAGGAGCGGTGCATAGGGGTCCGGCGCGAAATTGAGGTGGCCTGCGCCGAAGAAGCAGGGACCGGCGGATGAAAACGCAATGGCGAGGATGTTGCCACCAATCCCCCACACCAGGATGAAGGCCAGGAAGAACCGCGTCCGCTGAACCCCAGGGGGCGTGAGGAAAGCGTAGTAAACCCACACCCCAAACATGACCACGAACCACAGGCCATAGCCGAAACCGATGACCAGGGTGACCGGCCAGTGACCAAGCACCGGCTGCAGCCACTCCCATGGGCGGCGGCCGAAATGCAGCACCATGTCAAAGTGATCGAGCGTCCGGTCCCAGGTGAACGGCGCCAGCACCGGGATGTTGGCTTTGATGTTTGAGAAGGCGATGATGAAGATCATCAGGCTGAGGAAGGCCGGAAGGCCAAGGGTCATGACCCGTTCATTCGTCAACAGCGTTCGTAGATTGCGCAAGAGCTGCTGAATCGGGCGCTTGGGCCGTTGATGAATCGCCATGACGGCGAACTGCTGACAGACCAGTGCCAACAGCAAGATCATCAGTGTCGAGATGACGGCGATTGCCACGTCCAAGGCCGGTATGGTGTTCATCTTCGGGTAGAGGAGGGCCAGGCTCATTTGAACCAGCAACCAACCTGCCGCAAGGTAAATGATCAATGCCTGCGCCTTCAGGCTAAGCCACAGCAGTGTCCAAAATCGCATCAACCCTCTCTACCCCATTTTCGGAAATCAATACTACTATGGGTTTAAGAAAGGTTTTCTGCTTCGTGTCAGTCAGGTCCTCGCCCTTCGGCTGCAAAGACAGGCCCCCGCCCCTACCAAAAGACGAGCGGCTGGCCCTTGCCAGAAGGCAGCGGGGGTGACGATAACCTCCACCGGATTCCCCGAACCGAGAGGCCTGCCCCATGAGCCGCTATCACGAGACTTACGCGAGCTGGAAAAACGACCCCCAGGGCTTCTGGGCCGAGGCCGCCAGGGGCATCGACTGGATCGCCCCCTGGACGGACGTCTACGCCAAGGTGGACGGGCTCGACCGCTGGTTTGTGGGCGCGGAGTGCAACACCTGCTGGAACGCCGTCGACCGCCATGTGAAGGCGGGCCATGGGGAGCGCCTCGCCGTCATCTATGACAGCCCGATCACCGGCCAGAAGGCCAAATACACCTATAATCAGCTGCTCGACGAGGTCTCGACACTGGCCGCGGCCCTGGAGGATCTGGGGGTGCGCAAGGGTGACCGCGTCATCCTCTATATGCCGATGATCCCGCAGGCGCTGTTCGGCATGCTGGCCTGCGCCAGGATTGGGGCGGTTCATTCCGTCGTCTTCGGCGGCTTCGCCCCGCCGGAACTCGCAACCCGCATCAATGATGCAAAGCCCAAGGCGATCCTGACCGCCTCCTGCGGTATCGAGCCGGGCCGGATCATCGCCTACAAGCCCTTGATCGACCAGGCTTTGGAGATTGCCGCCCACAAGGTTGAGGCCTGCGTCGTTTTCCAGCGCGAGCAGGTCACGGCGGAACTGAAGACGGGCCGCGATCATGACTGGACCGGCATCATGCATGTGGCCAAGGGCTTCGGCCGCAAGGCGGAGTGCGTGAGCGTGAAGGCCACGGACCCGCTCTACATTCTCTACACATCCGGCACCACGGGCCAGCCCAAGGGCGTGGTCCGGGACAATGGCGGCCACATGGTGGCCCTCAAATGGTCCATGGAAAATATCTATGACATTAAGCCGGGGGAGGTTTACTGGGCAGCTTCCGATGTGGGCTGGGTCGTGGGCCACTCCTACATCGTCTATGCGCCGCTGCTGCAGGGTGCCACCACCATCGTCTTCGAGGGCAAGCCCGTGGGAACGCCCGACCCTGGCACCTTCTGGCGCATCATCGCGGAATATGGCGTTGCCGCCCTGTTCACCGCACCCACGGCCTTCCGCGCCATCAAGAAGGAAGACCCGGAGGGCCATTTCATCCGCAAATATGATCTGAAATCATTCCGCACTCTCTTCCTCGCGGGCGAGCGCGCCGACCCCGACACGGTGAAATGGGCTGAAGACATGCTGAAGGTGCCGGTGGTTGACCATTGGTGGCAGACGGAAACCGGCTGGTCGATTGCCGCCAATCCGGTGGGACTGGGGATGCTGCCGGTGAAGCACGGCTCACCCACCGTGGCGATGCCGGGCTATGACATTCAGGTGCTGGACGAAGGGGGCCACGAAGTACCGCGCGGAACGCTGGGCGCCATTTGCGTGAAGCTGCCCTTGCCGCCCTCCTCGCTTCCCACGCTGTGGAACAATGACGAGCGCTTCCGCAAAAGTTACCTCTCGCATTTTCCTGGTTACTATGAGACGGCCGATGCGGGCTTCATGGATGAGGAAGGCTATCTCTACATCATGGCCCGCACCGACGACATCATCAACGTTGCCGGCCACCGCCTTTCAACAGGTGGCATGGAGGAAGTGCTCGCCGGCCACCCCAATGTGGCGGAGACGGCGGTGATCGGCATTGCCGACCAGCTCAAGGGCCAGGTGCCCGTCGGATTCGTGGTGCTGAAATCCGGCGTCGCGCGGCCCGCAGCCGAGATCGAAGCCGAATGCGTGAAGCGCATCCGCGAGAAGATCGGCGCCGTGGCGGCACTGAAGACCGTGGTGGTGGTGCCGCGCCTGCCGAAGACCCGCTCTGGAAAAATCCTGCGCGCCACGATGCGCAAGATCGCCGATGCGGAGGAGTTCAAGACGCCCGCCACCATCGACGATCCCGCGATCCTTGATGAAATCCGCGCAGGCCTCGCCGCGAAAGGAATTGGGACTTAGGCTTCGGGCGCCACCACCTTCTTGTAAAGGTGCCACGTCGCGTGGCCCAGCACCGGCAGCACCACGAGAAGGCCCAGGAACATCGGCACGAAGGCCGCGAAGGTGAGGGCCACGACGATCACACCGAACATGAGCATGGGGGCGAGGTTCTGGAACACCGCCTTGAAGCTCATGATGATGGCGGTGATCAGATCAAGCTCGCGCTCGAGCAGCAGCGGGATGGCAATGACTGTCGTGCAGAACAGCACGAAGGAAACGATGGCGCCAACCCCTGTGCCGACGGCGAGAAAGCCCAATCCTTCCGGCGTGCCCGTTATCACCTGCAGGAAAGCCTCGATGCTGGAGAAGGACTTGAAGCCGAGGAAGATGGCCAGCAGCATCCTCACCTCATAGAGCCACATCCAGAAGATGAAGAGCACGACGAAGGCCATCCACGCCACCTGCCGCTTGCGCTGCGCCAGAACCACGGTGAGGATTTCGCCGAAGCGCAGCGGCTCGCCCGCGGCCAGCCTCCGGCTGGTTTCGTAAAGCCCCACCGCCACGAAAGGTCCCACCAGCGGAAAGCCCACCGCGATGGGGATGATCCACCAGGGTTCGTGATAGACCTTGAGCAGCAGAAAGATCGCAATACCCCCTGCCGCATAGATGCCGCCGAAGAACAGGCCAATGAGCGGGGCCGCCAGAAAATCGCGCCAGCCACTGGCCAGCGAGGACCACACATCGCCAAAGCCGATGCTGTTGATCTTGACCGCCGGCGGGCGCGGGGTGAAGGGGATGGTCTCTTCGGCTGCCGTCGTCATGGGCGGGTCCTCCCTTGAGCTTTTGTCATTGTGGTTATGCAAGGGAGAATGCCGTGTGGCGGGCTCTGCCGCAATCGGCTAGGGATGCAGCGCAACAAACGAAGCGACCTCAATGCGAACTGCCGATCCGGCCCGCGCCCGATGGGCGGTGGCTGCCACATTCCTGCTGATGGGCCTGCTAATCGGGGCATGGGTTCCCCATGTGCCGCTGGCCAAGGAGCGGCTTGACGTCGGCCCCGGCGTCTTCGGCCTGGCACTGCTGGCCATTGCTGGCGGCGCCGTCTGCGCCATGCCCACGGCGGGCGTGCTAATCAACCGCTTCGGCAGCGCCGCGATGACCACCGCAATGGGCATCCTCTTGTGCTTTGCCTTCCTCGGCCCGGTGCTGGCACCCAGCTTGCCGCTCTTCGTGGCGGGCGGCTTTGTGATGGGAATGGCGATCGGCAGCATGGATGTTTCGATGAACGCCCATGGCATCGCGGTGGAGAAGGCGCTGGGACGGCCGGTGATGTCCATGCTGCATGGCAGCTACAGCATCGGCTGCACCATCGGCACCTTTCTGGGCGCCTTTCTGCTCGAGACCTATGGCGAGTGGCAGCAGGCCGTGATGATGGCGCTACTCTGCCTCGCGATCCTGCTGGGGGCAACGCCCTTCCTCCTGCCGGGCCATGCGGACAAGGGATTGTCCGGCTCGCATTTCGCTTGGCCCACCCGAGCCACCATCGGCTTGGGGCTTCTCTGCTTCCTCGCCTTGATGATCGAAGGCTCGATCATCGACTGGTCCGCCATTCTCATGCGCGAGAACTTCCTGGTGGACGCAGGCGTCGCGGCGCTGGGCTTTGCCTTCTACCAGGGCGGCATGGCGCTCGCCCGCTTCACGGGGGACTGGATCCGGCTGCGCATGGGTGCGGCGCGCATGGTGTTCCTGAGCGCCTTGCTGACGGCGCTTGGGACGGGACTTGCATTGGTGGCACCTTCCCCGGCACTGGCGATCCTTGCCTTCACCTTCGCGGGGCTCGGCATCGGCAATATCGCGCCCGTGCTGTTTGCAGGGGGCGGCAGGCTGGAGCCCACGGCACCGGGCCGCGGCATCGCGGCGGTGACGACGCTGGGCTACACGGGGTTTCTATCAGGCCCGCCGCTCATCGGCTTCGTGGCGCAGGTGACGAACCTGACCTTCGCCCTCTTCCTCACCGTCGCCGCAGCACTTATCATCGCCATCTTTGCGCGCGCGGTGAGGCCGGCCGACCAATTCTGACATTGAACCGAGGAGTAACCTGACGTGAGACTGAACGACCGCATTGCCATCGTCACCGGAGCTGCCCGCGGCATCGGGCTCGCCATCGCCGAACGCCTCGCCAAGGACGGCGCCACCGTGGTGATTTCCGACGTGCTGGACCAGGAGGGCGAAGCCGCAGCCAAGGAGATCGGCGCCAGCTATCTGCATTGCGACGTCTCCCGCGCGGCCGAGGTCACGGCGCTGGTCTCCGCCGTGGCGGCGAAGCATGGTGCAGTCGACATTCTCGTCAACAATGCTGGAATTGCAGTGGGTGGCGACTTCCTCGATATCTCGGAAGCGGATTTCGACCGGGTGATCGGCATCAACCTCAAGGGCTCTTTCCTGATGCTTCAGGCCTGCGCGCGTTTGATGGTGAAGCAAGCCGGGGCGGGGCGGAAGCCGGGGGCAATCGTCAACATGTCTTCCGTCAACGATACGCTCGCCATTCCCGGCATCGTGACCTACTGCATTTCGAAGGGCGGCGTTTCCCAGCTGACGCGGGCAACCTCGCTGGCGCTCGCCCCCCATGGCATTCGCGTCAATGCGATCGGGCCCGGCACCATCAACACCGACATGGCGAAGGGTGTGCTGGCCGACAAGGCGGCGCTGAACCGGGCCATGTCCCGCACCCCGCTGGGCCGCGTGGGCGAGCCTTCGGAAGTGGCCTCGATTGCGGCGTTTCTCGTGTCCGACGATGCAAGCTATGTGACGGGCGAGACGATTTACGTCGATGGCGGACGCATGCCGCTGAACTATACGGTGCCCTTGAAGGACTGAACCTTCCACAGATATTTCTTGACTTTATTCCTAAATTGTGCTAATCATCAGCCTCGTGCCTGCTGCTGATTGACATTGTGAAGGACTACCCAAACGCCCGCCGCTCCAGCGACGGCATGCGGCTCGCGAAGGTGAGGCCGCGCGCGATGAAGAAGATGTCCAGCGCCGCCCACAGGCCGTGGTTGCCGAAAGGCCTTTCGAGCAGCCACCATGCCAGAAGGAAGATGCCCAAGGACACGATCATCATGTTGCGCATGTCCTTCGTGGCCATGGCGCCGGTGAAGATGCCGTCGAACTGGAAGCAGACGACCCCAAGCACGGGCGACACCGCCACCCAGGGGAGATAGGTGCTGGCAGTTTGCTGCACCTCGGGGCTCACCGTCATCAGGGCGATAATGGCGGGCCCTGCGAACCAGATGACGAGGGAGCAGATGACGCCCACCACCATGGCCCAGATGCTGGTGAGGCGGACGGCAGTGCGGAAGCGCTGCCTGTCCCTGGCGCCCACTGACTGGCCGACGAGGGCTTCGGACGCATAGGCGAACCCGTCAATCAGATAGGCGGACACCTCGAACAGGTTGAGGAGCACGGCATTGGCGGCAATGATCACATCACCGGCGCGAGCGCCACGCGCGGTGAAGAAGGTGAAGGCGAAGACCAGGCAGAGGGTGCGGATCATTACATCGCCGTTCATCAGAAGCGTGCGGCGGATGCGGAACGGGTCCAGAATGCGCGGCCAGGAAATGTGCGCGCCCATGCTGCGGAGGATGACACCGGCCAGCACCAAAGCCAAGGTGACGGCGGCCCATTCGGAGATGAGGGCGGCGAGGCCCACGCCATCCGACGTCATGCCGAGGCCCAGCACGAAAAGGGCGGAGAGCGCCATGTTCGAAAGGTTGAGGGCAAGCTGCACCAAAAAGGCGAGCTTGGCGCGCGACTGGCCGATGAACCAGCCCATGATGCAATAGTTGGACAGCGCCGCCGGGGCGGACCAGATGCGGTAATTGAAATAGGTCTCGCCGTGGGCGCGGACGTCCGCCGAGCCGCCGATGAGGTTGAAGGCGGCCTCGCGGATCAAGGGTGAGAGCAGCACGAGGCCCAACCCCGCTGCAAGCCCGATCATCAGCGCACGGATGAGAACGGCGACGAGTTCCGGCTTGTCCCCTGCCCCCAGCGCCTGGGCCGAGAGGCCGCCGGTGGACAAACGCAGAAAGCCGAAGCCCCAGAAGATGAAGGAGAAGATCAATGCCCCCACGGCAATGGCGCCGATATAGTAGGGCTCCTTCAGCTGGCCGATGACGGCAGTGTTGACAACACCGATCAAGGGCTCCGAGACGTTGGAGAGCATGATCGGCACGGCGACGGCCAGAACCGAACGGTGCGTCACCGGGGTGTGGAGGGCGGAAGACATGGGCTGCTGTTGCGTCCGCCGCCGTCCCAAGTCAAGCTGAGGGCGATATGAGCCTGCCGCAACGCTTCCTCGACTGGTTTTCGGCCCGTGGCTGGGCGCCGCGCGCCCACCAGCTGGGCGTGCTGGCCCATGCCCAGGCGCGCGAGAGCGTGCTGCTGATCTCGCCCACAGGTGGCGGCAAGACCTTGGCGGGCTTCCTGCCGAGCCTGATCGAGATTACCGAAAAGGGCTCTGGCGAGGGCATTCACACGCTCTACATCTCTCCGCTGAAGGCGCTCGCCGTCGACATCGAACGGAACCTTGAGGCGCCGGTGAAGGAGATGGGGCTTCCCGTGAATGTGGAAACCAGGACGGGCGACACGCCGCATTCCAAACGCCTGCGTCAGCGGCAGAAGCCGCCGGACATTCTGATCACCACGCCTGAGCAGGTGTCGCTGCTGGTGGCGGACCCCCATGCCGGCCACATGCTGCGGAACCTGCGCACGGTGATCCTCGATGAGCTGCATTCAATCGTCACCTCGAAGCGCGGCGTGCTCTTGTCCCTGGCGCTGACGAGGCTTAAGGCCCATGCGCCCGACGCGATCCGCATCGGGCTGTCCGCAACCGTCGCCGACCCTGATGCGCTGCGGGCGTGGCTGGTGCCATCAGGGGCGGCGCCTGCTCCACTGGTGATGGGGCAGCCGGGGGCCAGGCCCCATATCCGCATCCTCTCCTCCGTCGAGCGGGTGCCGTGGGCGGGGCATTCCTCGCTCTATGCGATTCCTGAGATCTATGACGAGATCCGCAAGGCGAAGATGACGCTGGTCTTCGTCAACACCAGGTCTCAGGCCGAAGCGATCTTCCAGACTTTGTGGGAGGCCAATGACGACAATCTGCCGATCGCACTTCACCATGGCTCGCTTGATGTGGCGCAGCGGCGGAAGGTGGAGGCGGCCATGGGCGAAGGCCGGTTGCGGGCCGTCGTCTGTACCTCGACCCTGGAACTGGGCATCGACTGGGGTGACGTGGACCTTGTGGTGCATGTGGGCGCACCCAAGGGATCGAGCCGGCTGTTGCAGCGGATCGGGCGGTCGAACCACCGGCTGGATATGCCATCGGAGGCCTTGCTGGTGCCCTCCAACCGCTTTGAAGTGCTGGAATGCCAGGCCGCATTGAGGGCGGCGGAGGAGAATGCGCAGGACACGGAATATCCCATGGTGCTGAAGCTCGATGTGCTGGCGCAGCACATTCTGGGACGGGCCTGCGCGGGGCCCTTTCTGGCCGATGATCTGTATACGGAGGTTTCAAGCGCCTGGACCTACCGCAACCTGACCCGGGAGGATTTCGACAAGGCCGTGGATTTTGTGGCGACCGGCGGCTATGCACTGAAAGCCTATGAACGCTATGCCAAGCTGAAGCGGCCGGCCGATGGAACGCTGCGGCTTTCGCACCCGAGCCTTGCCATGGCGTATCGCCTCAACATGGGAACGATCGTTGAGGACGAGATGCTGAAGGTGCGGCTGGCCCATGCCAAACGGCGGCTGGGAAAGCGCGTGATCGTGGGCGGGCGGGTTCTAGGCGAGGTTGAAGAGTGGTTCATCAGCCAGCTGACGATCGGGAAGACCTTCATTTTCGCTGGTGAAGTGCTGCGTTTCGAGGGCCTCGACGAATTCGGCGCACTTGCCTCACGCTCCAGTGACCGGGAGCCGATGGTGCCGTCCTACCAGGGCGGGAAATTTCCGCTTTCGACCTATCTGGCGGAGCGGGTTCGGCAGATGATCGCCGACCCCGCCGCCTGGCAGGAGCTTCCACCGCAGGTCAAGGGCTGGCTTTCCCTGCAGCGCTTCCGCTCCATCGTTCCACAAGCGGGCGAAATGCTGGTGGAGACATTCCCGCGCGCCGACAAGCATTACATGGTGTGTTACCCCTTCGAGGGGCGCCTGGCGCACCAGACGCTCGGCATGCTGCTGACGCGGCGGCTCGAACGCGCCGGAATGCAGCCCTTGGGCTTCGTCGCATCCGAATATGCGCTGGTGGTTTGGATGGTTCGGGACCTGTCCCTTGCCATTTCGGCAGGGCGGATTTCGCTCGGGCGGCTGTTCGACGAAGACATGATGGGCGATGACCTGGAAGCCTGGATGGCCGAGTCTGCCCTGATGAAGCGCACCTTCCGCAATGCGGCGATCATCGCCGGGCTGATCGAGCGGCGGCAACCGGGCAAGGAGAAGACTACGCGCCAGATGACGGTGAACACCGACCTCATTTACGACGTGCTGCGCACCCACCAGCCGGACCACATTCTGCTGCGCGCCGCCTGGGACGACGCTGCGGAAGGGTTGATCGACGCCTGGCGGCTTGGCAACATGCTGCGGCGGATCAAGGGGCAGATCGTGCACAAGGCGCTGGAGACCGTGTCTCCGCTGTCGGTTCCCATCCTCTTGGATATCGGGCGCGAATCAGTTTACGGCGAAGGCCGTGATGCCCTTCTCGCCGAAGCCGCGAACGAACTCATCGATGAGGCCATGCGGCTTGTCTAGGTCGCAGCGCATCAGCCTCGGCGGCATGGATTTCATTCCTGACCTGTCAGGAGCCCTCTTCGCGCCCGAGATGAAGGCGCTGCTGGTTGCCGACCTGCATTTGGAAAAGGGCACGAGCCTGGCGCGGCGCGGCGTGCACCTGCCGCCTTACGACACGCGCGAATCCCTGTTGCAGCTTCGCGCGGCGATGATCGAGGCAAGGCCGGAGCGGCTGATTTTTCTAGGAGACAGTTTTCATGACGGCGGCGCGCGCGAGCGCATCGACCAGAGCGACCTTGCGCTGCTGCGCGCCATCACATCCTCCGCGGACACGATCTGGATTACCGGGAACCATGACCCTGCTCCGCCGAAGGACATTGGCGGCATTATAATCGAGGAGATGGCGCTGGGCCCCATTACGCTGCGCCACCAGCCAAGCTCGCTTGGGGACGGTATGTTCGAAATTGCCGGGCACCTGCACCCGGCGGCGGCGGTTGAGGCACGCGGACAGCGCATCCGCTGCCGCTGCTTCATTGCAGATGAGCGGCGGATGATCATGCCGGCATTCGGAAGCTACACGGGCGCACTCAGCGTCAGGTCAGACGCCTTTGCGGGGTTGTTCGGCGACTTTCATGTGTGGATGCTCGGCGGCAAGGCCGTGCACCGCTTTCCGGCTTCCCACGTCAGGTAAGGAGCAGCGCCCCGAGTGCTGCGACGAGCGAGACGACGGCGCCAGCGGTGAGGATCATCCGGAGCCTTCCAAACCACGCCGGAAGCCGGCCGGCATCCGCGCTCGTCACATCCCACAGGCCCTGCATCAGAAAGCCGGCGATCAGAAGCGTGAGGCCGGGAATGGCGGGGAGAAAGACGGCGGCGAGCCCCGCGAGAGCCCCCAGAACGCTTGTTGAAAATTCCCGGCCCTGGCGATGGGCGTCATAGGGGCCAATGGCCGTTCCCCAGCGGATGCCCCCCAAGAAGGACAGGATGATCGCGCCATAGACCACCACAAGCTTCAGCCCCGTCTCCGCGTTGAGAAACGGCAGTGGAACCCAAAGGGAGAGCGCCCCTGCTGCAAAGGGAACAAGCCCCATGAGACCCAGGCTCAGGGCAGAAGCTGGAATGCGGGCGCTGACGCGCTGGTCACTCATCACGCTATTTGCCCGCCATCAGCGCGCAAAGGCAAGCCTCAGCTGAAGGTGCTGCGGGCTGGTGCCTTGAGGCGCGATTCCTTCCACGCGGGCTCGACGACGGTGACGACATTGCTTGTGTCATCCGAGGGAACGGGCGCCCAGCTTGCGAGGCGGGCATCGACCGCCTTGAGATCAGGGTCCGCGAGGCTGCGGGCCAATACTGCGGCGCGCTTGCCGGAATCGGGGTCTCCCTGGCGGGCGGCCTGTGAATACCAGAAATAGGCCTGGGCATTGCTCGCCTCGGTGCCGAGGCCGCGCTCATACAGTATGGCGAGGTTGAACTGGCTGTCCGCAAAGCCGCGCGAAGCGGCGGCCTCGAACCAGCGGAAGGCCTTGGCATAATCCGTGGGGCCCGCCTGATCGCCCGCCGCGATGACGGCGGCATTGTGCATGGCCCGCACATTGCCGTTCTGCGCAGCGCGTTCATACCAGAGGAGTGCGCGCGCGGCATCCTTCGGAACGCCCTTGCCCAGCTCATAAAGCGTGGCGATGCGATATTGCGCCGGGGCGAGGCCGCGCGAGGCCGATTGCTGGTACCAGTAAAAGGCTGCCTCATAATCCTGGCCGACGCCCTGGCCTTCGAGATAGCGCCCGGCGATGATGAACTGGGCGCGCGCATCGCCATTGACGGCGGCAGTGCGGAGCGCCGCCGTGCCGGTTTCAGGTGCGGGCGAGGCCAGCCGCGGCAAAGCGGGCTCCGACAGAACCTTGGCCAGGGAGCCTTGCGGCAGCGAGCTCGTCACGATCGGGTCAGACGGCTCCAGCACGACAGCGGGCTGGGTGGTGGCGAGCTTGACGCCTAGGGGCTTGGCATCGGCCGGCGCTTCGATGCGACTCGATTGCTTGGGCTGTTCCGCCTCCGGGCCGGCCAGATTGCGATAGGCGAAGATCGAGGCCGCGACCAGCAGCGCCAGGCCCGCAGTGATGAGCGCCGTGCGGCGGGCGTTGCCGAAGCGGCCAGTCTTGGTGGGGGTGGCAGGTGCTTCCGCAGGGGCGGCCGCAGCTGTGGCAGAGGGAGCTTCCGCCTTCTTGCGGAAACGGTCCAGCAGGGGAAGCGAGAAGCCCTTCTTCTCCGCGACAATGGCGCTGGATGCCGCAAGTTCGGACCGGAGCGCCGAGGGCTTGGTGGAGGCCGCCTGAGCCGCGCGGCGGGCTGCGGCGATGAAATCATCACCCGAAGAGAGCGGGGGCGGAGGGGCGGGCGGAGGCGGCGTTTCCGCCTCCACCTCGAAGATCTGCGGCCGGGCCTCTGCCTTATACTGGTGCTGAGGCTGAGGCTGGGCGAAAACGCGCTCGCTGAGCGAAGGGGCGGCCACGGGCGGCGGTGCCGGCTGCGGCGCGCGTTCGATCTGGGAGATTTTTTCGATGATATGGGCCAGGGTCTCGTGGACGGCGTCAAACGTCTCCTGGTGGCGGCGCTCGGCACCAGAGGCGCTGTCCCTGATGGCGCGCAGGCCTTCTTCCAGCGCCTTCAATTCCGGCGAGGGGCCCGCGAAGGCAGCTTGCGGCTTGTAGCGTTCGAGCGCGCGGCGGGCGGCCTCTTCCGCGGCTTCGCCCGCGGTGTTGCGCGCCTGGTCGAGCGAATCATAAAGCTGGCGGATGGCCTGCTCGATGGTTTCGAGATGGTGGAGTTGCTCTTCCGTCTGGGCGACGCGGGCGCCAACGGCGGCGATGCTCTCCTCCAGCCGGGCAGTGGCATGGGGATTGCCCTGCAGCAGCATGGCTTCGGCCAGCCGGTGATCGAGCTCGGCTATCCGCTGTTCAAGCGCGCTGACCTGGGGCGCGCTCTGACTGGCGGAGGCCTGCTCCAGCCGCCAGGTGATGTCGCCCAGGCGCTTGTCCATATCAGCCAGCGGGCGCATGTCCGGCCCTTGCGCCACGCGCGTGGACAGCTGTTCGAGCGCCACGCGCAGCGACTGCAGGTCACGCTCACTGGCAGTGGCGGCCTTGACGTCCTCCATGCGCTTGGCGAGGCCCGCCACATCGCCATGGAGGCGCGCGATTTCCGAGGTGACGGAGCCAGGTCCGGTGGCCACTGCCTGCGCCTCACGCAGGGTGGCGAGCATGCGGGTTTCCATTTCCCGTAACTCGCCCCGTGCGGCGGTGACGGCCGAGGACTGCGCCTGGTTCGCCATCTGCTGGGCGGAGACCTTCACGCCCTCGATACGTTCGGTGACGAGACCTTCGGAGCGCTGGATGCGGTTCAGCATGTCCGACAGGCGGGACTCGAGATTGGAGAGAATGGGCGCGGCGCGGATGATGTCCTCGCCGGTGGGCATCTGGTTGCCGCGGCCGGCGATTTCGCCCAGCCGCTCTTGCATGGATTTGAGCGAATCGCGGGTGCGCTTCTCGCTGACCTCGATGTGCTCCACCACGTTGCGGATGGCGGATTCGAGGACGGAATAGCCCGGCACGTCTTCCGGGCGTTCAAAACTGGTCTGTGAGCGGCTCATCTGGGCGAGCTGCTGGCCCAGCCGGTTCAACCGCTCGTTGACGGCCGTCAGCGCCTCGACGGTCTGGCGTTCATTTTCGTCGATACGCTCGACGATGCGCTCGAATTCCTCGCGCTCGGCGGCCTGGCTGCGGTCCAGCGCGGGAATGGGAGCCGACTGGCGCTCACGGTGCGCGAGGCTTGCCAGCTGCTGGGCAATGTCCTGAAGGCGGAGCGCGTTATCATCCCGGCGTTCGGACGAGGCTCCACGGGAAGAAGAAGGTCGCGAGGGCTCCGGGCGCGGAGAGTCTGGGGGCGGCGGTGGAGAGGACACGAAATTTTCCCAAGCGTTCGAATCAGCGAGAGGAGACGAGCCCAGACTATGCTCGCTCTGGTCGAAAATCACGCTATTTAACCACTCACCCAGCGTCATTCCGGACCGGCGCGCAGCAAGCTTCGCCGCCTCGCGGGCCTCGGGTTCCACGCCCTTGACGCTCCAGGGAATGCCCGGCTTCATGTGCTTCTCGTCTTTCCAAATCGAACCGAAACCCCACCCGATCATGAAAAGGCCATGAAAACGGCACGGGATTTCCCTGACCAATCGTTAACGAGTTTGGTAAATATTCAGTTAACCACTTGATCCATTAATGTGAATCCATGCCCTGGCGGGTGTGCGGGGCAGCCTGGCCATTAACGCTCCGCCTTCACCTTGGCGCTTAAATTTGACGCGAGGGGATACACAACCGCCCCTTGGCGGCCTATATCAGGGGGTAACAGCGGCACAAGACATTCCGATTTGGGAGCGTGAGCATGACGATGACTGAGACCACCAAGGAGCGTTCAAACCGGGATCGGACCTATTCGATCACCGAGTTGTGCCGCGAGTTCGACGTAACGCCCAGGACGCTGCGTTTCTATGAGCAGAAAGGCCTTCTGCACCCGGCGCGCCGCGGCTGGACGCGGCTGTTCAGCTATCGCGACAGGGCCAGGCTGCAGCTGATTCTGCGCGGCAAGAAGGTTGGTTTCGCGCTGGAAGAGATCAAGGAGATGCTCGATCTCTACAACCTGCGGGACGGGCAGCTCACCCAATTGCGAATCGCCTCGACCAAGATGCGCGAGCGCCTTGAAGCCCTGCGCAAGCAGCGGGTCGAACTCGAGGATGCCATCGCCGATCTCGAGCGGACCGTCGTCGTGGTCGATGGCATGCTGAAGGAACGCGAGCAGGCCCAGCCCAAGGCGGCCAGCAACTGAGGCAAGCGCATTCGGCTTGCAGAGTTCAGGCATCCGGGTGAAAACCCGGGTGCCTTTGTTTTCTTCCGGACCCTTTTCCCCTCATGACCCTTGCCTATATCCTGAACCCGCTCGACCGGCGCGCCAATGACCGCAGCAATGCGGCGTGGGTTCTGGCGCAGCGCCAGCGGCCGGACGCCAGGCTGATCCGCATTGCAGGCGATTCGACGCTGATCAAGGACGGGCAACTCGAAACGGCGAATGCGGCTTCAGTGGAACCCACCGTGTTCCTGGGCCTCGACCCACAGGGCACGCCTTGGTTCGCCTGCCGGACTGAGGAGAAAGAGGGCCTGCGCGACCTGCGCAGCCTGGCGATGGAAGAGGCCCTTCCCGCCGAGGAGCTGGGCATTCTGGCCCAGGCGCGCTCCACCATTCAATGGCATGAACGGCGGAACTTCTGTTCGAACTGTGCGGCGAAGCTGGAAGTGGCCGATGCGGGCTACCGCCGCCACTGCACGGGCTGCGGCATGGACCATTTCCCGCGCACCGACCCCGTCGTTATCATGGTGGTGCGCCATGAGGGCCGCATCCTGCTCGGGCGCCAGAAATCCTGGAAGCCCGGCATGTATTCCGCCCTCGCAGGCTTTGTGGAACCCGGCGAGACGATCGAGGACGCGGCGCGCCGCGAAGTGTTCGAGGAAGCCGGCATCCGGGTGGGCGCAGTGCGCTATGTGACGAGCCAGCCCTGGCCTTTCCTGTCCAACCTGATGATCGGCCTCATTGGCGAGGCGGCCTCGGCAGAGATCACGCTGGACCAGAATGAACTCGAGGATGCACGCTGGTTCTCGCCGGAGGACGCCCGCCTGATGGTGGCGCACCAGCACCCGGACGGGCTCTATGCGGCCAACCCCTTTGCGATTGCCCATGAGCTGGTGAAGACGGCGCTGGAGGGGTGAGAGCCGACCCGCGGTGAGAGGCCCTCATCCGCCCTCCGGGCACCTTCTCCCATTGCGTTGCAACGGGAGAAGGGAAAAAAATGTCAGTCTTTCCTTCTCCCGTTTTAACGCAAAGGGAGATGAGGGCTCTTTCTACCCCAGCATCTCGAAGCGCTTGGCGATTTCAGCGCGATGGGGTGAGGCCCTGTAGATGCCGAGGACGCGGAGATAGCTGGTGAAGAACTCCAGCTCTTCCATGGCGAGGCGCACGTTTCGTTCCGACGGGTGGCCTTCGATATCCGCATAGAATTGCGTGGCCGAGAACTGACCTTCGATCTGGTAGGATTCGAGCTTGGTCATGTTGACGCCGTTGGTGGCAAAGCCGCCCATGGCCTTGTAGAGCGCGGCGGGAACGTTCCGTACACGGAAGACGAAAGTGGTGATGACGGGAATGTCCTCGGGCTCGGCATCCTGCGGGGTGGCGGAGAGGACGACGAAGCGCGTGGTGTTGTGGCTTTCGTCCTCCACGTCCTCGCGGATCACATCAAGCCCGTAGATTCCGGCGGCGAGGCGGGAAGCGATGGCCGCACGGCTGGGATCGCGGCCCTCGGAGAGTTCGCGCGCAGCACCGGCCGTATCCGCCGCGACGACGGGCTTGAGGCCCAGTTCACGGATCACCTTCCGGCACTGGCCCAGCGCGTGGACATGGCTGTGGACGGTCCTGATCTTCGCGGGGTCAGCCCCCGGCACGATCATCAGCTGGTGATGAACGGGAAGGAAATGCTCGCCGATGATATAGAGGTTGGAGCGCGGCAGAAGGTGGTGGATATCCGCCACGCGGCCTGCCACAGAATTGTCGATGGGAATCATCGCCAGGGCGGCCTCACCATCGGCCACGGCCTGAAAGGCATCCTCGAAGGTGCCGCAGGGCATGGGCTCATAGGTGGGATAGGCTTCGATGCAGGCAATGTGCGAATTGGCGCCGGGTTCGCCCTGGTAGGCGATCTTCAAGGGCATCAGGCTTTCCTCAGCATGCGGCGGGCGATTTCAAGTTCTGCGGGCGTATCGACCCCCAGCGGCACCGTGTCAACCCGCACGACGACGATGCGCAGGCCATTGTCCATGGCACGCATCTGCTCCAGCTTCCGCTCCGCTTCGCGCTCACTGACCGGAAGCCGTACGAATCTCTCCAGCACCGCGCGCTTGTAGGCATAGACCCCGATGTGATGCCAATAGGGCGGCTGGTGTTCCGGCCCGGCGTGACGCACGAAATCCCTCGCGAAGGCCACTTCCCGCTCGGCCAGGGGCGCAATGGCCTTGACGATATTGGGGTTGGCGACGTCTTCCTCCGTCTCGATCCGGGCGGCAATTGTGGAAATATCGGCTGGCTCGTTCATCAGCCCCGCGAGGCAGCGCTGGATCGAGAGGGAATCGATTGTCGGAAGGTCACCCTGCAGGTTTACGACATATTCGAAGCGGCGCTGCGGATCCCTGAGTGCAAGCGCCTCGGCGATGCGGTCCGAGCCCGAGGGTAGGGCCGGATTGGTGACAATCGCATCACCGCCATGGGAGCGCACGACGTCCGCAATCTCGACCTCAGCCGCAGCGACCAGCACCGGACCCAGATTCGCCTGCACCGCGCGCTTCCAGCACTGGATGATCATGGGGAGCCCATTGATGTCAGCCAGAGGCTTTCCCGGCAGCCTGGTCGAGGCCATGCGGGCGGGGATCACGACGATGGTATTCTGATTATCAATCATGGGGTTAGGGAAAGGCGCGGCAAAATGATACAACTCCCCCTTACACTATTGCGGCGGCGCTGAGAAAGCACTAGTTTCCGCGCCCGACTGACGGCTCAAGGGGTCTCCACCTTCATGAACAGCTTCGAATTCAACAAGATCGCGGGCGCGGTGCTGGGCACAGCGCTGGTGGTTTTCGGCCTCAACGAGTTGAGCGGCATCATCTATCGCTCCCCTGAACCCGCAAAGCCAGGCTTCGCGATCGAAGTTGCTGAGGCACCTGCAGCTGGCGAAGCAGAGGCGGCAACACCGGCCGCCCCCGCTGAATCACTGGGAACGATGCTGGCCTCGGCGGACGCCACCAAGGGCCAGGCCGTGTTCAAGGCCTGCCAAGCCTGCCATGATGGTTCCAAGGGCGGCCCCAACAAGGTGGGCCCCAATCTGTGGGGTGTGGTCGGCCGCATGCACGGCTCGCATGAAGGCTTTTCCTATTCCGAAGCCATGGCCAGCCTGAAGGACAAGCCTTGGACCTATGAAGCGCTGAACGCCTTCATCACCTCGCCCAAGACGGCGATCCCTGGCACCAAGATGGCCTATGGCGGCCTCAAGAAGGACGCAGACCGCGCCAATCTCTTGGCCTATCTGCAGACGCTGTCAGACAGCCCCGTTCCTTTCCCTGCCCCGTAAAGGCCGCAAACCTCACGAAGATTTAACACCGGCAAGTTGCTTGCCGGTGTTTTCTTTTGCGCGCGGGGTTGCTTATCTACAGCCAACGTCCCGCCTGGAGTTTCCCATGACCCTGTCCCGCCGCACTCTCCTGAAGCTTGCGAGCCTTGCACCTGCTGCCAAGCTGTTCGGCGTTCAGATCGCCCATGCGGAGGACCGCGATTTCCGCCACGCGCTCACGCTCTTCAAGGACGTCAAGTATGGCGCGGACTTCAAGCACTTCGATTATGTGAACCCGGCAGCACCCAAGGGCGGGCGGGTGCGCTTCGGCATTGTCGGCTCATTCGACAATCTGAACCCCTATACCTTCAAGGGAGAGGCGGCAGGCGTTGTGGACAATGACACGCTCCTGACCTCCGCGCTCGATGAGCCTTCGACCGAATATGGTCTGGTGGCGAGCGGCGTGTGGCACCCTGAAGACCGCTCCATGGTGGTCTACCGCCTCAGGCCCGAAGCCCGCTTCGATGACGGAACGCCGATGACGGGCGATGACGTGATCTGGTCCATGCAGGCGCTGCGCGATGCGCACCCCTTCTACAATTCCTATTACAAGAACATCGCCAAGGCCGAACAGACGGGCGAACATGAAGTAACCTTCACCTTCACCCAGACGGGCAACCGGGAGCTTCCGCTGATCACCGGACAATTGCCGGTGTTGCCGAAACACTGGTGGACGGGGAAAGACGCGAGCGGCCGCCAGCGCAACCTTCAGGAAACGAGCTTCGAAGTGCCGCTGGGCTCAGGCGCCTATGCGGCAACGGACGTCAAGCTCGGCACCTCATTCCGCATGAAGCGCGTGGCGGATTACTGGGGCAAGGACCTGCCCGTGAATGTGGGCCAGAACAACTTCGATGAAATCGAGTATATTTATTTCCGCGATGCCAATGTGGCTTTCGAGGCCTTCAAGGGCGACCAGTATGACTGGCGCACCGAAAGCTCCGCTAAGATGTGGGCGACGGGCTATGACTTTCCTGCGATCACCGCCGGCCGGGTGGTGAAGGAGGAAATCAAGCTCAAGCAGGTGGAAGGCATGCAGGGCTGGGCCCTGAACATCAGGCGTCCGAAATTCCAGGACGTGCGGGTGAGACGCGCGCTGAACTATGCCTTCGATTTCGAATGGGCGAACCAGAACCTCTTTTATGGCCAGTACACACGCTCGCGCAGCTACTTCAACAATTCCGAGATGGAGGCGAAG